>CACDHV010000011.1 GCA_902552755.1 uncultured Pelagibacteraceae bacterium | reverse complement strand
GACGTTGTAAAACATAGAATTCTAGCCTTTTCCAGAGTAGTAGACCCTGACCAATTAATGGCTGGAACTGATTGTGGATTCAGCACTTTTGCTGGTTTTGGAAATGTTGATGAAAACATAGTTTATAAAAAACTAGAGTCACTTGTGGTCGGATCTGAACTTGCGTCAAAAGTGATTTAAAAATCACTTTTATTAAACAATCCTTAAAGATATAGTTTTTGTTTAGAATAATTATAAACAACCAAAAAAGAGAGATAATATGAAAAAAATACTATTAACTTTATTGTTCATACTTTTTGGAACAACCGCATATGCTGATGGGCATTGCAGTAAACCAAGTGGTTCAATAAATATTTTAGCAAATGATTTTCCAGCATTAAGAACTTTTGTTGAAACAGCTAAAGGATGTAAAGGAAGTGCAGATTTTAAGGTTACTCACTCATCTGAGCATAACAAAATAGCTGTTCCTGCCTTAACCGCAAACCCTTCTGAGTTTTCAGCAAGAATTGCAGCTAATAGTTCTATAGTGCCTTTGATGAACCAGGATTTAATTAGACCTATGGATGATCTAGTTAAAAAATATGGAAAAGGAATTCAAGACTCACAATTAATTACAATAGATGGAAAAGTAATGGCTGTGGCTTTTATGGCCAACACTCAACATCTATATTATAGAGAAGATGTTCTAAAAGAATTAGGTATACCTGTACCTAAAACTTACGAAGAAGTTGTTGCTGCATCAGAAAAAATAAGAGCATCAGGTAAAATGCAACATCCTTATGCAGCTGCATATAAAGCTGGATGGAATTTAGCTGAGGAATTTGTAAATATGTTTATCGGTCACGGCGGTGAATTTTTTAAAGCTGGTACTGCTGAGCCAAATATAAATAATGCAAAAGGTGTAGCTACATTAAACATGCTAAAAAAATTAGCTAGTTTGAGTAACCCTGATTATCTTACTCATGACAGTGAGGCTATTAAAGTTGAATGGGAATCTGGAAAAGTTGCGCTTATGACATTATGGGCATCAAGATCAGGAACTTTATTAGATGATGAAGGAGATGCAAAAATTACTGCAGCTACCAAACTAACTGGACCAGCAACTGTTGGTGGAGGAAATATTCCAGCTGCAACATTATGGTGGGACGGATTTACTTTAGCAAAAAATAGATCTGACAGTGATGCAGAAGCATCTTTTATAGCTCTAGCTCATGCTGCTTCAAACAAGAAAATGGTTGCAGATGCAGCCGACCAAGCTGTTTGGTTGGTTGAAGGCTTTGTGCCAGGACCAAAATCTATTGGTGTAATTGAAGCTGTTAAAATGGGGGCGAAACCTTACCCAATGTTACCTCAAATGGGTTTAATGCATGGTGCATTAGGAAGTGAAATAGTTGAATTCTTGCAGGGAAAAGAATCTGCGGAACAAGCACTAAAAGATGTCGAGGCTGCTTATATAAGTAAAGCTAAAGAACAAGGCTTTCTATAAAATAAATATTTAAGTGGGGATTTAATCCCCACTTAATCGTAAATGCCAAATAAAACTTTTTTCTGGTTTTTTTTGCCAACTGGTTTGGCAATGATTCTATTTATTGGGCTCCCGATAATATCTACTGGTATTCAATCTTTTTATGCTCAACATGATCAAGTAGTAAAAGAAGTAAAAAAATGTGATCCTTTTGGTTGTACTGTTTCAATTGTTGTTGACCAAGAAGCAACATCCGTTCTAAGAGATGAGAGGCCATTGGGTAAATTTAACGGATTTGGAACATATGTTGATAGAAATCATTTAGCAATTGAGCAAATATCAGAATTTTGGGATGAGACTGACACACTTGGAGATTTTATTGACCAAGTTACAAATTTACCTTTTTATAAAGCACTTTTGTTTACTTTAACATACTGTTTGTTTGTAACTCCAAATGTCTTATTATTAGGCTTCATCATAGCATTAAGTTTAAATGCAATATCAAGAAAAATAAGAGGCCCGCTAATATTTGGCACAATATTACCAATGATAGTTACACCATTAGTTGGATCACTTGTTCTATTCTGGATGATTGATGCAGAGGGTATTATTGGTGCAAATTTACAATTAATGATGGAAGATCCATACCTATCATTGAAATCTTCTAGAACACTTACTTGGATAACAATAATAATTTATGGAATTTGGCATCATTCTCCTTTTGCTTTTGTAGTTTTTTATGCAGCTTTACAAACAGTGCCTCAAGAACCAGTTGAAGCAGCAATTATTGATGGAGCATCAAGATACCAAAGAATTAGACACATTGTTCTACCACATATTTATCCAGTTGTTACTTTTGTAGCTTTAATATCATTAATGGATAACTTTAGAGTCTTTGAACCAATAATTGGTTTTAGTGCTGAAGGAAGTGCACAGTCTTTATCTTGGTTAATTTACGACAATTTAGTTAATGAGGAAGTAATTTTATTTGGATCAGCAGCAGCAACTTCAATGATGACTATAATTGGAATTGCTATTTTGCTGGCACCAGTATTAATAAGAACATGGAAAGAATTTAGGACCGCTAGATAATGGAATATGGATTAGACAAAAGATCAAATGCGTTAAAAACGTTTAATACAACTTTTATAATTATTTGGTTGTTAATTGCATGCTTCCCATTTATTTGGACTTTTTGGGGATCTTTTAAGGTAAGAGCAGATTTTTTTTCAAGAGCAGATTGGTGGTACGCAATTTCTGCGTTTAATACCCTAATAGAAACTGGGGGACAATTTACATCAAATGCGTACTCTGAGGCTTGGACTGAAGGTGAGTTTTGGAAAGCTTCAAGAAATACAATAATAGTCACTGTCTTCGTAGTTACAATATCACTTTTCTTAGGAACATTAGGAGCTTACGCTTTATCTAGATCCACAGAAAGGTATGCGTTTTGGATACTAATTGCAGCATTAATTTTTAGAGCAATGCCACACATAACATTGGTATCAGGTTACCTTTTTCCCTTTTTTGAATTGCAGATTTGGGGAATTTTACCGACTACAATTGTAGTTTTAGTAGCAATTAATCAACCTTTTACTTTGTGGTTACTCTATTCTTTTTTTAAAACAGTGCCAAAAGAATTAGATGAAAGTGCATTAATAGATGGTTGTTCATACTTTCAAGCATTTAGATATATAATTATGCCTGTAATGTGGCCTGGTGTTATTACTGCTGGTTTGTTTAGTCTAATGTTAGCATATAATGATTTTACGGTAACAGCGCTACTTCTAAACCAAGAAAATCATACAATGGTACCCAAAATTCAAAGTTATCTTGGAACAAATCAACATGAAGGTAATCTGATGTGGGCAGTATCTGCAGTTGTTTCTGCCACTGCCCCTCTATTTATGTTAGTTATGTTTTTCCAAAGACAAGTAATAAGTGGATTAACAACTGGTGCCGTCAAAGGCTAATGAGGATTAAAGCAGTTTTATTTGGTTCAATTGGTACAATTGTTGAAACTTCAAATATTCAAAGACAATCATTTAACAAAGCTTTTAAAAAAAATGGTCTTGATTGGTACTGGACGAAAAAAATGTATCAATCGATGTTACAAAAACCAGGTGGTGAAATTAGAGTTAAAAAATATGGTATGTCAAAAAAAACTTTAGTGAATGCAAAACAAATAAGAAACTTAAAAACATTTATATTCAATCAATATTTAAAAAATAATAAATTAAAACCACGTTCTGGAGTAAAAAATATTATTAAATTCTGTAAAAAAAATGAAATAAAAATTGGGTTTGTTACATCTACAACTAAAAATAACGTTGATGGAGTGTTTAAATCTTTAAATCGCTATATCAAAAAAAACGATTTTGATTACATAGGTCATGATAAAATTATTAAAACCTTTAAAGACAAATCAGATATTTATAAACATTGCATGAAAAAATTAAATCTTAAATCAAGTAAATGTGTAGCTATCGAGGACACAGAAATAAGTCTAAGTTTTGCAAGAAAAGCAAAAATAAGGTGTATTGCCTTCCCGGGAGACTTTCATCTTACCGGGAAGTTCAAAGATTCACTTATAAAAGTCAGAAGACTTAATCCAAAAATATTTTCTGGTTTATAGTTGGTCTATTAAACCTGGTGCAATTTTCTTAGATTTTGAGGAAAATCTAAGTTTTTTAATAGCATCCAGATTAGATTTGTCATCTCCAACCACCACAAAACCAATCATTCCCATATTTTTGTGTGGTGTACACCAGTAAGCATATATCCCAGGGACATCGAACTTGTATTCAACATCCTTGTTATATTTTGATTTGAATTTGCCTACTCCCTCTGGCACACCTTTTTTTATGAATTCAACGTTATGTCCTTTGTCATTTGCTTTCCAAAGAACTGTATCTCCAGTATTTACTCTAACAATTTTAGGCTCAAAAACATTTGACTCTTTATCAAGCCTATTCAACATTTCAACTGTAACATCCGCACCTAATGCTATATTCGTAAAAAATGTACTGATTAAAATTGTAAATGAAATTATAAGTTTATTATTTTTTATCATAATTCGCATATATTATCTTAAATTAGATAAACAATATCTAATTGGTGCAACAAGTTGACACGTCTTTAACTTAAATTTTTTTATATGATCTGTCAGCTCTTAGGATTGTAAAAATTATTATAATCAAAAAGGGTATGCACAATATGTTCATAGTTTTCCAGCTCGTATAACTTAATACAACACCTGCTGTTAAGCTTGCAGTAGCCTGTATTGAGAAAACTATAAAGTCATTAAAACCTTGAGCTCTAAACCTTTCTTCTTCTCTATAATTTAATACAAGTAAGCTTGTCCCTGATATAAATAGAAAATTCCATCCAAGACCTAAAAATATTAATGAAAATAAATAGTTTGTAACTGTTTGATTAAGATAACTCAGAAATATTGTGATTATAAAAAATAGTACGCCACAATACATAATTTTGCTGTGTCCAAATTTTTTAATTAGATTTCCAGTAACTAATGCCGGCAAGAACATGCTAATTATGTGTAATTGAATTACAAAACTGGTGCTGTTTAAAGACATATTATCATTAATATGCATGCTTATTGGAGTAGCGGTCATTAAAAAAGACATTACTGCATAAGCAAAAGATGAGGAGACTAAAGCCTGAAGAAACCTTGGTTGAGAAATTAATTCTAAAATTGATCTTCCTCTTGAAATTTTTTTTTTCTCAGTAACTTTCTTTTCATTATAAAAAACTAAAAAAATAATTGATGATAAAGTTAATAATGACAAACATAGATAAGAGCCGACATATAAACCCTCTGAAATAATATTCTTTCCAAGATTTGCTAGATTAGGACCTAGTAGAGCTGATAAAATTCCTGCAAAGAGTAATAAGGAAATTGCCTTTGGAGCCTGTTTTTTATCTACACTTTCAGCAGCAGCAAAACGATATTGATGAGCAAATGCCATCCCAAATCCAAGTGAAAAGCATGAGAATGAATAAAGAATAAAATTTTGTTTCATCACTGCATAGGCTGCCAGTAAAGCAAACAATGAGGTTGTGATGGATGAAAGTATAAATCCTTTTTTTCTACCAGTGATACTCATTATTTTGGAAGCAGCTATTATAAAAAGAGCTGTACCAACAATTGATAATGACATTGGTAAAGTCGACAAAGATTTAATTGGGCTTATGCTAGATCCAATTATTCCACTTAAAAACACTGTTACAGGTGCAACTGAAAATGCAAATGCATTACTTGCAAACAGTAACCATACATTTTTATTCATTTAATTAAAAATTCTTTCACTGCTTGATTAAATTTCTCTGGTTCCTCCAAGTGTACGTTATGGCAACACCCTTCAAATATTTTTAAATAACTTTCTTGTATAAATTTTTTTAATAAAGAGATCTGCTCATAATTGTATGACTTGTCTCTATCTCCCCATATAATAAGGGTTTTATTTTTAATATTTTTCAAATTTTCAAGTCCATTCCAATCTCTCATTGCTATTAATGCATTTTGAGCAGTTTCTTTTGATGTATTCTTAACAGCATTTTCACACAAAGAATAATTTTTTGAATTTTTGCCTTCTACAAACCAGTTAGGCGGTATTCTTTCAACATGATTTTTAATTCCCTCAACTTGAAGTCTTTCAATTGATTTATCTATTGGTTCAAACCTTCCAGGAATATCTCCAATAGGACCTGTAGCAAAACAGATTAATTTATTAATTCTATCTCCACTTATTCTTGCAATTTCTTGAACTATCATGCCCCCCATTGAGTGTCCCAATAAATTAAATTTATCTATTTTTTTCTTATCAACTAATTTCAAAATATTTTTTGCCATTAAGTTTATGGAATTCAAAGATTTAATATCATGACTTTCTCCAAATCCAGGTAGAGCTGGAGTAATAACTCTGAAGTATTTGCTTAAATAATCTTTTTGAAATTTCCACATCTCTGAAGATCCTAGATATCCATGAACTAAAACTAGTGGAAAGCCGTCACCAAAATCATCTACATAAATTTCTTGCATAAATTTAGATAAAATATAGTTGTATAAGCTAGTTTTTAATACAAAATTCAAAAAAATTTATGATTGGTATTCTTGGAGGAATGGGAACACAAGCAGGTCTGGATTTCTGCAATAAACTTGCAAAACTTAATAGAGGTAAGCTTGATCAAAAATATCCTTTATTTGTTTTGTATAACAAATCAAACATACCAAGGCGTCCTGAAAATATAAGAAAATATTCTAACGTTTTAAAGTCTCTTGTTGAAGGTTGTAAAATGTTGGAAAAGAATGGCTGCAAATTTATTGTGATGCCTTGTAACACTGCACATTACTGGTATGACGATCTTCAAAAAAAAATTAAAATACCAATCTTAAGTATGCCTAAAGAAGTTTATGTGAATATAAAAAAAACATCCAAAAAAAATTCTAGAATAGGAATTCTTTCGACTGAAGCAACTCTTAATACTAAAATTTATCATAAATATTTCCAAAAAAGTTTTGATTTACTGAGCCCTAGTAAAATTTTGCAGAAAAGTTCGGTTAATAAATCTATAAAATTTGTAAAAATGGGTAAAATTCGAGAAGCTGAAAAAGCAATTCGACCAGCAGTAAATTATCTTATAAAAATCAAGTGTAAGAAAATTATCTTAGGATGTACGGAGTTACCTATAGCAATATTTGCTTATAAATCTTTTAAAAAAATTAAAGAATCTAAAGTTTTTGTTGATCCAAATCTTCTCATTGCTAACGTATCAATGATAAAATATAAAAAATTTAAATAACAATAACCCAGTCCTAGTATTTATTAACTAAAACTGAGTTTATTGTATATTTTTTTAACCGTTTATTTTGAAGGGTCAGGTACTTTTCTTAGATATGGTTTAACTGTTTCCCATCCATCTGGATAAATTTTCTTAGCCTCTTCATCTTTAACTGCTGGAAGAATAACTACGTCTTCACCTTTTTTCCAGTTAGCAGGTGTTGCAACTTTATGTTTTGCAGTCAGTTGCATTGAGTCTATGGCTCTCAAAATTTCATGGAAATTTCTACCTGTAGCCATTGGGTAAGTTAAATAAAGACCAATTCTTTTATCTGGTCTTACAACAAAAATAGTTCTTACAGTCTCATTATCAACTGCAGTACGACCCATTGATGTTGTCCCTGCATCGGCCTCTAACATATTGAAAAGTTTTGCAACTTTTAAATCTTCATCAGCGATAATAGGATAATCAGGCATCGTTCCAGATACATCTTTGATATCTTCTAACCATTTTTTGTGATCCTCAACTCCATCTACACTTAGTCCGATTACTTTTACATTTCTTGCATCAAACTCAGCTTTCATTTGTCCTAATGAACCTAATTCTGTAGTACAAACTGGTGTAAAATCTTTTGGGTGAGAAAATAATACGCCCCAGCTATCTCCAAGCCACTCATGAAAAGAAATATCTCCCTCTGTAGTTTTGCATTGAAAATCAGGACACATACTGTTTATTTTTAACATTTAGTCTCTCCTTAGTTATTATTTAGAATAATTATAATGAAGATTGATTTGGTATGCAAATTTTAATAATCTTTTAATATGATATTTAATCAATTGTTTGACGAAAAATCCTCAACTTATACATACATTATTTCTAGTGGAAAAGGCAGAGAGGCTTTAATCATAGATCCAGTTATTGAGCATACTGATCAATATATAAAAGTTTTAAAGGATTTAGATTTAAAACTAGTGAAGGTAATAGACACTCATATTCATGCTGATCATGTGACTGGTCTAAACGAATTAAATAAAAGAACAAATTGTATTCGTATTATGGGTGAAAATTCTAAGTCGGAGGTGATTGATATAAAGTTAAAAGATGACGAAAATATAAATATTGAGAAAATTGAACTTAAAGCCATTTATACTCCAGGACATACTGATTGTTCATATAGTTACTTAATGAATGATAGAGTTTTTACAGGAGATACTCTTTTAATAAATGGTACAGGTAGAACAGATTTTCAAAATGGTAGTGCTTATGAAGCATATGAATCATTATTTGGTAAACTATTAAAACTTCCTGAAGAAACCCTAGTATACCCTGCTCATGATTATAATGGGAAAAAAAATTCAACAATTGGTAGTGAGAAGAGTAATAACCCTAGACTACAAGTTAGCTCAAAGGAGGAATATGCAGAAATTATGGATAATCTTAATCTAGCCAATCCAAAAATGATGGATATAGCAGTACCAGCAAATCTAAAGGGATTAACGCTTAAAGAACTCTAAAATCAGGGGTATTATTAGTATTGTTTTTAAAAAATATACAATTATATAACTCCTATGGTATGCAATAATATACACTGTAAATGTAAAGACTGTTCTTGTGACAGATGCGTTTGTAAAAACTGTGATTGCAAACCATCATCAGAAAACTGCTGTTGTAACAAGTAGTTAAATTTTAATAACTAATCTTAAATTAACATGAATGATTTTTTAGAATCGATAATTAAAAGAGATCCTGCTGCAAGATCAAAGTTGAGTTTAATACTAACTTATCCTGGTGTTAAAGCTATATTTTTTCATAGAATTGCAAATTTTTTTTCAATTGCAAAATTTCATCTTGTTGCAAGAATAATTTCTCAGTTCTCAAGGTTTTTAACAGGTATAGAAATCCATCCAAATGCTAAAATTGGAAAAAATCTTTTTATAGATCATGGTATGGGAGTAGTTATTGGAGAAACATCTGATATTGGAGATAATGTTACCATCTATCACATGGCAACATTAGGCGGAATTGCTCCAAGTATAAATTCAGATGATCAAAGAAATGTTAAGAGACACCCAACTCTAAAAGAAAATGTTGTTGTAGGATCTGGTGCACAAATACTTGGGCCAGTTGTAGTTGGTAAAAATGCAAAAATTGGAGCTAATGCTGTTGTTACAAAAGATGTTCCAGAAAATGCAGTAATGGTTGGAATTCCTGCAAAAAATGTTGGAACTGCATCAGAAGAATTTAAACCCTATGGTGTTGCACCAGGAGGTGATACAAAACTTGATGTATGAAAACTTTACAAAATAATTTTGTCGAAGCAATAGGAAACACTCCATTATTTAAATTAAAAGCCGCATCAGAAATTACTGGTTGTAATATTTATGGAAAAGCAGAGTACCTTAATCCGGGAGGCTCTGTTAAAGATAGAGCAGCTCTAGCATTAATAAGAGATGCTGAAGAAAAAAAACTAATTTCAAAAGGTGGAACAATTGTTGAAGGAACTGCTGGTAATACCGGAATTGGGTTATGTCTATTAGGAAATTCTATTGGTTATAAAACTATTATCGTAATGAATGATAATCAAACACAAGAAAAAAAAGATTTATTAAGAAATATTGGAGCTGATTTGAGGTTGGTTCCACCAAAACCTTATAAAGATGAAAATAACTTTGTTAAATATGCAGGAAGATTGGCTGATGAATTAAAAAGTAGCAACAATCACGGTGTAGTGTGGGCTAATCAATTTGATAATACTGCTAATTCTAAAGGTCATTATGAAACAACAGGGCCAGAAATATGGGAACAGACTGATGGCAAAATAGATGGTTTTGTATGTTCATCTGGTACTGGTGGTACAATTGCAGGTGTAAGTAGTTTTTTAAAAGAAAAGAATAAAGATATTAAAATATATTTATCAGATCCAACAGGTTCCTCTCTATATAGTTACGTTGAAAATGGTGAATTAAAGAGTGAAGGTGGTTCAATAACTGAAGGTATTGGATCTAGTAGAGTTACTGCGAATTTTGCAAAAGCACGTATTGATGGAGCATTTTCAATAAGTGATCATGAGTCTTTACCTGTTTTATTCGATTTAATTGAAAAAGAAGGTTTAAGTTTAGGTACAAGTTGTGGAGTGAACATTGCTGGAGCAATAAGATTGGGTAAACTTTTAGGACCAGGTAAAACGATTGTCACAATTCTTTGTGATAAATCTGATAAATACAACTCAAAGATGTTCAATAAATCTTTTTTAAAAGAAAAAGGTCTTCCCTATCCTCACTGGATATAATCACGCATAGCAGTACTGTAATAAATTCATTACATTTCTATCATATAATAAACTCTAATATAACAATTAATTTAAAGGAGAAACTATGGACGTAAAAGAGCAAACTAAAAAAGCATATGAACTATTTGGTTCAGGAGATATGGAAACATTTTTTAATGATATGATCGATGATGAAATCGTTTGGACTTTTCCAGGTAAAGAAGGTGTACATCCACTTTCTGGAGTTCACAAAGGGAAACAAGCTATGATGGCTGCAATGTCTAAAATCCCAGCTACTTGGCCAAATTTCCATTTAAAAGTTTTAGATATGATAAGTGAAGGAAATAAAGTTTTTGCAAGAGTTCATGCAACTGCGGATAACATGGATACTATGTTTGGTCACTATTTTGAAGTAAGTGATGAGGGAAAAACTAAAGTTATGATGACTTTTGATGATACGCTTAGCATGTTCAATGCAATGAAGAAGTAAGGAACAATATGTCAATTTTAGAAAAACTTAATAAAGCAATCATGGAAAAAGATGGTGCAGCAGCAGCTGAGATTATTCATGATGATTATAAGAGATATTCTCATCTTCAGGGAGCCTATACTGAAAGTGGAAAAACAGGTATGATTGAAGCAATTAACAAAGGTTTCATGAAAGTTGATAAATATAGAATTTTATATGAAAACGATGAAATAGGTTTTGATCATTCTATTGTTACTTATGCCGAAGATGGAAATAAAGAGGCTTTAATGTGTTATTGGAAATTTAAAGATGGTAAAATCATTGAACTCGAAACAGGCGCAACCAAAATACCAAAATAATTATAAACTAACAGAAGGAGTTTAATATGAGTAGTATTGAAGTTAAAACCTTTGATAAAGCAGATGAGGTAGTTGATAAGTTTAATAATGCTAAAATAGAAGCAGTTAAAGTAGGCGGTCAAAGAGTAGTTAGATTACATTTAAAACCAGGATGGAAATGGTCTACAGATGTTAAGCCACATATTGGAACTGACAGTTGTCAGGCAAACCATATTGGAATTATCACAAAGGGATCTGTTTGTGCAAAACACGATGATGGAACAGAGGTTACATATAAAGCAGGAGATTCTTACTCCGTAACACCAGGTCATGACGCTTGGGTAGTTGGCAATGAACCTGTTGAAGCATATGAGTTTGCCGGGGTTTGGGGAGAATAAAATGGTAAAAATGGTTGGTAACTTTGAAGTAAAAGACTGGGCTCACTGGAAAAAAATGTTTGATGAGCACTCTGGTCCTAGGGAAGCAGCAGGTATTAAAACTATTTACGTAGGTAATGAAATAGAAAATCCAAATAAAGTACATATTGTGATGGAAACACCAGCAGCAGACACTATGCAAAAATTTATGCAGAATCCAGAGAATGCTAAAGTAATTGCGGAATCTGGTCATAAACAAGAGACAACAGTAATGAGCGTTTGCTCAGATTAAATTAGCAAAAAAAAGGAGATATATTATGTTTGTAAAAATAGAACAAAAACTCTCAAAAGGTTTTAATTCTTGGAAGGAAATGATGCTTGCAAATAGTGAGAAACTTAAAAAGTATGGAATGACTATAGCTTTTGCAGGTGCAGATAAAGAAGATGATAATGCTATGACTGTAGTTATTCATTTTGAATCACCTGAGGGCTTAAAAGGTTTTGGTGGAGATGCAGAACTAACTCAAGCAAGAATAGATTCTGGAGTAATAATGGACCAATCTAAAATGACCATGATGACTGATGAATCTGTGATGAACCACAAAGGATAATTCTAATGATGAAAAAAATATATGTAATTATGTTTTTTTTAATATTTACAACATCAAGTTTTGCAGACGGTCATAAAGGAAAAATTGATCTTAAAGGTTTTATTGTTGGAGATAACAAATTTCTTACTGATAACGAGGGTAACTTTTTAACTTTTACTTACGATGGAGTTGGAGGATTAATGGCAGTCGAAGGTACAACATTCATGGATAATGCTTCACAATATTGTCTTGGCGCAGGCACAATCCCAGGAAAGGGATTTGAAATGGGACACTGTAAAATAAATCAAATGGATGGGGATACTATTTTTACATACTACGAAATTCCACTTGGAGACTCAATGAATGGTACATTTAAATGTTTAGGGGGAACAGGAAAATATAAAGGAATAGAATGTAGTGGCTCAACAGGGTACACACCAATTAACTCAGCCCAAGAAAATAAATTTGCCTCTTCAATTTATTTCATGGGTGAATATGCATTAATGAAATGATAAATTTAAAGAAAGGTAAATAAATGAAAAAAATTTTTTTAATTCTAATATTAAGTCTGTTCACAACAAACTCTTTTGCTGATGGTCATGCAAATGCAAATGGTTTTTCAATAACTCTTAAAGTTCCTATGGCCGATACAGCAAAAGTTGAGGAAATGCTTATGAAACATGCAAAATGGATGAAAGAAACACATCCATTAACAGGTGAAAAAAAACTAAATTCATATTCGATCATGAAAGGTCCTGAGTGGAAAAATCCTGGTGACCCATCACAAGGGACAACTGGTAATATTTTCTATGTATTAAATGAATTTTATGAAAATCCTGCTGGATTTGCAAATCATCAACAACTTGGTTCACAATGGTCTGAAATACAAGAATTTCAGACGATTTTATTCACATATCAAGTTGGATATGCTTTTCCTGGAACAACCATTGAAACAATTGAATAATCATTTAATTGAATTAAAATATTAAACAAAAAAAAGGAGAAAAATATGGAAAAAGAAGTGTTAGTAATCGTAGATTTGAAAGAAGGAAAGCTTGAAAAATTTATGGGATGGATGCAATCAGATGAAGGTATGAGTGTGAGAAAATCTGCAGCTCATCCAGAAAAAACTATAGGAGCAGTAAAGCCAGATAAAAGTGGCGTAATGTTTAAGGTATTTGTTCATAATATGGAAAAAATGAAAGAACTAATATCTGGTACACATCCAGTTGGAAAGGAAATTTACGATGAATGTGTTATCAAAATGACTGCTTGGGATTTAACAAAAGTTGAAATGTAATATGGCAAGATTTTATTTGATTGGCAAAATAAGTGCAGAATTAATGAAAAGAATGCAAAATGATCCTTCTGCGGATAGATATGCATCGACTAAGAAAGTTACGGAGGCTGCTGGTTTAAAATTGATCAGCTATGAATGGGTAAGAGGTAGATTTGATGTTATCTCATGTGTAGAAGGAGATTATGAACAAGCACTTGCCTTGAAGATAGCTTTTAAAAATTCAGGTCTAATGGATGATTTGATGGTACATGAAGTTATTGACTACAATAAAGCTTTTCAAAATGCTGCAGATGCCACAAAGTCTGTTATTAAACCAGGAGAATAATTATGAGTGGTTATGCGATCTTTAACCTTAATGTTAACAATCCTGAAAATTATAAGGAATACATAGACAAAGTTAAACCCACTGCAGAAAAATTTGGTGGAGAGTATCTTGTGAGAGGTGGTACCAGCGAGACTATTGAAGGGTCATGGCAGCATCCAAGGACAGTTGTGATAAAATTTCCAAGTTACGAGAAAGCAAAGGAATGGTATAATTCCGAAGAATATAAACCAATAAAACAAATTCGATTAGATAACGCAGATACTAATGGAATAATAGTTGAAGGAGTATAAAGGAGATAAAATGTCAATATTAGAAAAATACAGTGCTGCATTAAAAAATAAAGATGAAGCAGCTATGAAGGAGCTTTTGCATGACGATTTCAAATTTACAATGCATAAATCAGGAAATACTTTAGGTAAAGCTGAAGTGATCAAATGGGCGATGAGCGGTGATATTAATCAAAGAGATACAAGAGTTGTATATGAAAATGACGAAGTTGGTGTACACCACGCGTTTGTAACATTTGATGATGGAAACACTGAAGCAGTAATGGCAGTCTACAAATATGATAATGGAAAAATCATGAGTTTAGAGACTGGCGCAACACCAATGCCTAAATAATGAAAAAACTTATACTTTTATTTATTTTTATCGCCTTTAATTCTAATGCTGCTTCAATGAAGATGATTGGGTCTAAGGGTGATCCAAATGATGTTACAAGAGTAATAGAAGTAAAGATGTATGATAATTATTATGAGCCAAGTTCAATTCAAGTTAAAAAAGGTGAAACGGTAAAAATAATTGTTAAAAATTTAGGTGAACTAGTTCATGAATATAATATTGGAACTAAAAAGATGCATATTGATCACCAACCCGAAATGGCAAGATTAATTGAACACGATATTCTTTTAGGCGACCGAATTGACCATAAAAAAATGAAAGAAATGTCAAAAAAAGATCATTCATTGGGCCACAAACACGCAAATAGTGTAATGTTAGAGCCAAATAAAACAGGAGAAATTATTTGGAAGTTTTCAAAAGATATTTCTTTAGAAATGGCATGTAATATTCCGGGTCATTATGAAACTGGAATGGTTGGGCCAATAATAATTGAATAAATTAGAAAAGTTTGTAGATATTAATTTTAGATAATATTATTCTGAATTGATGAGTAATATAACTGCTTATATAATTTTAATTATTGCAGTTGCTCTTGGTACAGCATCTAATGGTTTTGCCAAAGCTGCAAATGGTTTTACAATATTTTTACCAAGTGTCTTTACAGCAATAACAATAGTTGCTTGCATGTATACGCTGTCTATAGTTATGAAAACTATTCCTGTTGGCGTAACTTATGCTTCATTTGCAGGCTTATGTATAATAGCTACTTCAGTTGTTGGTATTTATAAATTTAATCAAATTCCAGACTTTTTTACAATTATAGGTCTCATATTAATTATATCTGGTGTTTTAATTGTCAATTTAGTTGGAAAATCAAATTAAATATTAAAGTTTGTCTGGCAGATTATGCTTACCATCATCTTTTAAATCAATAATATATTCTTTAACTACAAAATCTAAATCTAGATCTGAGTATAAATGTGGAAACATGTTGCCATCAGTTGATTGCTCCCAAACTAGATTTTTTAATTTTAGAGCATCCACTTTAAGAATTATTAAATTAGTTTGATTAATATAAAACTTTTTTAGTGTTTGCTTGACCTGATCTTTATCAGAAAAATGGATATAACCATCTTTTAAATCTAATGCAGTGCCTTTAAAAACATTATTTTGTTTTGCCTCACTCCACTCAGATTTTGTACATATCTTGTAAACAAAATCAAAATTCATTTTATTTGAGAAAGTCGTCGACTTCTACTTGATAACCTTCAACCAAACGATTTGTTTCATTTGCCATCCCGACAATTGCGATCATTTCGTTTATCATTCCGTCTGTAGCACCTTTTTTTCTGGCAGCTAAAGAATGAGATTTAATACAATATTCACAATTGTTAGTAATTGAAACTGCAACATAAATAAGCTCCTTTACAGCAGGATCTAATTCACCTTTTCCCATTACTTGTTGTAATGATCTCCAGGTTCTTTCTAATGTTTCAGGACTATTAGCCATAGTTTTCCAAAAATTTGGGATTTCAGTTATTTGTCGGGTTTCTTTTATTTCATCAAAAATTTCTTTTACTTTGCCAGTAGCCTCATTTTCAGAAATTTTTTTAAATATTGTCATTGTTTTCTCCTTTTAGTTATAAATTGATTCAATTTTTGGCATTAATTTTAGTAGTTCCTTAGTATAACTATGTTTAGGATTTTTAAACAGCTCTTCTGTTTCGGACACTTCACATAATTTTCCATCTTTAAGCACAGCTATTTTATCACACATTTGCCTAACAACAGGTAAATCATGGCTTATAAATAAAATAGTGAGATTTAACTGTTCTTGAAGATCTTTTAATAAGTTTAATATTTGTGCTTGAATGCTCACGTCTAATGCTGATGTAGGTTCGTCACAGACAAGAAGTCTTGGTTGAGTAGCTAATGCTCTTGCTATTGATATTCTTTGCCTTTGGCCCCCTGAAAATTCATGGGGATATCTAATTGCAGACTGTTGAGTTAATTCAACAGACTCTAACAAATCATGAATATAAGTATCTAAATCGCCAGATTTTATATCCGGATTATGAAGTTTAATAGGTTCTGCAATAATTTCCTTTACTTTTAGTCTTCCATTTAACGAAGAAAATGGATCCTGAAAGATCATTTGAATTTGTTTTCTAAATTTAAGAAGATCTTTATTTTTATTAATTTTGGTAATATTAACAGTGTCAAAATAAATATCTCCAGAACTAGGTTTAAACAAATTAACTACCATTTTTGCTATTGTTGTTTTGCCACTTCCACTCTCACCAACTAAACCAAAGGATTGCCCTTCTTTTATATTTAGTGAGACATCATCTACAGCCATTACAGAATTCTTTGTATTCTCTGTGAAAAAACTATCATCAAAAGTTTTACTCAAATTTTTTATTTCTATTAAATTTTGATCAACAATTATCTTTTTGGACCATCTGTTTAATATTTTAATGTTATTATTTTTATTAACATTCTCTTTTTCAATTATTGTAAATCTAGATATTTTTTTATTAGTCGGTGGTACAGAGCTAACTAAACTTTTTGTGTATTTTTCCTTAGGCTCGACCAATATCTGTTTGGTTAAACCTATCTCAACTAAGTCTCCATTTTTCATTACAGCTACTCTATCTGTAGTTTCGGCAATAACTCCCATATCATGAGTAATAAGTATTACAGCTAAGTTTCTCTCTTTTGTTAATCTTTTAATTAATTCAAGAATTTGTGACTGAATAGAAACGTCTAGTGCTGTTGTTGGTTCATCTGCAATTAATAATTCAGGTTCGCAACATAAAGCAAGAGAAATAACAACTCTTTGTCTCATCCCTCCAGAAAATTGGTGAGGGTAATTATAAAACCTTTTTTCGGCATCCTTGATCCCTACTTCTTTTAATAAATTAATTGCTTTATTTTTTGCATCTTCTGAACTCAAGTTTAAATGAGTTTGTATTGTTTCTATAAGCTGTTCACCGATTGTTAAAATCGGATTCAAAGAGGTTTGAGGGTCTTGAAATATTAATCCGATTTTTTTTCCTCTATACTGGACAATTGTTTCTGGATTTTCGCTGATATTTGTTTCTCCCATCAATATTGATCCACTTGAAACTTTACCTGGCTCATCAATTAAATTTACAATTGCATTAGCTACAGTACTTTTTCCAGAACCAGACTCTCCGACTAATCCAACTATTTCACCTTTTTTAATGTCTATATTTACATTTTTTGCAGCATTTACTGTTTCTTTTCTCATTTTATAGTCGACACTCAAATTACTTATTTTAAGAAAAGTCATTTTTTTAACCTTGGGTTAAGTGTATCTCTCATCCAATCTCCTAATAAGTTAATTGAGAAAGCAAGAATAACTAAGAATATTGCAGGAAAGAATGTTATCCACCATTCGCCTGAAAATAAAAAATCGTTTCCTAATCTAATTAAAGTGCCTAATGAAGGTGTTGTTGGAGGAACTCCCACTCCTAAAAAGCTCAATGTTGACTCTGCAATTATAGCAAGAGCTAGACCAATTGTGCCTATTACCAAAACAGGTCTCATTATATTTGGCAGTATATGCTTAAACATAATAAGTAAATTTGAAACGCCTATAATTGATGAAGCTGAAACATAATCTTTATTTTTTTCTACTAAGGTTGCTGCACGAGAAACTCTTGCAAATTGAGGCCACTCTGAAATGCCTATTGCAAAAATTAAAACATATATTGCCATCTCGTCATGCATTTCTCTGGAGATGATACCTCTTGCAATACCATCAACTAATAAAGCCATTAATATACTTGGCACTGTAAGCTGCACATCTGTTAATCTCATTACTATCATTTCATATTTTCCACCAAAGTAACCTGCTGTTAAACCGAGTGAGACACCTAAAATTAGGCTAAAAATAATTGCTGAAAATCCAACTATTAATGAAATTCGCGAACCATAAAGAATTGTTGAAAGCATATCTCTTCCTTGTCCATCTGTACCTAAGATAAATTTTGCCATACCATCCTCTGTCCAAGAAGGAGGAGTAAAAGCTTCCATCAAAGATAATGATGCAGGATCAAAAGGGTTATGAGGTGTAACAAACTCAACAAAAAAAGAGCAAAAGAAAATTATTAATAATATTATTGATGATACAATTGCAGTTGGAGATTTTATAAAACTAAAATAAATGTCGCTATCTTTTAGTCTTTCCCAAGAATCAAGTATTTTTTTATCCACTTGTAGCATCTCCCTTAACTCGAATTCTAGGATCGATAAAATAGTATAGTATATCTACAATAAAATTAATCATCACAAATACAAAAGCTATAAATACTAAATATGCTGACATAATTGGTATATCTACGAATTGAACCGCCTGAATAAATAAAAAACCCATGCCAGGCCATTGAAAAACAGTTTCAGTAATTATTGAGAAAGCAACTAATGTCCCTATATTTATTCCCGCTATGGTTATGACTGGAATTAATCCATTTTTAAGTGCATGTTTATAGTTAATACTCTTTTCACTTATTCCTCGAGCTCTGGCAAATTTTATATAATCAGTTTGTAATATTTCCATCATCTCAGCTCTTACTAACCTAATTATATAAGTCATTTGAAAAAGGCTGAGTGTTACAGATGGAAGTATAATTGCTTTCAATCCTGAAACAGTTAAAAGTCCAGTAGTCCAAAAGCCTAGGTCAATAACCTCTCCTCTTCCAAAGGATGGGAGAACACCTAATATGACTGCAAAAAGGTAAATAAATAATATTCCAATCACAAATGTTGGAAGTGATACACCTAAAAGAGATACTGCTAGTATAAAGTCACTCAAAAAGCCTTTTCTATTAATACCCGTATAAACTCCCAATAAAGTACCTGAAACTAATGCAATTAATGCAGAAATTAATACTAGTTCAATAGTTGCTGGCAGTCTTTCAATAATTAATTCAGAAACTGGTCTCCTAAGTTGATATGAAATTCCAAACTCACCTTTGGATGCGTTTACTACAAACCTTGAAAATTGAATATATATTGGATCTGTTAATCCAAGAGTTTCTCTTAATTCAGCTCTTTCTTCATCTGAAGTTTCTTCGCCAACCATGTTGTTAATTGGATCACCCACAAAGTTAAATAAAGAAAATGAAACAAATGACACAACAAGCATCACTATTACTGATTGAATCAGACGTTTGAAAAAATACTTTATCAATTTAAGAAATATTTATACTTATAAGCCCTTTGTTAAACAAAGGGCTTATAAAAAAGTTATTTATTTAAAACTTGCAAAACGGAATAATGGTTCATTATTCGGTCTTATTGGAACATCTACACTATTTTTAGTTGCCCAAGAAATAACTTGGTGGTGTAAGGGAAGATATGAAATATCATCTTTTACAATTTTCCAAGCATTTGCAATAGCTGCATTTCTTTTATCTAAGTCAACTTCACCTTCCATTACTCTTATAGCAGCGTCAACTTCGCTGTTGCTAAAGTTTACTTTATTCCAGCTAGCGCCTGACTCATATAGATAATGGAAAACATAATGACTATCTAATGTTGGAACTCCCCATCCTAGCATATAGAAATCACCCTTATCTTCTTTTAATTCCTTAAAATGCTTACTTTTTGTCTGAGCGAATAGATTAACATTTACGCCGATTTTGCCTAACATTCCAACTACTGCAGTACAAATTGCTTCGTCGTTTACATATCTATCGTTAGGGCATCTTAGTTCAACATCGAAACCTTTTGGATATCCTGCGTCAGCTAACAATTTTTTCGCAGCGTCAACATCATAAGGCAATCTTTTATCTAGATCTTTTGTGTATCCATTTACACCAGGAAAAGTTATGATACCCGCAGGCTCACTAAGACCTCTCATTACTTTTTTCTTAATTGCTTCTATATCTATTGCTTGATAAAGGGCTTGTCTTACTTCTTTTTTCTTAAATGGATTATCACCAGTATTTCCAGATCTTAATTTATCTGCTGCTTGGTCCATACCTAAAAAGATTGTACGCATTTGAGCTGTGCTCACTACATCATGATCTGCAGAATTTCCAATTCTAGCTAAGTCTTGGACTGGCGCGTCAGTTACTAAATCAACTTCACCAGATAGTAACGCTGCAACTCTTGTAGCTGAATTTTTAATTGGTAATAGGTGTATTTCACTAACACTATTATCTTTCATTGAACCCCACCAATTACTATTTCTCTCAAATACTGTCTTAGTATTTGGTTCTCTTAGAGTAATTTTGAATGGTCCAGTTCCCATTGCATTAGTTGCTGAGAATGTTTCTTCTCCACCATCCCAGTTTTGTGAAACTGTTGCTCCAAAATCAATAGACCATTTTTTAGACATTATAAATATGTTTGATAATTGGTTTAAAAGAATTGGATTTGGTTTACTTGTAGTCACTTGAACAGTGTAGTTATCAATTTCTTTAACATCAGAAATTGTACTTATGTATTCTTTAAAATCTGATGTAGGTTGTTTTGCTCTCAAAATACTAAATACAACATCTTTTGCAGTCATATCTGTACCATCAGAAAATTTTACACCTTTTCTTAAATTAAAAACCCAAGTATTTGGATCAGTTGTTTTCCAATCAGTTGCAAGTTGAGGTTCAATACTCATATCCAGACCTCTTGTTACAAGTGCTTCATAGACCTGTCTTGAAACTTGTGTTGTAGGACCTTCATTTTGGGCATGAGGATCCAAAGTTAAACTATCTCCTTGCATAGACCATTTAATTGTTTTCGCGTATGAATGCGTTGATACAAAAACAAATAAAATTGCAAAGAAAATTTTAATAAAATTTTTAAATTTCATTTTTCCTCCTAATTATTACAAATAAAATTAAACCTGATTAATAGGTTAACTACAAGGGTAAAATAGGTAACTTAATTGTTAAGAATGATATCGTTTTTGAAGTTAGTATATAAAATTTTTGAATAATTATTCATATTTGTCATATTTTCTTTGGCGTCTTTATCAAATTTTTCCAGAGCACCCTGTCCTAATTGATTTTCTAGTGCTGACTTATATTCAGGTACACAACCCCAATCATTTACAGTTGTATCTTTGATCTCTATGTGGAATTGAATGCCATAAGCATTGTTTTTGTATCGAAATATTTGATATTTTGTCTCTTTTGATGAAGCAATTAATGTTACATCTCTATTTTTTTCTAATTCTTGAACTTCATAAGAGTGCCATTGTAATGACGTAATTTTTTGAGGAAAATCTGCGAAAAGCATATCTTTTTTTTTTTCATCCAAAAAGTTTACATCCAGCATTCCAATTTCAGGATTATTAGTTTTAACTACTTTTCCTCCAATTGCTTCTCCTAGTAATTGACATCCGAGACAAAAACCTAAGTATGGCTTATTTAATTCTACAACGAACTCTTTAATTTTTTTTTTTTCTTCGATAAGCCAAGGAAAATCCTTTTCCATCCAAGTATCCATAGGTCCACCCATACATAGCATACCGTCAAAAAAATTTAAATTATCTGGAATTTTTTCGCCTTCATCTAATTCAATAGTTGTAATATTAACTCCATCTTTGATCATTAAATCTTTTATATAACCAGGATCTTCAATATTTATGTGTTGAAGAACAAGAATTTCCATTGTTATACGATGGGTTTTAGCAAACCTAATATTTTTTTATGAATTATTTTATTAGATGATACTGCTACATGTCCTGCTCGCTTTGCATCTTTATTATTCCAAGTTGTAGTAATACCACCAGATGCATTGATAATTGGAATTAGTGGATGAATGTCCCAAATTTTATTATTGCATTGCAATACAACATCAATTCTACCTTCACATATCTGAGCATATGACAATGCATCTGAGCAAGGGAATTGTATTAATTTGAGAAGTTTTGGAATTTTTTTTTGTTGATTTAATGAAATTGCTCCGTGAAAACCAGCAGTTAATTTGATATCTTTAAATTTAACACTTTTGTTGACTGATATTTTTTTTCTTTTTTTATTTTCAACAACATATGCAATTTTTGTAGATTGATTATAATAATATTTATTTAACATTGGGAAGTTTGCCAAACCAAATATTGGGTTACCTTTGTAATTTACTGATATTAAATTACTCCAAGTAGGACTTCCTATAACAAATGACCTGGTTCCATCTATGGGATCAATTACCCAACTAAAATCACTTTTAGTTTTTTTGTAACCAAATTCTTCTCCAATAATTTCATGACCAGGGAATTTTTTGCCTATCTTTGCTCTAATGAATTTTTCAAAAGCTTTATCGCATGTAGTAACAGGGTCATATCCTTTGCCAAGTAATTTATTATTAACTTTAAAAGGCTTATTAAGTTTTTTAAAATAAAAATTCGTTAAATCAATTGCTAGTTGGTTCAAAAACTTTGGAAATTCATTATTTTTAATTATTAGATTGCTATCCATAATTCCAATTACTACTTAATTTCTCTTGATTAAAGATATTTTTTAATTAATGCTCAATTTTATGAAAATTGAATTAGATAATAATAAGGTGTTCTTTAGAGATGAAAATCTGAATGAGGAAATTCACCCTTTTTGGCTCAGAGAAAGAGTAGAAAATGTTGAATTACTTGATCAAAAGACGCAGCAGAGACTCTTTGATCCAAGCACAATGGAGTCAGACGTCATTATTAAATCAGCAATAATTGAAAAAGACCTCCTCAATATAACTTTTTCAGATGGAATAGAAACTAAAATTGATATTAATAAAATAATTCGAGAATTTAAAAATTCCAACTCAATTAGTAAAATTAAAGAAAAAGAAAAATGGACTTCCTCACTAAATAATGTAAAAAAATTTAATTTTCATGAGAATATTTATGAAAGTGTTGAAATGCACGAATTACTTGCTTCTTTTTACAAGTATGGATTTGCAATTTTAAAGAATGTTCCAACTAATGATAATTATTTAATCAAATTTGCTAACTCTGTGGGCAGTGTTAGAAGAACTAATTTTGGTGAACACTTTAATGTTTCTTCAAAACCTAGTCCTAATGATCTAGCCTATACACCTTTACCATTGGCTCCTCATACCGATAATCCATATAGAAATCCAGTCCCTTGTATTCAGATATTGCATTGTATTGAAAATGAAGTAACTGGTGGTTTATCTACGTTGGTCGATGGTTATACTGTTACTGAAGATTTAAAAAAAAACTTTCCTGAATATTATGAAATATTAACTAAAGTAAAAGTAAAATTTAAATTTATTGATAAAGATGTGATTTTAGAAGACTGGTCTGAATTAATAGAGCTCGATGAAAACAAGAATTTTAAACAAGTTAGATTTAGTCCTCGGCTTGATTACGTTCCGGTTTTAAAAAAAGAGAAACTAGACCTTTACTATAAGGCTAGAAAAAAATTATCTGATTTATATAATTCTGATTTCTATAGAATAGAATTTAAATTAATGTCTGGAGATTTAATTATGATGGATAATTACAGATTACTTCATGGTAGAACAGAATTTAATCCAAATGAGGGTAAAAGATTTTTACAAGGGTGCTATATTGAATATGATAGTACTGATAGTAAACTTAGACATTTACAAAGAAAGTTTAATATAAATTAATTTAACCTATGCTCTGTAGAAAAGGCATATACTCAAGAAGATAATAACCTAAAGCTTGCAACTGGTTAGTGATCATTAGTATTCCTGTAATTAATAGAAGAGATCCACCAAAAATATTTATCATCTTCATTTTTGCTTTAAGGTTTTTAGAAAAAATCATAAATTTTTGTATTAAGTAACCTGATAGAACAAAGGGAATTGCTAGTCCAAGAGAATAAAATGATAAAAGACCAATTCCTTTGTTAATACTATCCTCAGTTGATGCGATTGCAAGAATTGATCCTAAAATTGGACCAATGCAAGGTGTCCATCCAAAACCAAAAGCCATACCAATTAAAATTGAACTTATTATTCCAGTATTTTTATTTGTCTGAAATCTCTTCTCATAATTTAAAAACTTAAGATTTATGAGTCCTAATATTTGTAAAGAAAATATTATAATGATTATTCCAGCTCCAATTCTAAGTTGATACGAGTTTTCTAATACTAAAGAGCCTAAAAATGTAGCAGTAGCTCCAAAACTTATAAATACAATAGAAAATCCAACTGCAAATAAAATAATAGGAAAAATATTCACAGTTTTTTTTTCAAGTAATTCATTAAGAGTTGATCCTGATATATATGATATATATCCAGGTATTAGAGGCAGAACACATGGAGATAAAAAGCTAAGCAAACCAGCTCCAAAAGCTAAAATAAATTCAATCATTATCCAGTATTTTTGATAGCTGCAGAAATACCTGCTATTGATGCCATCATTGCGTCATTTAAATCTTTTTTATCTTTTTTATTTAAATTTCTTTTTAAAAGCTTATTCATCACTACTGCTTGTAAAACATTAAGGATTTCAGAATATATGTTTCTAATAATTGCTGGACCTCTAAAAATTTTTCTTTGTTTAAAAATTTCTTTTGGTGTTATTTGATCATTCAGTTTTTTAACAGCATCAAATTGAAATCTTAATTTTTTTCCAACTCTGATAAGTTTATCATCAGCTAGGTTTTTTTCGTAAATTTTTGATATTTCTGGGTCTACCTTAGAAATTACCATGTCAAGTAAGTCCATTGTTGAATTAAAATAAGGCCAGTTTTTTTCCATATCAATAAGTGTTTTTTTAAATTTCTTTATAGATGAATATCTTAAGGCCTCAGCAGTACCTAACCAAGCGGGTAACATTAATCTAATTTGTGTCCAGGCAAAAACCCAAGGAATAGCTCTTAAACTATTTATATTATCAACATTTTTTCTTTTAGAAGGTCTAGAGCCAATTGATAATTTCCCAAGTGCCATATGAGGAGTAACGGTTTTAAAATATCTTATAAAATCTGAACTTTGATTTATATTTTTTCGATAAGAACTTGTTGATATCTCAGACATACTTTGAATTAATTGTCTCCAACTGTCTTTTGGTTTTGGAGGTGGGTTTAAAGTAGCTTCCATAACAGATCCAATATAACTGCATAAATTATATTTTGCTAAAGGCTCATAACCATATTTTTGCTGTATTACTTCTCCTTGATCCGTTATTCGAATTTTACCATTGACTGATCCTGTAGGCTGCGACCTCAATGTTGCTTGTATAGGCCCACCTCCTCTTCCTGCAGAACCTCCTCTGCCATGAAAGAATGTAACGTCTATTTTATATTTTTTAGCAAGTTTAATTATTTCTTCTTGTAATTTAAATTGATGCCAACTTGCAGAGAGTTTTCCTGCATCTTTACTTGAATCAGAGTACCCAATCATAATTTCTTGCTTGTTATTAATATCTTTTCTGTACCATTTTAATGAAAAAAGTTTTTCCATTATTGGTTTTGCATTTATAAGATCATCAAGAGTTTCGAAAAGAGGAACTACTCTTAGTCTATTCTTAATGTTGGCTTCTTTTTGGAAAAACATAACTGATAAGATATCTGATGCTGAAGATGTCATTGAGATTACATACGCTCCTAAACACTCTTTAGGTTGACTTGCCAATACTTTAAATGTGGACCAAACCTCTTTGTTTTCCTTGTTTTTAAATTGAAATTTTTTTAATACATTTTTGCTTTGCATTTTATTCGATAAATATTTTATTTTTCGATCCTCATCCCAAGTAGAATAATTTTGGTTTAGTTTTTTCTTTATGTATTCTGCTAATAATTGTGAATGTCTTGAAGACTCTTGTCTTATATCAAGTCGTGCAAGATTTATTCCAAAACACTTAGCTCTTCGCATTAAATCTAATAAATCACCACTAGCTATATTTTCACTTTGGTTTTGTTCTAATGACTCTCTTACTACTCTCAATGGTTTTAAAATTTCTTCTCTCTCTGATAGTAAATCTTTATCATTAAAAGATTTATTGTTTGTTAAATAAGCCTCTATTGCTCTATGCGTTTTTCTTAATTTATCTCTTAAAGGTCTTAGGTAAACTCTATAAGGCTCGAATGTTTTTCCTGTAGTTTTTAATATTTTTTTTGAACATTTTTCCATAGAGTAAGATCTAATTAACTTTGTCATTGACTTCTCATAAAGTTTAGCTGCCTCCCACCTTGATAACAGAATAACTCTTTTTGTAACTTCTGCAGTAACAAATGGATTGCCATCTCTGTCACCACCCATCCATGATCCAAACTCAATAGGATTAAAATTTTTAGGTAAACCCTTACCCATATTTTTTTCAAATATTTGATTTAATCTCCTGTATACTTTAGGAATTGTATCCCACAAGCTATCTTCTATAATTGCAAGTCCCCATCTTGCTTCTTCTGCTGGAGTTGGTTTAGATCTTTTAATTTCATCTGTATTCCATATAATTGTGATCTCATCAAAAACTTTACGATCTAAAATTTTTAATTTTGAAGGATAATTTTTAAGTAAGTTTCTTTGTTCTAATATTTCTGTTAAGGAGTGGTACTTCTGTATCAAAGTTCTTCTTTTTACTTCGGTTGGATGTGCCGTGAGTACGATTCCTATATTTAAACTTTTAGCAATATTATAAATTTTATTATTAGAAATTTTTTTATTTTTAAAAAAATTTTCAAATATTTCTTCTATGAAAATATTTTGAAATTTTTTCTTTTGTTTCACATTTTCATAAAGATCTAAAGTTCTAGAAGCATCAATTGACTCAGCCAAATTATAAAAGTTCATAAAATGATTAAATGCGCGAGTTAATTTAAACAGTAAATGTGGTGGTAGTTTTTTAATTTCGTTTAAAATTTTTTTAAATGGGTCTTTACGATTTTTGTTAGCAATATTTGCTTTAGAAAGTAATCTAATTTTTTCAACTAGATCATAGAATTTCTGTCCCTCTTGTTCTTTAATTACTCTTCCTAATATATTTCCTAAAAATCGAACATCATCTCTAAGAGATTTTGTGGGTATTCTTTCATAGTAGAGGTCTCTTTTTAGCATTTTTAATTACAAACTTTTTCTGGTTTATACCAATAGCATTAGTTTGTATTTTAAATAAACTTCCTGAAAATTTAAATTTTTTAATTTCACTGTTTTTCATACCTTTTAATGCAGATGTGACAAATAAATCTGAATTTTTTGGACCACCAAAGGCACAATTAGTAATATTTTTAGCGGGTAAATTGATCTTATGTATCTGTTTGGCAAATTTATTTAAAACACTTATGCAAGCTCCATGAAATTGGCATACCCATAAATTTCCAGCTTTATCTAAAGTCATGCCATCTGGCACTCCTTCCTTATTTGAAAATCTTTTAAATATTTTTTTACTTATTATATCTTCATTTTTATCTATCTTAATTTTGTAGATTATCTTTTTTCTACTATCTGTATGGTAAAAGTTTTTTTTATCAATAAATGCTGGTCCATTAGTGATCATGTAATTGTCATCTACTTTTTTAAGATTAAATTTTTTATCTAGGCAATAAAGAGATCCGTTTGGGATATTTCTTTCAGGGTTATCCATTGTTCCAAACCAAAGTTTTCCATTAAGATCTGTTTTGCCGTCATTAATCCTGTTCATTTTTAATGACTTTTCAATGGCTATTGATTTAATTTTTTTTTTACTTTTTAAATTTACAAATCTTAATTCACCTTGGAGACCTAATATAAATATATAATTTTTTATATGAGCTAAAAATCCTATTTCTTTATTTACTTTAATAGTTACTTTTTTTTTATTTTTTAAATTGAAAATATGAATTCTTTTTTTTTTGATGTCAGTAAAATAAATTGAATTATGCTCTTTGATCCACAAAGTACCTTCACCTAATGTACATTTTAAATTCCATAAAACTTCAGGTTTTGAGGTTATAATCTTAGCCATTATACTCGTATTCTTTTATAAATTCTTTTTTTGGATTAATTCCAATTCCTATATTTTCTAATGGTGAAGCAAATCCATCTTTATCTTTAACCTGATCTAAAATTGAAAAATTTTCTTCAGCAAGATCTGTAATAAAAATATTTTTTTCAGTGGTATCGAATTCTAACATTGATTTCGTGGGAAATAGTCCGCCTGGCATATCTGGTAAAGAAGTAAGTAAATGCAAATTTACTGCTACACTTAAAGCTGAACCCCATACATGATTAACAATTGGTATGAAATTCGACTGAGCTAATGCTGATACTTTTAAATATTCTGTTATTCCACCTAAACCGCAAACTTCTGGTTGGGCTATATCAATGCAATTATTTTTAATTAGTTGGTTCCAACCATATTTTGTGAACTCTGCTTCACCACCAGCAATATTTGTTTTTAATTTTTCTTTTAGTTCTTTGTATCCATCGTAATCTTCTGGTGCCACAGGTTCTTCAAACCAATAGATTTCCATTTCATCTAATCCTTTACCAACGTACAAAGCATCATTTTTATTATAAGCATGATTGGCATCGACCATTAGTTTAAAATTGTTGCCAATTGCTTCTCTTACTGCGCTTACTAACTTTAAATCTTCTTTTGGACCTAAACCAACTTTCATCTTCATCGCCTTGAAGTTTTTTTCTTTTATTTGATTTACTTCTTTTTTGAATAATTCACATAATTCTTCGACAGATTTTTTTTGCAGCATCATTCCATAACCATAAACTGGAATTTTGTTATTAGTTTTACCCCCTAATAATTGATAAAGAGGCAATTTTGCTTTTTTCGCTAGTATATCCCACAATGCTATATCAATTCCTGATAATGCCTGAATAGGCATTCCTTTCTGACCACTATCTCTAAGTAAATTATAAACTTTATGCCAAATATATTCTTTATTAATTGGATCTTCTCCTATTATTAAAGGCTGTATTACTTTTTCTACAATATATTTGTTAGCGAGAGCTATATTTCCAGGGCCAAAACATTCTCCCCAACCTTTAATACCTTCATCAGTTTCTATCTCTACTAAGTGGGCGGTTCTGTGTTTGTAATATTGCTGAGAATATCCTAGTTCTTTATCCAACTCATATCTAAGTACATGACTTTTGATTGAGCTGATCTTCACAATTATTAAACAGCAACTACTTTAGAGTTCTGTTCTCCTAGATTTTCTATAGATAATTTCATTTCATCACCAGCTTTTAAAAAAACTTGAGGCTTTCTTCCCATGCCTACTCCTGGTGGGGTGCCTGTAGTTATAATATCTCCAGGTTGTAATGACATAAATTTACTCACATAAGATACAATGGTATCTACATTAAAAATCATAGTACTTGTATTTCCTGTTTGCATTCTTTCACCATTTACATCCAACATCATCTTTAGATTATTAATATCTTTAATTTCATCCTTAGTTACCAAGTAAGGCCCAGTAGGCCCATAAGTGTCATGAGACTTTCCTTTAACCCATTGTCCCATCTTTTCAATTTGCCACTCTCGTTCACTAACATCGTTTACTAAACAATATCCTAAAATATGATCTTGTGATTGACTTTCTGAAATATGTTTTGCTTCTTTTCCGATTACAATTCCAAGTTCAACTTCCCAATCTAGTTTTTTTGATCCAGAGACTATTTCTACATCATCATTAGGTCCACACATCGAACTAGTCGCTTTCATAAACATTATTGGTTCTTTAGGAATATCGGCACCGACCTCAGCGGCATGATCTGAATAATTAAGTCCTATTGCTACAAATTTTCCAGGACTTGTAATGCAAGAACCTATTCTTTGATCTGATGAAATTTCAGGAAGACTTGATGTATCAATACTTTGAATTTTTGAAATTGTTTCAAAATTTAAATTGTGTGGGTTTAAATCACTTACATGTGAGCTAATATCTCTTATTTTTCCATTACTATCTATTATAGCTGGTTTTTCTTTTCCCTTTTCGCCTAGTCTTAATAGTTTCATTATTTCTCCTTTATATTTAAATTGTCATTCCACCATCTACAGAAAAAGTATTTCCTGTTGTAAATGTTGATTCATCACTAGCTAAATATATAGCAAAATCAGCTATTTCTTGAGCAGTTCCTAATCTTTCCATTGGTTGTCTTGCTATGAAATCCTTTTTTGCCTTAACTGGATCCGGGCTTTGTTTTACTCTATCTTCCCAAGAAGGTGTAAATACGGTTCCAGGTGCAATTGCATTACATCTAATTTTTTGCTTAACAAAATCAGATGCAATTGATTTCGTAAGTCCAATAATAGCTGCTTTACTTGCTCCATAAACAAATCTGTTTGGCAGCCCCTTAATGCTAGATGCAACAGAGGCAACATTTATAATACTTCCTCCGTTATTATTGATCATTGTTGGCAATGTAGCTTTACACATAAAATACATAGATTTAATATTAGTATCGAAAGAAAAATCCCAATCTTTCTCCTCGCAATCTAAAATTGTCCCGTGATGGACAAATCCTACTGCATTAAATAATACATCTATATTGCTAAAGGAATTAATGAATTCTTTAATATCCTCATTTTTTGTTGAGTCTAATTTTTTTACTTTAATTTTTGGGTATTCTTTATTTAGTTCACTTAAAGTATTTTCATTAATGTCGGTAGCAGTGACATTTGCACCTTCGTTATGAAAAGTTATAGCTGTTGCTTTTCCTATCCCTTGTCCAGCAGCAGTAATGATTACTTTTTTTCCCTCAAGTCTTCCCATTGTTTATCCTTTCAATTTCTTTATAAAGTGAACTATGATCTGTTTCACCATGTCCATTTTCAACTAGTGATTTATACATTTCTTTAACTAAATTTGAAATAGGTAATTGAGTATTATAATTATTTGCACATTCTAAGATATTATTCATATCTTTTAGCTGACCTGATGTTTTGCCTTTGGGACTAAAATCTTTATCTATCATTCTTTTTCCGTGTGTTCTAAGAACTTTACTATCGGCCCAACCTCCAGAAAAAGCCTTAATCATTTTATTTGGGTCTGCTCCAGCTTTTTCACAAAGAGTAACTGCTTCAGCAACAGCACCAATAGCTAATCCAACAATAATTTGGTTTGCTAATTTAGAAACCTGGCCACATCCTATTGGACCAACAAGAGTTGGATTTCCCATTGATTTTAAAATTTCTTTAACTGACTCAAAAACTATGTGTTCTCCACCAATCATTATGGCAAGAGATGCTTCTTCGGCTCCTATCGTTCCACCTGAAACTGGTGCATCTAAGTAATTAATTTTTCGAGATTTTAAATTTTTTCCGTGATTAACTGCTGTAGTTTGTTTTACAGAGCTCATATCAATTACAGTTGAATTAGGTTGTAAATTATTTAAAAATTCATCACTACCTATAACTTCATTGACCGCATCATCATTAGTTAACATTGTAATTACCACATGACTTTCTTTAACAAGTTCAGCTATTGAATTTGAAATTTCAGCACCAAAGTTTTTTAGCGGCTCAGCTTTATTTTTGGATCTATTAAATGCTCTAACTTTGTATCCAGCTTTTAGTATGTTTTTTGCCATTGGAAAGCCCATAAGGCCAGTACCAATAAAACCTATATTTTGCATTATTTTCTAGGGACAAAATCGTGGAAGTTTTGCGTCATTGCTTCTGGAAAGAACATAACACAAGCTAAAACAATCAATTGGATTACTATAAATGGTGCAAAACCTCTGAAAATATCAGTTAGTGAAATGTGAGGTGGAGCAACTGATTTTAAATAGAATGCTGCAGGACCAAATGGTGGGCTTAAAAATGAAACTTGCATATTTACACAGAATAGTATTCCAAACCAAATAGGATCAAAACCTAGAGCTAGTACTATTGGTAAAAAAACTGGCATTGCTAATAGAACTATTCCAACCCAATCCATGAATGCACCCATTATTAAAAACATTATTTGCATCATAAAGATTAAGTACATTGGTTTTAAATCATAAGCTAAAATAGTTTCTGCTACATAGGTTGGTCCACCCGCTAAAGAATAAGCTCCAGCTAAAACCGTAGCACCAAAAGTAATAGTTAATATGGTTCCTGAAGCTTTAAAAGTTCGAACAAGCGCATCTTTAAATAGAAACCATGTCAGCTCTTTTCTAGCGGCGATAATAATTAGTGTTGCAACTACACCCATACCAGCTGCTTCAGTTATACCAGTCATTCCAGAATAAATTGAACCCAAAACAATTATAACAATACCAATAGGTGGTAAAAGACCAGGGAGATACGACATCTTTTCTTTTAAAGTTAAAGCTGGTTCATCACTTAACGGTGCAAGATGAGGTTGTATTCTTGTTCTAATAAGAATGTATGTAATTATTAAACCGGATATCATTAAACCAGGAACGATTGCTTCTTGAAACAACATGGTAATTGAAGTTTCTGTTGTTAGTCCATAAATAATTAAAACAATAGATGGTGGGATCATTGTGCCTAAAGAACCCGATGCACAAATAATACCAATCGACATATCTTGATCATATTTCAATCTCAACATCTGGGGTAGTGCAATCAGCCCCAATAAAACTATCTCTCCTCCGATTATACCACTCATCGCTGCCATTATTGTTGCCATGATTGCTGTTACTACACCTACTCCGCCTCTAGTTTTTCTTAACCAAGCATTTAAGGCATCATACAAGTCTCTTGCAATATTCGAGC
>CACDHV010000010.1 GCA_902552755.1 uncultured Pelagibacteraceae bacterium | reverse complement strand
TAGACTTTGAAAACCTCCCTCTATTAATGCTCTTGCTCCGTATGATATTCTTTTACCACCTTCTAATATTGATCTAATCGCAGGATGAGTTTTAAACTTTTGAAATTCGTCAAATGGTGAAAGATGTGGATTTTTATAATCAAGACCAATGACATATCCTAAAAATATTTGTTTATTTTCAGCATGATAAACAAAGCTTCCCCCGTAGGTGCTATTATCTAATGGCCAACCTGCAGTATGCATCACTAGACCTTCGTCGTGATTTTCTTCTTTTAATTCCCAAATTTCTTTAAATCCTATTCCATACTGTTGTGGATCTTTTCCTTTATCTAAATCAAATTTTTTGATTAATTCTTTACCCAAATGTCCTCTACACCCTTCTGCAAAAACTGTAACTTTTGCGTGAAGTTCCATTCCTGGTTCATAACTATCTTTTTTATTACCTTCTTTATCTAAACCCATATCTTGAGTTGCTACACCCTTAACAGAACCATCTTCATTATATAAAACTTCACTTGCAGGAAAACCTGGGAATATTTCAACTCCAAGAGCTTCAGCTTGTTCTGCTAACCACCTGCATAGATTAGCTAGACTAATAATATAATTGTTATGATTTTGTTGTACTTTAGGTAATAACCAAGTTGGCCAACTAATTTTTTTTTTCTTTCCTAGAAATAGAAACTTTTCTTTGTTAACTTTTGTTTTAATTGGTGGATTAAGATCTTTCCAATTTGGCAATAGTTCATCTAAGGCTCGCGTTTCAAACACGTTCCCGGATAAAATATGTGCACCTATTTCAGATGCTTTTTCTAAAAGGCAGACATTAATATCTGGATTTAACTGCTTTAATTTTATTGCAGTTGAAAGTCCCGATGGTCCGCCACCTACGACTACTACATCGTATTCCATCACTTCTCTGGACATACTAATTTCTTACAATATTTGTTATTTTTGTATAGTGTTTAATTTGTTCAGTTCCTCTAAGAATTGAGGAAGTGCTTCGAATAAATCAGCTTCTAGGCCGTAATCTGCGACACTAAAAATAGGTGCTTCACCATCTTTATTTATAGCAACAATAACTTTACTTTCTTTCATTCCTGCTAAATGTTGAATGGCTCCAGAAATTCCAACTGCTATATAAAGATCAGGTACAACAACTTTTCCTGTTTGTCCTACTTGATGTTCGTTTGTAATATATCCAGCATCAACCGCAGCTCTTGAAGCTCCTATTGCAGCATTTAATTTATCCGCTACATCAGTTATTAATTTGAAATTTTCTCCGCTTTGCAAGCCTCTACCACCTGAAATTACAATTCTAGCTGTACCTAATTCAGGTCTATCTGATTTGATTTCTTCTCTATTAATAAATTTCGTATTTTCAGTTTGGTCTGCTGCATCTATTTTTTCTATTTCGGCAGATCCTCCAGTTGTTTCAGCCGCTTCAAATGATGTTGGTCTTATAGTAACACATTTTTTTTCATCGTTACTTTTAACTGTAGCAAATGCATTTCCAGCATAAATTGGTCTTAAAAAGGTATCAGGAGATATAACTTTTATAATATCACTTACTTGTGAAATATCTAATAATGCTGCAACTCGTGGCATAAGGTTTTTTCCAAATGTATTTGCTGAGCAAATAATATGTGAATATTTATCAGCGTGTTTTAAAATTGCTGCAGTATAATTCTCAGCAATATAATTTTCATAAATTTCATGATCTATATGAAGAACTTTTTTTACTAAAGGAATTTCAGACAAAGATTTTGCAACATCATCTGCCTTACTTCCAATTAACAAAACATGAAGATCTTGATCTATTTGTGATGAAGCTGTGATCGCATTTAAAGTAAATGGTTTTACTTCTTTGTTGTTATGCTCTGCTATTAATAAAACTGACATTAAATTACCTTAGCCTCATTTTTTAATTTTTGTACCAATTCCTCAACACTTGCAACTTTAATACCCGCTTTTCTTTTTGGCGGTTCTTCGATCTTAATATGTTCTATTCTAGGGTTTGTATCAACTCCTAGATCTGACGCATTAATCTGTTCAATAGGTTTTTTTTTAGCTTTCATTATATTTGGCAGTGACGCATATCTTGGCTCATTTAATCTTAAATCACACGTAACAATAGCTGGTGTATTAACTTCTATAGTTTCTAGACCTTCATCTACCTCTCTAGTTACTTGTAATGATTTATCGTTTACCTCAATTTTTGAAGCAAAAGTTGCTTGTGGCCAATTTAAATGTGCCGCTAACATTTGACCTGTTTGATTGCAGTCATCGTCAATTGCTTGTTTACCCATAAAAACTAAATCTGGATTTTCTTTTTCAACAATTTTTTTTAATATTTTAGATACAGCAAGAGGTTCAATGATACCATCAACCTTTACATGAATTCCTCTATCCGCTCCTACTGCTAAAGCTTTTCTAACTGTCTCTTGAGCTTTTTCTTCACCAACAGTAACTGCTATTATTTCTGTTGCTTTACCTGACTCTTTTATTTTTACAGCTTCCTCAATAGCATTGTCATCTGGTGGGTTAGTTGACATTTTAACGTTATCAGTAACTACGCCGCTACCGTCCTCTTTAACTCTAATTTGCACGTTATAATCAATAACTCTTTTTACAGCGACTAAAATTTTCATTAAGCTCTCAATAATTTATTTTCTGCATCGTAAGGACTTTCTTCTAAAATTGTTGCCTCATGCATTTTACCAAGTATATCAATCCTTAGTTTTTGTCCAACATTTGCTAACTCGGGTTTAACCATTCCTAGTGCGATAGATTTTCCTAGTCTAAATCCAAAATCACCACCAGTTGCACGTCCTACAACACTACCATTTTCATAAATTGGGTTGTTTCCTAGTACATCCGCATCACTAGTTTCGTGAACCTCTAGAGTAACAAGCTTATTATCAAAGCCTTTTTCTCTCCATTTATTTAAAGCATCAAGTCCAATAAAACTTCCTTTGTTTGGATGAATAAATCTATCTAAACCACTTTCGTAAGGTGAATACTCAATTGATAATTCAGTTCCAACTAGTTTGTAGGATTTTTCAACTCTTAAACTGTTCATTGATCTAATACCATAAGGTTTTAAACCTAAGTCTTGACCTGCATCCATAAGTTTATCGAAAATATGATTTTGATATTCAATAGGATGATGAAGTTCCCATCCTAGCTCTCCAACAAAATTAACTCTCATAGCATTAACGGGTGCAAAGCCAACGTCAACTTGTTTTGCGCTTAGCCATTTAAAATTTTCATTTGAAAAATCATCATTTGACACCCTTTGCATTAATTCTCTTGCTTTCGGTCCCGATACCACAAGAACACCTTTACTATTTGTTAAGTTCTCAAATTGAACTGATCCATCTTTTGGCATCCAGCCAAAGATCCAATCGTGATCCAATCTTTGATAAGCCCCGGCAGAAACAAGATAAAAACTATTTTCTGACTCTCTCATAATTGTAAATTCTGAATGAACACCACCTTTTGTATTCAATGCGTGACACAAATTAATTCTACCAACTTTTTTTGGTAGTTTATTAGCTACCAACTTATCTAAAAATTCCTCTGCTCCAGGTCCTTTAATTCTGCACTTAGCAAATGCAGTCATATCTAGTAGTCCAACATTTTCTTTTACATTTTTGCACTCTTTTTCAACTGCCTTGAACCAATTAGATCTTCTAAATGACCAATCATCCTTTTGTTCCATGCCATCAGTTGCAAAAAAGTTTGGTCTTTCCCATCCAAATTTTTGTCCAAAAACTGCACCAAGATTTTTCATTCTGTCATAACATGGCGCTGTTCTTAAAGGTCTTGCGGCTGGTCTTTCTTCATCTGGAAAGTGGGTTATAAACACATGACTGTAAGCTTCTTCATTTTTTTCTTTAAGATAAGATTTTGAACAATAATCGCCGTATCTTCGTGGTTCTACACCAAGCATGTCTATTGTAGGTTCTCCATCAACAATCCATTCGGCTAGTTGCCATCCGGCTCCACCAGCTGCAGTGATGCCAAAACTATGACCTTCATTAATCCAAAAGTTTTTTAATCCCCATGCTGGACCAACTATCGGATTTCCATCTGGCGTATAACAAATCGCACCATTATAAACTTTTTTAACACCTACTTCTCCAAATGCTGGAACTCTATGAATGGCTCCTTCAATATGAGGTGCAAGTCTATCTAGATCTTCTTGGAAAAGTTCATACTCAGATTCCTTTGAGGGACCATCTACATAACAGGCAGGAGCACCATCTTCATACGGTCCTAAAATTAAACCACCCGCTTCCTCTCTCATGTACCATCTGCTATCGCTATCTCTCAAAACTCCCATTTCTGGAAGACCTTCTTTTTTTCTTTTTTGAATTTCTGGATGTGGTTCTGTTACAATATATTGATGTTCAACTGGTATTACTGGAATATCTAAACCAACCATCTTACCAGTTTGTCTAGCAAAATTTCCTGAACATGAAATTACGTGTTCACATTCTATAGATCCCTTATCTGTTTCAACAACCCATCCATCTTTATTTTGTTTCATTGCAACAACCGTTGTATTTCTGTAAATCTCAGCACCTCTATTTCTTGCGCCCGTAGCTAATGCTTGCGTTAAATCAGCAGGTTGAATATATCCATCTTCAGGATGTTGTATTGCTCCAATTAAATCATTTGTATTACACAAAGGCCAAATTTCTTTTACTTGGTCTGGTGTTAGAAATTTTACATCTACTCCTATAGTTTTTGCAACTCCAGCGTATTGATGATACTCATCCATTCTATCTTTGTTGTCTGCTAATCTGATATTTGAAACAACACTGAACCCAACGTTTTTGCCTGTTTCTTCTTCTAAACTTTTATAAAGGTTAACAGCATATTTATGTAATTGGCCAACTGAGTAGCTCATATTAAATAATGGAAGTAATCCAGCTGCGTGCCACGTTGAACCTGAAGTTAATTCTTTCCTTTCAATCAAAACAACGTCTGACCAACCTTTTTTAGCTAAGTGATACAGAGCACTAACACCAACAACTCCACCACCTACTACTACAACTTTTGCTTTTGATTTCATCATGCGATTTTTACTAAATTTTTCTTATAAACTAAACATAATTCTAATAGTCATAATCATCATCATCGTCATCTCTCCAACCCATTTGGTACATTAAATATGCGGCAGTTATTACACTTACCACTCCTGCGGCCATACCAAAATTTACTCCCATAGTTTGCCCAAAATAATACCATCCTATCTGAGTGGCGCCAATTGGTGGAATGCAAAGTATTGCCATTAGTATTGCAATTCTTACTGGAAAACTTGGTTTTTTCATTAAATAGAAGAACCCATTGGCATTGGTTGAGATACAGCAGTAGTTAGCCAACAATTTTTTAAAAATCCGTCAATTTCATATTTTTCAACTTGCCATTTGAATTTGTAATACTTTTTATCCTTGTCCATAATGGTAACTTCAAATGTCGAAACACCTTTTGATTTATAAACTTCTACAATTTCATAATTTTCATGATTTAAAAGCATCGAATAAGAATCGGTCTTAATCATGTTTTTAAATCTCTCAATAGGTCCTGTAACTCTTTGATTATTTGGGTGAGCAAAAAACCAGGTTTGAATAATACCACTGTCTTTTTCAGGACTATCGTTCCTCATCAAAGCATTGAGTTGTATCTCAATAACTTCTCTTGGCTTTATCTCTGGATTTGGTTTTCTTATCTCAGCAGATAATTCATTTAAAGAAAAAATTAATAGAAAGAATATACTATAAATTGCTGGCTGTATTTTTAACATCTTCCAAAAATTCAATTCTTTTTTCATTTGAAACAAATGGTACAGCAAAATATCGTTTATAGGTAATGTCATAAATACCACACTTATTAAAAATACCTTTTTTAATTCTTCTAAGTGGTAAATTTAAAAAAAAATCTGTAATTGAAAATCTTGGAGAGCCATATGTGCAGAAAATAATAGCTTTTTTACTTTTTAGTTTTCCTACAGCGTAACCATGGTTTCCGATAAGTTTCTTAAAAGAAAAAGCCCAGGGTGGCGCTAATACTTTATCTATCCAACCCTCTAATATTGCTGGCATTCTATAGTTCCAAATAGGTGCTACAAGGACAATTAAATCAGTTTCATCTATTTTTTTTCTGTGATCTAAAACTACTTCATCAGCTTTTTCACCAGCATATACTGGGTTAAATTTTTCTTTATATAAGTCTATACATTCTACTGAATGACCTTTTTCCTCTGCCGATTTAATAAAAACATCTTTGATTGCTGAATTGAAAGATTTTTCATTATAATGGCCATAAACCAAAAATACTTTTTTCATTAGTCTTTAAGAACTGGAAAAACTGGATTAGATTTTTGAAAAAGTTTTTGATATTCCTGTTTTATGCATCTGTTGGAAATAAATTCAATATTTTCTTTGTCAGCAATCACTTTAGCCTCATCGCTATGAATTCCATACTGTAACCATAATACTTTAGTTCCTTTTTGAATTGCTTCTTTTGCAATACCCTCTGCCTCATTTGAAGGTCTAAAAACATCAACTATATCGATCTCTTCTTTAACATTATCCAAACTTTCAACCATTGGTTCACCATTTACAATTTCACCTACTGCAAAAGGATTTATAGGTATCACTTTATAACCAAAGTTTTGCATATACTTCATGACTACGTTTGCAGGTTTTCTTTTAAGATTTTTTTTATCTTCCCCTTTTTTCTCAGAACTTACGCCAATCATTGCAATGACTTTTGATTTTCTTAAAATGGATTTAATTTGATCGTCGTTCATAATTTAAATTTAAAATAATTATTATTTATTTTTCCAGTTAGGTTTTCTTTTTTGTAAAAAAGCTGATATTCCCTCTTTTGCATCTTGTGAGGCCATATTTAAAGTCATCATTTTACTCGTAAATTTATATGCATCTCCTAATGGCATTTCTAATTGTTTGTAGAAAGCTTGTTTACCGATTTTAATTGTTAAATTTGATTTTGAAGAAATAGTTTTTGCAATTTTTAGAACTTCTGAATTAAGTTTTGTACTTGAAAAACAATCATTAATTAAACCAATATCTTTTGCATATTTAGCATTAATTGGCTCTCCAGTTAAAAGCATCTTCATCATAATTTTTCTAGTCACCTTTCTACTAACAGCAACCATTGGCGTACTGCAAAACAATCCAATATTTACTCCAGGTGTTGCAAATGTAGCTGTTGTTGTGCTGTATGCAAGGTCACAACTTGCAGCTAACTGACATCCGGCCGCATACGCTGCACCATGCACTTTTGCAATAACAGGTTTCTTTCCTTCAACAATTTTCATCATTAATTTTGAACAAAGATTAAATAATTTAAGGTGGTTTGACCTGTTTTTTATTCCACCTACTTCTTTAAGATTATGACCAGCGCTAAAACCTTTACCGGAACCTTCTAATATTATTACCCTAGTATCATTATCTTTATCTAAACTAATAAATGTATTTAAAAGATCTCTTAAAGTTTTAAATGATAGAGAATTATAGGTTTTAGGATCATTAATTACCACATTTGTAATTCCCTTACCTAATTTTCTTGTTTTTACATTCATATTAAAGTTTATAATTATTTTAATTCTCCGTCTTCACGCATTTTAGCTCTAATTTTTGTGGCAGAAATTTTTTGTATTTCTTCAGACAATACTATCTCCTCAATTTTGTAACCAACTCCTCTCCCATAACAAATATTTGTAATATTTGGCACCATCATTATTTTAAATCTTCCTTCAAATTCAGGATTTAATTTATTTTCAATATTTTTTTTTACCGTTTCAAAGTCGAATGGATTGTCATCAACTCCTTGAACGTCTCTTATTTGAATACACACTTGACCGGTCTTTTTGATGATCTCTTTAAATAAAGTATAGTGACCCTCATGAAATGGCTGCCATCTTCCAAGCATTTGTGCAGTTGGTTTTTTATTATCCCATTCATAACTCATTATGATATCTCCTTTATTATTTTATCCGCCCAAAACTTAGCATCTTGAGTAGTTACATGAAAATCATATTTTTCTGGTTTGACAAACATTTGATTAGTATCGTCAAACCTTCCTTCTTTAATCGTGTCTACCCAAATAACAAAATCTGCAGGGAATAAACTTCTTGCTTCTGGAGTTGGGCAAATAAAATCTGCCACAACATAATTTCCTTGATTTTTCAGCTTTAAAGCAAAGTCTGCCATTCTTTTAGCTTGTCTTTTTCTACCCTCCTCAGAAAAATCCCAATCATTTGCTTCTTTTCTAACTTCGTCAGCATTTAATCTTTTTGCATTCAGTTTTGGAGCAAGTTCTTCTGCCAATGTTGTTTTGCCAGCTCCAGGCAAACCCATAATTAAAACTATTTTCATTAAATTTGTTCTAAAGGATGATGAGACATTAATTCTAATCCATTTTCGCCAACTAAATATTGTTGTTCTAATTTCACTCCCTCATGACCTCCAACTTCGCCGATATAACTTTCTAGGGTAATTGTCATATTTTTTTGAAATATACCGCTTCTTTCTCCACCATCAGTCGGATATCTAATTGCTGGCCACTCATCACATAAACCTATTCCATGAAGCATGACTGAATATCTATTTCCGTAATATTTTTCAGGAAGTATCCATGCCTTTTCAGTAAATTCTCTAAATGATACTCCATCTTTAATTAATCTTGAATTATAGTCAATCTGCTCAACTGCTGTTGAATAAATTTTTTTTTGATGTTCATTAAATTTATTTCCACAAACAAAAGCTCTAGAAATATCTGCACAATATCCATAAGGGCCTACCATATCTGTATCAAAGGATACGATCTCACCATCTTGAATAATCTTATTACTACTTTCTTGCATCCAAGGATTGGTTCTAGAGCCTGAAGATAATATTCTACACTCTATCCACTCTCCACCATTTTCAATGTTCGTTTTATGTAAAATCGACCATAACTCATCTTCAGTAATTCCTGATTTCAAATAATCTCTCATTTTAATTATTCCAATATCAGCAACATCTAAAGCTGCTCGCATGCATTTAATTTCTTCAGAAGATTTAATAACTCTAGCCTGTTCAAGTATTTTTTTCGCTTCTAAAACTTGAATTCCTTTTTTATTAAGCTCATTTACGGCTGGACCATTGATTACATCAATTGCGATTTTTTTACTTTTAAAATAAGAGTTAGATAAATCATTTACTTCATTGACCCATTTTTTAAGTTGCAACTCTGATTGGTCACCATTGCTAAAATAATCCCAAGTAATTGCTGGTCTTATTTCATCTATTAAATTGAGACCTTTAGATAATATTTCACAGTTAAAATATTCATATAATATTGTTGGACCATCAACAGAGATAAAACAATATCTTGTAAGATTATGCATATTATAAACACTCATATTCACAGTATCTAATGCATACCTTACATTTACTGGATCAAATAAAATACATGCCTCTATATTATTTTTCTTTAATTCATTTCTTAATCTGTCAAGTCTATAAGATCTAAGTTCGTCAAAATCTATTTCATCTTCTCTTAATCTTTTTTTTGAAATATATTTCTTAATTGGTTGGTTTTCTGAAAGAATTTTTCTGTTAAACTTCATCTCTATAACATCTGTACACCAACTCCTGTTTTTGGATAGGTGTATAAATTATAATTTGCACAAAGCTCATCTCCTGGTTTCAAATCTTTTATTGAAACCATAAAAAAATATTTTGCGTCTGGTTTCTCTCTTAAATTATAATACATGTTTTCTAAATTATCATCATTTTCGTTAAATTTTTTTGCTTTTGCGGTAGGATCAATTGGATCACCAAATTTTAATGTAGGTAAAATATTTGATACCATTCTTTGAACTGTAGGATTGTCAGAATGATTATAAAAACCACCTAATGGAGTTCTTATATATTTATTTTCAAACTGCTCATCTCTTATGTGAGTAATTCCGATAAAAGTATTAGCTTTAATTTCTTTGGTTGCGAATAATCCCAAACCTTCGATTGGTGAACTTTTTATTGTTAATGCATCTGGTAAAGGTCTGTACATATATTTCGCACTTTCTACACAATGTGAGTTGCCACCCACTTGTGAAATTGATGTGTTGGATTATCCATATCAGGAGAAAAATTTCCACCATTATATGCATGTGAGTTGCGGCCTAATTGCATTCTTTGAATTATACCAACATCTTCTTTTTGAATATCTTCCCACAATTTATGATTTTGTTTTCTTAATGATTTAAATTCTAATGATTTTGCAGCTTTTTCACCTACATAATATATTTCCATGTGCTCTAAAGTTTTTTTATGACTAATGGGTTCTAACCAATATGCGTAGAAATGATCTTTATGTATACCTAACATAACATTGGGAAACAAAGCTACATACTCTGCAATATTTTCTTTTTCTTTGGGCCAGTTAGGAAAGCAAGGAAATTTTTTCTTACATTTAAATTTTGGATTGTAAACAACTGTGCCTTGGCCTGCAAAGCGGTTTGGTAATCCTTGAATATGATAGTGATCTTCAATTTTTGAATAAGAATTTAAACCTGGATGAACCCATGGCAAATGATAACTTTCACAATAATTTTCAATTGCAAATTTCCAATTACATTTTGCATTTATTTTAAAATAACCAAAATCATTTGCATGATTAATTAATTTTCTATCTTTTTTTTTCCAAAATTTAGCCCACCTATCACTTAAGGGTTTAATATATTTTTCAAATGGAATTTCGTTGTTACTAATATTAATAAAAATTAAATCTAACCAAACACATGATCTTATTTCTTTTAAATTGTTTTTATTTTTTTTAAATTTTGGGCTACTATGTTGGTTCATCCCACCTATATGAGGTGTTGCAATTAGCTTTCCATCTGATGTGTATGACCATGAATGATAAGGACATCTGATAACATTTCTAATATTGCCTTTTTTGTTTACTAGCTTTACTCCTCTATGACTACAGACGTTATGAAAAACTTTTATCTGATCTTTTTTATTCCTTACTAAAAATAATGGCAGTCCTAACAAGTTAAATGGTTTTACATCGCCGATATTTGGCAAAGAACTTGCTACTCCTATTACAGTCCATTTATTTTCAAATATTTTCTCTCTTTCTATTAAAGTATAATCTTTACTTGTATAACATTCGTTGGGGAGTCCATGTGCTTTTGAAATTGGTTTCTTAACTATATCTAATTTTTTTTTATCTATAATTTTATAAATTGCTGACATTTTATTTTGTCACTTCATATAGACCAAGCCATGCATTTACATCTTTACTAGCAATATAATCAGATTTAAAAAACTCTATTTCTTTCCATTTATTTTCATTTTTTAATTGTTTGATTTTTTTATCAAATCCATATTCCTCATATATTCCCTCGTTAATAGTGAAACAAATTAGACCTTTATTTTTAGTAATTCTAATAAACTCATCTAATGCAGGTGGTTTTACATGTCCAAAAGTAAATGTGCCCACACACATTAAAGCATCATATTGATCATCCTTTTCCTTGATTGGTTTATTTAAATCTACTTTATCTAATTTTTTATAAAGGTTATTTGGAACCAAATCTAAAAGTTTTTGGGATAGATCGGCACCAAAAAAATTAGTGAAACCATACTTTTTCAATTCTACACCAACCAATCCAGTTCCACATCCAGCATCATAAATATTAATATCTTTTTCTTTTTGATGTTTATTGAAAACTTCTGCTGTTTCCTTTGGGCCAGTATAATTCCATTCAACCATATCTTTATCATATTTATTATCCAAACCCCATTCGTCATAAAAATCCATCACCTCTTTTGTTTCTTTTAGTTTATAAATTGGAACTTTGTTACCTACATCTTTTTGGGCCATTACCCTCTCATTTTTTCTCCACTTGGATCATAAAGCGGTTCTTTGATGATTGAGCAATTGAATAAATCTCCGTTAATTTCAACTTGTATTCCATCTTCGGATGACAAATGTTTTTGATCTATATATGAAAAAGCAACACTCTTATTTACAAAATGAGCAAATCCACCTGAGGTTATATATCCAATGCTATTATCGCCTTTCATCACAGCTTCATTGTTTGTGACATCAATATCGTTTGTTTGAATAATTAAAGGAACCAATCTATTTGAACTGTTATCAATTTTAGCTTTTTCTTTGCCTATAAATTCTTTATTCCAATTAATAAAATTATCTAAACCAGCTTCTTTGGCAGTAAAATCAGGTCGATAATCTAAAGTCCATGCACCCCAGTTTTTCTCTAATCTCATAGACATTAAAGCTCTTCCACCAAAAGGTTTAATATCAAATTCTTTTCCAGCCTCTATTAACTCTTCATAAAGTTTTATTTGGAAATGTGGTGCAACATATATTTCATAACCAAGTTCACCCGTGAATGAAATTCGGTTTATAATTGCTGGAACACCTCCAACAAACATTCTTCTTGAGTCTCTAAATCTAAATTTTTCATTAGATACATCGTCTCTAACTATTTTTTCTAAAACTTTTCTCGAATTAGGTCCTGCTATAGATATTCCATGAAATTCATCTGATCTATTTTTATATTCAACATTAAATTTATCTAAATGGCTTTCAAACCAACGTCTATGCATTTCTTGAGCTGCACCTGAACCAAAAACCATAAATTCGTTTTCATCAAGGCATGAAACTGTAAGATCGCCACATAATTTTCCTCTATAAGATAACATTGGAGATAACGATATTCTTCCAGGATTTGGAAGCTTACCTGCCATAATATGATCTAAAAATTTTCTTGCATCTTTTCCTTTAAATTGATGTTTTGAAAAATTAGCAACTTCAATAAAACCAACATTTTCTCTTACATTAATAACTTCTTTGGAGACATAATTATGCGATCTAGATCTTTTTATAGTTGGCTCTTCGTATGCATCTTTTTTATCATTTGCAAACCACAAAACATTTTCTAAACCAAAGCTGTCTCCCATAACCGCTCCTTGTTCTACAAACCGATCATAAAGAGCTGTTGTTTTTTGTTTTCTTCCTATTGGTAAAGTTTCATTTGGAAATGTCATAATAAATCTTCGTTCATAATTTTCAGAAGATTTAATTGTTCCGTATTGAGGTGATGCATAATCTCCAAATCTTGCAACATCCATTGCCCAAACATCTATTGATGGTTCTCCGTCAATTATCCATTCAGCAATACATTTTCCAACTCCTCCTCCTTGACAAAAACCAGCCATTACACCCACTGCTACCCAATAATTTTTCATTCCGGGAACAGGACCAATTAATGGTGATCCATCAGGTCCAAAAGTAAAAGGCCCATTTACAATATTTTTAATTCCTGCCTTTTCTAACGCTGGCATTCTTTCAAAACCTATTGCTAATCTATCTTGAATATTATCTAGTTTTGGTTCTAATAACTCATGACCAAAATTCATAGGTGTTCCTTCAACCTTCCATGGTGTTGATTTTGGTTCATAAGTTCCAAGAAGCATTCCCTTTCCTTCTTGTCTAAAATAAATGTTACCTTCAAAATCAGTTCCAATAGGAATTCTTTGATCACCCATTGCTTCAATTTCTGGAATAGCTTCAGTGATTAAGTAATGATGCTCCATTGGTTGAACTGGTAGATTAATTCCTGCAAGCTGTCCAACTTCTCTTGCCCATAAACCTCCAGCGTTAATAACTATTTCAGCTTTTATATTGCCCTTGTCAGTTATCACATCCCAACTTCCATCCTCTTTTTGTTTTGTGTCTTTTACAACTGTATGTGTATAATATTTTCCACCATGAACTTTTGCTGCTTTAGCAAAAGCATAAGTCACACCTGATGGGTCTACTTCCCCATCAATTGGATCCCACAATGCTAGAAGGTATCTTGATGGATCAATTAAAGGATTTTTCTTTTTTACTTCCTCTAAAGAAACAAACTCTTGGTCAAGACCCATATATCTTGCTTTAGACCTCTCTCTTTTTAAATAATCAGCCCAAACATCATTTGAAGCCAAATAAAATCCCCCACTTGATTTGAATCCAACTGAATGGCCAGACTCTTTTTCAATTTCTTTGTACAATCCGATTGTATAAGCCATCATTCTAGAAATATTTGGGTCAGATGAAATCACATGTACATTTCCAGCTGCATGCCAAGAGGATCCAGATGTGAGTTCATTTCTTTCAAGAAGAATACAATCTTTTAAACCAAACTTTGATAAATGATAAAGAATGGAACAGCCTACTACGCCGCCACCTATGATGACTACTTTTGCATGATTTTGCATGTTAGTATTTTATTTGTTTATTGACGTCTTTCAATGTCTTGTCTGTCCCATGGTGAAAATGTTTAGTCATATCTGGCATGTACTTCATGGCAATTGGTTTTTTACCAACTGCAACAGCCATTTCTCTAACATGATGAGCTTCAGCACCACAACAAATACCGATTAAATTAATTTTTTCTTTAAGACATTCTTTTGCAAATTCAGCCATTTCAAATCTGTTACAATATAAATTATCTAGAGCAACAGGGAATGCATTTCCTCCAGGAATGCAGTCACATCCGTGATCTGTTTGATTCAAAAATCCTGGTTCTTCCTCTGTTGTTCTATATGGAACAGGAAGACCTGCAACATGACAGGAAACTTTTTTTCTTATTTTTTTTAAAAGTTTCATGGTCATTTCTGGACCTCTGTAACAATTCAAACCAACAACATCAGCACCAAGATCTTCAATTATTTTACATGCATCTTCAGCAGTGTGGCCATCTCTTGTCAAATCACCACGAGGTATTGCATAATTGGCAACTGCAATCAAACCTTCATCCTTAATTGCTTTTAAAGCTATCTTCATTTCATCTACCCAATTAATTGTTTCTGCGACTACAAAGTCAACTCCTGCCTCTTTTGCCCAAAGCACTTGCTCTTCGTACATCTTTTGACATTCTTTGAATGAGTTTTTGTCTTTTGGATCAAAAATATTTGTATTAGCAACATCTCCACAAACCATTAAATCTAAATCTTTAAATTCTTTCGCAGCATCCTTTGCAATTTTAAGTGCATTTTTTTGCATCGGCTCTAGCAAATGTTCTTTTCCAATAATTCTTAATTTCTCTCTATGTCCATAATAGGTGAAAGCTTGAACAATATCTGAACCAGCTCTAATAAATTCTCTATGTAATTGTGTAACTACATCAGGATGTTCTAGCACTACTTCTGGCACAAATGGACCTGCAGAAAGATATCCTCTCCTTTCCATCGCAAATAAATATCCCTCTGCGAATATAACGGGACCCTCATCTAATCTTGATAATAAATTTTTATTCATATTTATTTAATAATTTATTTCTAAATAAAGAGAGTTTAAAGACAATTTTAACACAACTCAAAGTTGAAACTAGTTTGCAATTTTTCCATCTATATGTTCTGATGATTTATAATTAATTAATTAGGAGAAATAATGAAATTAAAAAGAATCTTACTTTCTGCATTATTTGTTTTAGGCGTTACATCTTTCGGTAATGTTGCTAATGCAAAATGTGGAGACATTAGTATTGCTAATATGAACTGGGCTTCTGCAAACTTCATGGCTGAAGTTGACAAAATCATATTAGAAGAAGGTTATGGATGTAATGTTGAGCTTGTGCCTGGTGCAACTCAGCCAACTTTTGCATCTATGCAAGAAAAAGGTGAACCAGATGTAGCCCCAGAATTTTGGGCTAACGCTGCAATCATTGCTTTAAATAAAGCAGTTGATGAAGGAAGAATGCACTCACTTAATAAAGCACCTATTACTGGTTTAGGTGAAGGATGGTGGGTGTTACCTGCTACTTTAGAAAAACATCCTGAACTTACAACTGCTGAAGCAATTTTGGCAAGACCGGATCTATTTCCTCATCCAGAGGATCCATCAAAAGGTGGGTTTCATATTTGTCCTCCAGGATGGAACTGTGAACTAAGTAATAGAAATCTTTACAAAGCTTTTGACATGGAAGCAAAAGGTTGGGCTATTGTTGAAACAGGTTCTGCTGCAGGATTAGATGGATCAATTGCTAAAGCTGCTGAAAGAGGTGAAAACTGGTTTGGTTACTATTGGTCACCAACAGCTATCATTGGTAAATATGATATGAGAGCTGTGGACATGGGAGCTTGGGGTGGAAAAGATAACTGGGATAAATGTATAGTTTTACCAGAACAAGAATGTGGAGACCCTAAAGCAACTTCATGGACAAAATCTGAAGTTTACACAATCGTAACTGACAATTTCAAAAATACAGCTGGAAGTGCTGGTATGGATTATTTCAAAAAAAGAACTTATCCAGGTCCAGTAATGAACAGTATGTTAGTTTGGATGGGTGAAAACCAAGCAGAGGGTGCTGATGCTGCAATTGAATTCCTAACAAACCAAGAAGATGTTTGGTCTAAGTGGGTTTCAAGTGAAGCTGCTGCAAAAATAAAAAAAGCACTATAATTAGTGTAAATATTACTGAACCCGTTTATAACGGGTTCAGTTAAAAAAATGGATTTCTTAAATTCGATACCTGTAATGGATAGAACAGCTCTTAGGGAGCTGAAAAAGGGTATTGATTTAAGTTTTAAAGATTTTTCAAGAGCTTATGGAGATGGAATAGAAAGTTTTTTTGATCCACTACTATATTTTTTAATTTGGTTAGAAAAGTTATTAGTAAATAGTCCTTGGCCTTTAGTCATAGGAGCATTTGCTCTGTTGGCTTGGATTGGTTCAAGAAGTATTAAGCTGGTTATAGGAACTGTAATTTGTTTTCTAATTATAGGTTATTTTGGGATGTGGAAAAATTGTATGGCAACTGTTGCTATAATTTCTGTTTCTACACTTGTCTGTATTGTTGTTGGAATACCTATTGGAGTATTAATGTCAAAATCAAGTAGAGCAGAAAAAACTATTCTACCCGTATTGGACATGATGCAAACGATTCCAAGTTTTGTGTATCTAATTCCAATAATTATGCTTTTGGGTATCGGAAAAGTCCCTGGTTTATTGGCAGTTTGTATTTATGCTTTACCTCCAGTAGTCAGGCTAACAAATCTTGGGATTAGAGAAGTAGATAAAGAAACACTTGAGGCAAGTGAAGCATTTGGTGCAACACCTATGCAGAAGTTAAAATCAGTTCAAATACCTCTTTCTCTACCAACTATTTTTGCAGGTATTAACCAAACAATTATGATGGCTTTAGCCATGGTAGTTATTGCATCTATGATTGGGGTAAAAGGTCTTGGAGTACCTATTTTACAAGCAATTTCAAATCAGTATTTAGCACTTGGAATGATGAATGGGCTAGCCATAGTTGCTTTAGCAATTATCTTTGATAGGGTAACTCAGAAATATGGTGAGAGAATTCAAAAGCACAGAGGCCAGAAAAAATAGCTCTGACATTTTAGCTTACGATTTTTCTAGACAGACATTTTAAAATAAATAATTATTCAAAAATGAATTTTTCATTAGAAATTGGACCTCACACAGATCTTGATACTTTACCTGAAGTTAAAGATGTTTATGTGACTATGCTACCTGGAGGAGATTATAAAGAAACTGCGGATAAATCTGGTGACTTGGTTAAGAAAGGATTTAATCCAGTACCCCACTTCCCAGCTAGATCAATAAATAATGAAGAAGAACTTAAAGACTACATTTCGAGATGTAAAGATTTAGGTGTGAAACAGATATTGGCTATAGGTGGAAGTAGAGACCCAGTTGGAAAATTTGACAGCTCATATCAAATATTAGAGACAGGATTATTTGATGGAATTAAGATTGGAATTGCTGGACATCCAGAGGGTAGTCCTGATATATCCGATTCAGAATTAGAAAAAGCAATGATAGATAAAAAGCCTTACGCTGATTATATTGTAACCCAATGGTTATTAGATTCTCAGCCTATCGTTGATTTCATTTCTAAACAAACGATACCAGTTCATGTTGGAATAACTGGGCCCATGAAAATTTCAAGCTTAATAAAGTTTGCAAATATTGTAGGGGCAAAAAATTCCATTAACTTTCTTAAATCTAATTTTACTAAGGCATTAGATTTATTGAAACCTAAAGACCCTAATGATCTAATTGGGAAAGTTAAATCGCATACTGATTATTTTCACATTTATACATTCGGCGGCTTGAAGGAAACAAACAAGTGGTTGAAGGAGAATAACTATGTCTAAAGAATTTGACTATAGTAAGCTAAGACACGTAACATCAGTAGATCAATCTGATAGAAAAGTGCCTTATAATTTAAGACAAAGCGGACCAACAAAAGTTGAAATGTTAATTTCAACACGTGTAAGAAAGTCACCATACTGGCATTTATCAATGCAAGCTGGTTGTTGGAGAGCAACTGTATATAATCGTATTTACCATCCAAGAGGCTATGTAAAACCTGAAGATGGAGGTGCAATGGTTGAGTATGATGCAATTGTTAATCATGTAACAATGTGGAATGTTGCTGTTGAAAGACAAATTAGAGTAAAGGGTCCTGATGCAGAAAAATTTGTAGACTATGTAATTACAAGAGATGCTACAAAAATCTCTCCAATGAGAGCAAGATATGTAATTCTTTGCAATGCTTATGGTGGAGTATTAAACGATCCTATTCTCTTAAGAATATCAAAAGATGAATTTTGGTTTAGTTTATCTGATAGTGATATTGGTCTTTATTTACAAGGCGTAAATGCTGATGAGAGATTTAACGTAGAAATTGATGAGATAGATGTAAGCCCAGTTCAGATACAAGGGCCAAAATCTAAAGCATTAATGAAAGATTTATGTGGAGATCAAGTTGATTTTGACAATATGCCATTCTATGGTTTAGCAGAGGCTAAAATCGGTGGAAGAAGTTGTGTGATATCTCAATCAGGATTTTCAGGTGAAGCTGGTTATGAAATTTATTTAAGAGAATGTACTTTATATGCTGAGGACATGTGGAATGCTGTTCTTGAAGCAGGAAAAAAACATAGCCTAATGGTTATTGCCCCTGCGCACCATAGAAGAATTCAAGCCGGAATTCTTTCTTGGGGTCAAGATATGGACAACCAACATAATCCCTTTCAATGTAATTTAGGTTATCAAGTATCATTATCTGGAAAAGGAGAATGGAACAAAAAAGCAGATTACGTAGGTAAGAAAGCTCTTGAAAAAATGAAAGCTGATTTAAAAGCAGGTCACAAACCGTACAAACTTCAATTAGTTGGTCTTGAATTAGGTGGAAAACCAATTGAGGAATACGCTCCTGACTTTTGGTTAATTTCAGATGAGGGTGGTGGAGAACCTATAGGCTTTATTACTTCTCCTTGGTATCATCCTGAAAAAAAACAGAACATTGCTATGGGCTATGTGCCATTTGATGGAACATTGAATGCAAATGGATTTCCAAAAGGAAAAGTAGGCTCTAAATTCAAGGTACATTTACCAGAGAAATATTCTGAAACTCCAGGTAAACCTGTTGATGCAGTAATAGTAGATATACCATTTAAAGAATCTTACAACGCAAACACAAGAGAAGTTGTAAAAGGTTAAAAATTGAAGGGAGGAGTTTAGCTCCTCCCTAATTAAAATGTTCGCACAATTTTTAGAAATTTTTTTTAAATCATTAAAATTAGATAAAAGCTTATACAGAGATAATAAATATTTTGGTGAGGCTGCAATTTATTTTGCTGGTCTTGTAATGATACTTGATGGTGTGGCTGGAGCTGTAGCAGCAAATTCAATTGTGAGAACATCAATTGGTATCTCAGGTTTAACAGCCTTATTGACGTGGCTTGTTTGGGCTATATTTATTTTTGTAATTGGAGTAAAAATTTTTCCAGATAAAGGAAGTAAAGTTCCTTTTAAAAAAATTTTAATAGCTGTGGGATATGCTCATGCACCAGGTTTAATTAGATTTTTTGCTGTAACACCTGACTTAGTTCTGCCAATTATTTTCCTTACTCAATTTTGGATTTTTGCATCTCTTATAATTTCAACAAAACAAATTTTAAATTTAAAATCCAACTTGAAATCATTTGGAATAGTATTTTTATCTTTTCTAATAATAGCTTTTCTATCTATAACATTCATAATTAATAGAATGAATTCAATTCCAATAAGTAATATTAGCTAAAGAGGAAAAACAGTTTTAGAGGTTCTGCAAGATTTACATATTTTAAAACCAGTAAGGAATAAATTTTGAGTTACACTTTCATCTTCTTTTTTACACTCTTCACAAATATCATTTAAATCTGTTTCTAAATTCTTATTTAATTCTGCATCATATTCTTTAGTCATTATCTGTTAATCCAGCTCCTGCTGTTCGTTCCCTTGACTTATCACTTTCATCGACGTAAGTTTTTAGGGATAAATTATAAATTTCAGACCAATCATCTTCAGTAAAACTGTTCTTATTATCTAAAAATTTTAAATTAATTTTGTCTGATTTTTCCAATACGTCTCCTGTTAGATAGTTTGAATAAATAGATTCATTAAAATTAAATAAAAATTCTTTATCATCCATCTTTAAAAAAATTCTCTTACCAATAATTTCTGAAGTTCTGCTTACAAATGATAAAAATATAAGTGGAAAAGCAATCTTATTTATTTCAATTTCATTGAACTTAGATATTAATGAAGATTGATCAAAAAAATTTAATCCAGATAATATAGGACAATAAAAAGTCTTTGGAGTATTTAAGGCTGATATTTCGTCTATATTTTCAAAATTACTGATTTTATAAATTTTGTAGTATTGATTTAAATTTTTAAGACCTGGTAGTCCAAACATTTCTAGTAATCGAATATTTTTTCCAACCTCCTCTGATACTCCCCAAGAAAAACCAATAGCTTTAGATGCTTTTTTTGTAGTTACTTCTATTTCACTAAAGCTTCTCATTTATTTATGATTTATAAATCCATTTATCATCAAAATTTACCAATTCTGAAGGCAAAGGTGCTCCTTGGAACATGCAAATGCGCAACCATTTGTCTGATCTAGGATCAAACTTTACAGCTCCAAAAAATGATAATTTTAATCTTAACATATCAATTGGAACTAGTTTGGACCCAATTGTATTGTCTTGGATTTCTGAATAAGGAAACTTTTCTGCAATAAATGCTCTTCTGACAACATGTCTTAAATGATTATTATCTTTTAAAAATTTGCCAATTTTAGAACTATTTTTTTTTGTAAATACAGCTTCATAAAGTTTATTTATGTCTCTTGCTATTGCTAATGGCTGCTCTAAATCAGATCCCTCATCAATATATCTATCCCCTATTCTAGGCTCCTCTTTATTTTTTGATATAAACCAAAAGTTTTGATTATTTTCATCTTTTAAAAAATCAATTTTAAGTATTTCAGAATATTTATTTTCTAATATATTTCTTAAATCCTCAATGGTTCTGTCAACAGGAATATTAAAATGTTCTTCCTCATCAGAACTCATTTGAGTAATTAATGGATTAACTATATTATCATAGGGCTCCATCATCATAGATACAATATATTCTATACATTCATCATTTAAATTTTCCTCTGACCATTTGTAAATTTGATTAAATTGATATGAATTTTGAAATTTAAAATCTTCTTTCATAAACTTTATAAACTTTTTTAAATCTTCAATTAGACCTTTTATTTTTTCTTTTTGAAATTCGCTATCAGTGTGCCAACTGGTTATATTCTTTAAAGATTTAATTAGGCAATTATAAAAAATATCAATCTCATTTTTAGAAACTTGCTCTATTTCTCTTATTTGTTTCAAAGCAGTTTCTCTTGCATGTATCCAATTATTCAACAACGTAGGATGATTAACAATAAAAGGAGCCATACCAAGGCCAGTGGAATTTCCTATTCCTAAGTTCCTGCTAATTGCGGGATCTAATTCTACTGCTAGTTTTGGATTTTTATTTTTTGCAATATGATTAACCTGATCAAAGGTAAATTGTCTAACGAAATAAACTAGCATCATCTCTAATCTAAAAGGTCCTCTGATTTCCTCTCTATTTTTAATTCTAAACCTATCTGCTAAACCAAATTTTCCTGATCCATAAACTGCTGTTGTTCTATATAAATACCCAACCTTTGATAAAATTTCTTTATTAGGTTGCTCTCCATTTGATAAACTGTCAACCACATGGTCGAAAACTCTTACTGACTTGTTAGCTCTTGATAACGTTAATTCCTTATACGAAAGTCTTCCAACCTCTTGTTTTGGAACATTATTGTTAAGTCTATCTATGTCTTCTTTTGATGGAATTCCATCAAATAAGGTAAAAGCAGCATCCCACTTTGTGGCTATTACTCTATCTGATCTTTCATCATCTTTAATTTCATTAGCAAAACAAATGAGAGAATATGTTCTTTTATTTTTTGTAAAAGAATAAACTGCTCTACCATGTCCTTTGTCATTAAGCTGGAACAAATCACGACTATATTTCCAATCTTTAAATTCACTTAAAAAAGATCTCAAAAATGATAATTTTGATTGATGAAAAGATCCCAATTTAGATAGTTTCATCAAAAATTTTGGATCTCTTAATCTTATTTCCATTAATTAATTCCTTTATAAAAATTAAACCAATTATTTCCTAAAATTCCTTCTACTTCTTGCTTATTAAAACCAACTTTTTTTAATCCACTTTCTAAATTATCAAACCCTCTAGCATCCAAAAACCAGTCAGGTTGTTTTGGAAATCCAGGTTTTTTTTTACTTCCCTCTCCATAATTTGTACTTTTAGACCAAGTTCCGTTTCTCATCCATTCAACAACACTGTCAGGTTGGTTCAAACATAGATCTGACCCAATACCAATATTTTTTACTTCCATTATTTCTGCAGTCTTAGCAACCATTTCACAAAAACTTTCTAATTTACAATTTGTTCCATCTTTTAAATGATGAGAATATAATGATAAACCTAAGATACCTCCACTTTCAGAAAGTTTCTTTAACAAGAAATCTGATTTATTTCTTAAAGCTTGATGCCAGAAAGAAGGATTAGCATGGGTAATTGCAATTGGTTTTTCACTTATTTCGATCGCATCTAAAGTGCTTTTTTCTGCTGAATGAGACATGTCCACAACTATACCGACCCTATTCATCTCTTTAATTGCTTCTCTTCCAAAATTTGTGACTCCAGAGTCATTTTTTTCATAACATCCTGTGGCTAGAAGAGATTGATTATTATAAGTAAGTTGCATAAATCTACAACCATGCTCATAAACTTTCTCTATTAAATTGATATCATCCTCAATCGGTGAACAATTTTGGAAACCGAAAAAAATTGCTGTTTTGTTATCAGATTGAGCTTTTGTAATATCTTCAAATGTTTTTCCTAAAAATATTAAGTCCGAATTTTCTTCAAAAAATCTATCCCACTCTTTTACTCTTTGTAAGAATTCATCATAATCTTCGTGATATACTAGAGTAACGTGTACTGCATTTAATCCAGCTTCCCTATTGATTAGAAAAATATCTCTAGACCAGTTACAATATTGAAGATTGTCAATTCGATAGTTCATATTTAAAGAACATATAAGTATAATATAATTTGTCGACTAGTTTAAATTTAAAGAATATGCTAATCTAAACTAAATCAAATTTATATCATGAAAAACAAAAAAAATAGTCACAAGGTATCAATTGTTATGGGAAGTAATTCTGATTACTCAACCATGAAATTTTGTGAAAAAATTCTTAAATTGCTTAATATTAATTATGAAACAAATATAGTTTCAGCTCACAGAACTCCAGAACGTATGTTTAAGTATGCAAAATCTGCTGAAAAAAATAATATTTCTGTGATAATTGCTGGAGCAGGAGGATCAGCCCATTTGCCAGGAATGATTGCGTCTCTAACAAGAATTCCAGTAATTGGAGTGCCAATTGAAAGTAAAAAATTAAAAGGTCTAGATAGTTTACTGTCAATAGCTCAAATGCCAAAAGGTATACCAGTTGGAACTGTAGCAATAGGTACAGATGGAGCAATAAATGCCGCATTATATGCAGCATCAATTATCTCTACCTTTGATATGAGTGTTAAGAATAATCTGAACAAGTGGCGATCTAAACAATCAAAATCTGTTAAAAAAAAACCTAAATAAATGAGCCAGCCAGTTTTAGGAATAATTGGAGGTGGTCAGCTAGGTAGTATGCTTTCTGAGGCTGCTAAAAAGATAGATATAAAAACTGTAGTACTTAGTGATGATACAGATGCGCCTGCCAAAAATTTTGCAAATAAGTTCATATATGGAAAGTATAATGATACAAAAATTATAACAGAATTTATTAATAGCGTTGATTTAGTTACCTATGAATTTGAAAATATACCCTTTGATATATTAAATGAAATAAATAAATCAAAGAGTGTTTTACCCAAACCAGAAATAAATAGTTTAATCCAAAATAGATTAACTGAAAAAGATTTTTTAAATAAAAATAATATTAGAACAACTAACTATGCTTTAATTAAAAATAAGGATGAAATAAAAGATAATGAAAACCTTTTGCCTGGGTTACTTAAAACTACTACTCTTGGATATGATGGTAAAGGTCAATATAAATTAAATAGTTTAACTGACATAAATGAAGAAATTGATTTTACTAAAGAATATATTTTAGAAAAGTTTATTAATCTTAAAAAAGAAATTTCAATTGTCATATGTAGATTTGGTAATCAAAAATATGAGATATATGAACCGATTGAGAATGTTCATGAAGATCAAATTTTGAAACATTCAAAAATTCCTGCTGAAGTTTCAGAAACAATAAAGGTAAAATCAAAAGAATGGGCAAAACAAATTGTTGAAGAACTTGATTATATTGGAACATTATGCGTTGAATTTTTTATTGATAAAAATGAAAACTTATATGTTAATGAAATTGCTCCTAGAGTTCATAATTCTGGTCATCTAACAATAAACTCACACAATGTTAGTCAATTTGAAAATCATATAAGAGCTGTTTGTGGTTTAGAAAAAATTGACACTAAAAAAATATATAATGCTCAAATGATTAATCTAATCGGTGATGACATAACAATTTATAGAAATAAAACTTTTAAAGAGAATGAGTTTTTTTATGACTATTTAAAAAAACAAATAAAAGCGAAAAGAAAAATGGGACATCTAACAATAATTGAAAAATAATTTTATATAGGTTGTATTAAAGAAATATTATTATTTGTTGGCTTATTTACATCCTTAGAAATTTCATAAAAAGAAAGTTTTGATTTTTGCGATTCTTTTAAATAATTTGAACCTGAAATTTCAATATTCAAATATTTATTAACATCACTTTCATTTAAGATAACTGGCTGTCTGTGATGAATTTCTGTTACATTTGAACTTGCTTCTTCAGTAATCATACAAAATTGATCTTCTTCAAAAATACCAGCAATATAAATAAGTTTTTTATCCTCTCTTAAAAAGTAATAAGGCGTCTTCTCTTTTTCTATTCTCTTCCATTCATAAAATCCGTCGGCCACAGCAACACATCTTTGAAGCTTTATTAACTTTTTAAAAGAGACTTTTTCATCAATCGTTTCTAATCTTGCATTAATTAGTGGTTTAAAGTCTTTTTTTTTAGCCCAACTAGGTACAATTCCCCACTTTAAATTTTCAAGAGTATTTCCATTGTTATACTTCTTAATAACTGGAAGTTTTTGGTAAGGATGTGCATTATAATTTTCTGAGTCTTCTACTTTAATTGCAGTTTTAACGATTTTACTTGTTTTTGAAACAGCATTGGTGATTACGTATCTTCCACACATATTTTTTCGTATTGGTTTAATTTTTTTTTAGATTATATGTTCATGCTAATGATTAAATCAATAGAAAATAACTTTGATCACCCAAAGGTAAATCATCTTTTAATAAAACACTTTATTGAATTAAGATCTGTTTCTTCTAAAGGTAGCACTCATGTTTTGGATATCCCTGGACTTAAAGACCCGAGTATAAAATTTTGGAGCTTGTGGAATAATAATCATTTAATTGGGTGTGGAGCCTTAAAGTTTATTGGACAAAATCATGGAGAATTTAAATCTATTAGAGTATCTGATAGTTTTAGAAATAGAGGTATTGGTAATAAAATAATCTCGCATTTAATTATTCAGGCAAAAAAATTATGTATAAAAAAGCTTAGTATTGAAACAGGATCTGGAAAATTCTTTTTGCCTGCCAGAAAACTTTTTGAACATTTTAAATTTAGTAAATGTAAACCATTTGCTCACTATAAAGAGGACCCTAATTCTTGTTATTACACTTTAGATTTATAATTTTATGGGAGAAGAAAATAAAAAACCCTACATACTTTATGTTGCTGAGGCAATCTATTTAGAAATATTTCAAATTAAAAAACAAAATATTGATATTTCCAATTTAGATGCAATTGAAAGATTTATGGGTTCAAAATTGTATGAAAAAGTAAGTAGTGGTAAATTTCATGATGAATGGTTTGAGAAACTAAAAAAAAACGATTTTGTTGATGAGACCTCAGGAGAAAAAATTTCTAAAGAGGTTTTAAGGCTTTTGAATTTACAAAAAGAAGCAATGGTTAAACAATTGATTAAATTTCCTGATTTATACTATGCAAAAAGTCATTTTCCCTTGGAAATATCACAAAGAGCCACAAATCATTTATGGAGAGTGTGCGAAAGTTATGAATTGTGGTGCAAAGAAACAAAAAATAATAGTTTAATTAAATTAAACCTTTTAGATTAAGAATAAATGAACAAAATCATTCAATTTATAGACTCAACACTTTTTGATTTAGGTAGACAATTTAAATTGTCTTATTTACCTCCGTTAATGATTTATGTTGCGGCAGGTATATCTGGACTTACAGGAATAGTAGGTACTTTCTTTGTAAAAGATTACTTAAATTTATCTGCAGCATTTCTTGCAGGATTAGGTTTCTGGGCAGGAATACCTTGGGCTTTAAAAATGCCACTAGGACATTTGGTAGATTTAATATGGAATAAAAAGAATTACATGGTTTACGTCGGTGCCTCATTAATTGGTGTAAGTTTATTAATAATGTACGGACTAATAATTCATACAGAGCAAATGTCATCTTATTTAAAAGTTGAAACTTGGTTTGTAATAAGTGTTCTTTTAGCTCCTATTGGATATGTAGTTCAAGATGTTGTTGCTGATGCAATGACAGTCGAAGCTGTGCCTTTAATAAATGAGAACGGAGAAAAATTTACAGCAGATCAAGTTAAAATTATGCATACGACGATGCAAACACTTGGAAGATTTGCAATTATAGGTGGGACAGTGTTGGTTGCTCTTGCCAATGTGATATTATTTAAGGGGGTAGATGATCTTGAACAGGCAGAAAAAATACAATTATACGGCTCGATATATCTTTATGCATTAATAATACCAATGGTTTCAATTTTAGGTGTTATTTTTGCTGTTTATTTAAAAAATAAAAAGAAAAACATTTTAATTAGACAAGGTCTATCAGGTGAAGAAGATAATTTTAATCATGAGCAAACAAAAGTAAATTGGTGGATACTAGGTGGTAGTTTAATTTTTGTAATTTTCACATTGAGTGTCGGTTCGTTAGGATTACCTTTTGCACAAGAAATTGTTTTTTTAGGTTCTATGTTAATCATTTTATTTCTTATGAACAAACTTATTAAAGAGTTACCTGAAAAGTTAAGATTTACTATAGTTGGAACTGCTATAATTATTTTTATATTTAGAGCTATGCCTGGACCTGGACCGGGCTTATCTTGGTTTGAAATTGATGAACTACAATTTAATGAACAATTTTTTTCAATACTGTCTTTACTAGCTTCTATCCTAACATTAGTTGGAATAATAATGCTTAGACCATTTATGGCAAAAAATTCTATTGCTAAAATAATTGTAATTTTATCAATTGCTGGATCAATATTATTTTTGCCAAGTGTTGGAATGTATTATGGATTTCATAACTGGACTTCTTCGTTAACAAATGGAATTGTTGATGCAAAATTTATAGCAATAATTAATACAGCATTAGAATCTCCATTGGGTCAAATATCTATGATTCCACTTTTGGCTTGGATTGCTAAGAATGCTCCTTCACATTTAAAAGCAACTTTTTTTGCTGTTTTTGCCTCATTCACTAATTTAGCTTTGTCAGCAAGTGCTTTATTAACAAAATATCTCAATGAAATTTTTACAATTACAAGAGAAGTAAAAGATAAGGTTACAAACGCAATTTTAACTACAGCAGACTATTCTGAGCTAGGATTGTTATTAATTACAGTTACAATTATTACCTTAATTATACCAGTGCTATTTGTTTTATTTATTCAAAAATCTAGATTTAAAACTGAGGAATAATAACTAATTACACTTATAACCAAATTCTAAAGAAGCATCAGTGATAGAATGGTATAGAGATTCTCCAAAACTCCTTAGAGAAAAAATTCTTGCTTTTTCTGGTTCATTTTCAACCATATCAACTATAAAAGAAATTCCATTATAAGCTGAGTTAATACTCATATTTTTTGTTAAAATGTTAAAATTAAAAGGACATCCTTTTTTTAAAACTTCTTTTACGTATGGTCCTTCTAATTCGATTGTTGCTTTTGAATGAGAAAGGTCTGTAACAGCAAAATCATTTTCATTAAAAGTACTGTAAATTTCTTTTAACAATTCTTTTTTATGAGAAACTAAAAGCCAATTATTTGGTGAATTCCACAAAACTCTTATATTTTCATTTGAAACTACTTTTTGTGCCTGATTTACAAATTTTAAATTGTTAAAATTTATATCGTCAATTTTAATTGAAGAATTTTTATATTGAACTATTTGAACGATTAATAAATTTTTTAATTCTTTAATTTTTAATAATTCATTTTCAGATTTATTTTCAAAGTTTCCAAATGACCCCTCGATATGGACATTTTGTAATGCAGAAATCACCGTCATGCTCTTACTCTTTTTCCTTCAGGATCAACATAATGCGATGAAACAATTTCCACAGGAATAGTTTTGTTTTTTAAAGGTGACATAGCAAATAGCTTTTGTCCTATCATATTTTTACCATCTTTAATTATCGCAAGTGAGAATGGATTATCATACTCAACACTCCAACATGATGCTGAGACATGACCTAATTTAGGGTTTGGAAGTTTTGCTTTAGGGTCTTTAACAATATATGAGCCTTCAGGAATACTTGTTGTTTTGTCTAATGGAACAACACCTACTATTTTTTCTCTATCTGGTTTTGTAAAAGCTGATCTGCTTAAAGATCTTTTACCAATAAAGTCTTTTTTCTTACTTACTAAACCTTCAAGTGATGCATCATAAGGAATTGTTCTACCATCAAGTTCAGAGCCAGCAACGTGACCCATCTCTATCCTTAAAGTAGATAGGGCCTCAGTTCCATATGGCTGTATTTGAAATTCTTTACCAACTTCGATAATTTTTTCCCACATGAAATTACCATAGTCTGACTCCACATTAACTTCATAAGCAAGCTCTCCTGAAAATGAAATTCTATAAATCTTTGCAGGAATGCCAAATAAATCAGCCTCTTTGTAACCCATAAATGGTAGAGCTTCATTGGATACATCTGTATTTGGAAATAATTTCATTAGTAATGCTCTTGAATTTGGGCCTGCTATTGCAGCACCAGCCCACTGCTCTGTTGTTGATACTACATTCACATTTAATTCTGGCCAAACTAGCTGCAAATAATATTCTAAATGAGATAGGACATTGGCTGCCTGAGCTGTTGTAGTTGTCATGTGGTAATGGTTTTCAGAAATTCTTGTTGTTGTTCCATCATCCATTACAATTCCATCTTCTCTTAGCATCACTCCATATCTTGCTTTACCAACTGGTAGCTTAAGCCATGCATTGGTATAAACTCTATTTAAAAATTCTGCAGCATCGGGGCCTTTAACATCTATTTTTCCTAAAGTAGTTACATCACATACACCTACATTTTTTCTTACATTTTTTGCTTCTCTTTTTGAAGCTTCAAATAATGTTTCATTTCCTTGCTTATAGTATCTTGGTCTCAACCAAACTCCAGCATCAACAAATACTGCATTATTTTTTTCGTGCCACTGGTGCATTGGTGATTTTCTTGTCGGTTTAGAATGTTTGCCAACTTCTCTTCCCACAATTGCTCCAATTGAAACAGGTGTATAAGGTGGCCTAAATGTAGTGTGGCCAACTTGTGGTACAACTTTATTTTCAATGTCTGACACTAATTGTAAACCATTAAGATTACTTGTCTTTCCTTGATCTGTTGCCATTCCAAGGGTGGTATATCTTTTTACATGTTCGATTGATCTAAAACCTTCTCTTAGTGCCAACTCTATATCTGTTACAGCTACATCGTTTTGAAAATCTAAAAATCTTTTGTAAGATTTACCTTTTGGTAATGGAACACACCAAAACTTGTCATGCTCTGTAGATTTTTTTTCAACTACTGTTGGAATAGAAACTTTATTATTATTTTCTGTTATTTTGTTTGAGACCTCGTACCCTTTATTAAATGCTTCATTAATAGTTTCCTCTAAAGTAAATTTTCCGTTTGCTGAACCAATAGTATTTTCTTTCTGTTTAGATTTTTTTGGAATGAATGCATCTATTTTCTCATTAAATTCAGATTTATTTCCAGATTGTGATGCTAAGTGAATTGATGGCGTCCAAAACCCTGACACACAAATACAATCACATTCAATATTTTCTATATTTGATAAATCTTTTTTATTATCAGATATTTTTGCAATATCAGCTGATTTGACTTTTTTGTATCCTTTAGCAGCAACTACCACATAAGAATATTTAATTTCAATTCCTAAATTTTTTGCTTCAGTAATAATGTCAGAAGATGGTTCTTTTCTAGTATCTAAAATTAATGGATTAACACCATTTTTTTTGAACTCTATAGCGGTTTCATATCCACTGTCATTATTAGTAAATATCAAAGGTTTTTTCCCAACTAAAACTCCATAGACCTTTATGTATTCTTTAGCTGCTGAAGATAACATTACACCTGGGGTATCATTGTTACCAAATACTAATGGTCTTTCAATTGAACCTGATGAAATAAGAACTTCTTTTGCTCTTATGTACCACAAACGTTGTTTTGGTAAATATTTTTGGGTTTTAGGCAAGTGATCGCTTATTCGTTCCGACATCACCAACATATTATGATCATAATAACCAAATACTTGTGATCTATTTTTTACAATCACATTTGACATTGACTTTAACTCTGTAATTATTTTCTCTGACCATTCAGCACCAGTTTGATTACCAATATTTACATCACTAGTTAACAAGCTACCTCCATACCTTGGTTTGTCTTCAGCTAAAATTACACGCGCACCATTTTTTGCTGCTGCGTATGCACTTGCTAAACCTGAAGGTCCTGATCCGGTAATCAATAAATCACAATATTCATATTTATGCTCGTATCTTTCTTTATCATGTTTGATTGATGCTTCTCCGAAACCTGCTGCCATTCTAATAAAAGGTTCATAAATTTTATACCAAAAGCTTGGTGGCCACATAAAAGTTTTATAGTAAAACCCAGCTGGAAAAAACATTTTTAAAAAATTATTAATTGCGCCAATATCAAAGTTTACACTAGGCCAACAGTTTACACTTTTAACTTCTAAACCTTCAAAAATCTCCTGTTCAGTAGCTCTAATATTAGGATCTCTTTCATTATTTCTTTCTAGCTGTAAAATTGCATAAGGCTCATCAACACCAACTCCAAAAAAACCTCTTGGTCTATGATACTTAAAACTTCTCCCAACAAGGTGCACTCCATTTGCTATTAGCGCAGAAGCAATAGTATCTCCTTCATAACCAAAATATTTTTTACCATTGAATGTAAAAGAAATTTTTTTATTTCTATTTACCATTCCAATGTTATCTAATCTATAATCTTGGGACATTATTCAGTTAGTTCATCTGCTTTATAAGTTTTAAAAATTTCATGAGTTGATGTATCTCTTTCAACTTTAATCCATTGTCTGCAGCCAGATATATGGTGCCATAACTCTAAATGTTTTCCTCTAGGACTTTTTCTTAAGTAAACAAAATTATCCCAATCTTGGTCGCTAATTTCCTTATTAAGCTCTGGTCGTTTTACTGTTGCATCTCCACCATAAGCAAACTCATTCTGTGATCTTGATCCACAATGTGGACAGAATATATAGAGCATTTAAGATATCCAAGTTTTGGTACCAAGACCTTTTTCATCAATTAAATCACCAGTATTAAATCTATTTAAACTGTAACCTGCATTTAATTCATGAACTCTGTCTTGTGCAATTGTGTGTGCAAAAGTCCACCCAGAAGCTGGAGTAGCCTTAAATCCGCCATAACACCAGCCACAATTTAAGTATAAGCCATCAATATGTGTTTTATCAATAATTGGTGAACCGTCCATAGACATGTCCATTATTCCACCCCAAGTTCTTAACATTTTCAATTTGCTAAGAAATGGAAACATTGCAATTCCTTCTGTCAATACGTGTTGAAGTGTTGGTAAATTTCCTCTTTGAGAGTAACTATTATATCCGTCCAAGTCTCCGCCCATAACCATCTCTCCTTTATCTGATTGACTACAATAAAAGTGACCTGCACCAAATGTAACAACATGGTCAAGTAAAGGTTTAACCGGTTCTGATACACATGCTTGAAGTAGATGAGTTTCAATTGGTAATGTCATGTTTAACATTTCTGCTAAAATATTTGTACTTCCTGCAACACACAAGCCAACTTTTTTTGCTTTGATATCTCCCCTAGATGTTCTTACACCAACTATCTTTCCGTTAGTAACATCAAATCCTGTAACCTCACAATTTTGAATTATATCGACACCCATCGAGTCTGCTTGTCTTGCATATCCCCAAGCAACAGCATCATGTCTAGCAGTTCCAGCACTTGGTTGCATCAATCCTCCAAAAATTGGAAATCTTACATTGTCTGAAAAATCTGCCATTGGAATTCGTTTTTGAACTTCTTCCCTATTTAATAAAACTGCATCAATTCCATTTAGGCGCATTGAATTTCCTCTTCTAGAGTATGCATTCATTTGGGCATCTGAATGAGCAAGATTAATTATTCCTCTTGGAGAAAACATAACATTGTAGTTCAAATCCTGACTCATCTTTCTCCATAGATTCATGCCAAACTCACTGAACAAAGCATTGTCATCATGCATATAGTTTGATCTAATTATTGTAGTGTTCCTTCCAACATTACCTCCACCTATCCATCCTTTTTCAATGATGGCTACATTTGTAATATTGTGTTCTTTAGCTAAGTAGTATGCAGTTGCTAAACCGTGACCTCCACCACCAATAATGATTACATCATATTCCTTTTTAGGAGTTGGATCTTTCCAGGCTACTTCCCAGTTCTGATGATCTGAGAATGCATTTTTAATTAGACTAAAAACTGAGTATTTTTGCATTTTTTAATTTTATCCAATTAAACATAAATTTTTTCTTATTTTTTATATATATATTTTTTAGATGTTTAAAATCCAACCAAAAAAGTATAGACATTTTGCACATTAAACAATTATAAATTTTAAACTAAATGTCGAAATCAGATATCCAAATAGCTCGTGAAGCAAAAATGAAACCTATCCAAGAGATTTTGGATGGCGTGGGAGTGCCTGATAAAGCTGAGGCATATAGTCCAATAAGTAGGTATATAGCTAAAATTAAACTTGAATACCTTGAAAAATTTAAAGAAAAAAAAGATGGGAAATTAATATTAGTAACTGCAATTACGCCAACACCAGCAGGAGAAGGAAAGACAACAACCTCTGTAGGATTGTCAGATGGACTAAATAAAATAGGTAAAAAATCTATTGTTTGTTTAAGAGAACCAAGTCTTGGTCCCTCGTTTGGAATGAAGGGTGGAGCTGCTGGTGGTGGATATGCTCAAGTAGTTCCAATGGAACAAATTAATTTACACTTTACTGGAGATTTTCATGCAATCACATCTGCACATAATCTTTTGTCTGCACTAATAGATAACCATATATATTGGGGAAACAAATTAAACATAGATGTTAGACGAATAGTTTGGAAAAGAGTTCTTGATATGAATGATCGAGCTTTGAGATCTATAAATATAAATCTTGGAGGTGTTGCAAATGGATTTCCGAGAGAAGATGGCTTTGATATTACAGTTGCTTCAGAAATAATGGCAATCTTTTGTCTATCAAATGATTTGCATGATCTTGAAAATAAAATTGGTAACATTACTGTTGCTTATACTAGAGATAAAGAACCAATATATGCAAAAGATTTAAATGCACATGGGCCAATGACTGTATTGTTAAAAGATGCTATTAGACCCAACGTAACACAAACTCTGGAAAACAATCCTGCAATCATTCATGGTGGACCATTTGCAAATATTGCTCATGGATGTAATTCTGTTTTGGCAACTAAAACAGCATTAAAACTTTCTGATTATGTAGTAACAGAAGCTGGATTTGGTGCCGACCTAGGTGCAGAAAAATTTCTAGATATTAAATGTAGAAAATCAGGATTAAAACCAAGTTGTGTTGTGATTGTTGCAACTATAAGAGCTTTAAAGATGCATGGTGGAGTTAAAAAAGATGAATTAAAAAATGAAAATGTTGATGCAGTTAAAAAAGGATTGGTTAACTTGGAAAGACATATAGAAAATATTCAAAAATTTGGATTACCTGTAACAGTAGCTATAAATCACTTTGTTTTAGACACTGATAAAGAAGTTGATGAAGTTACAAGGTTTTGTGAACAAAAAGATATTAAAGCCTCTATATCAAAGCATTGGGAAAAAGGTGGAGAAGGTGCAATTGATTTAGCAAATGATGTGGTTGGATTATGTGAAAAAGATAGTAATTTTAAATTTTTGTATGATGATGAAACTTCATTATTTAAAAAAATAGAAACAATAGCTAAGGAACTTTATAGAGCAAGCGAAGTTGTTGCAGATACTAAAATTAGAGACCAATTAAAAGCTTTTGAAGAAAGAGGTTACCAATCATTACCAATTTGTATTGCAAAAACTCAATATAGCTTTTCTACTGACCCCAATCTTAAAGGAGCACCTTCAGGTCATGTATTGCCAATAAGAGAGGTAAGACTGTCATCAGGAGCGGAATTTATCGTTGTTGTATGCGGTGCAATAATGACAATGCCAGGATTACCAAAAGTGCCAGCAGCTGACTCAATTCGTATTAATGAAAAAGGTGAAACAGAAGGTTTATTTTAAAAGATAATTAAGCCAGTTTTCGAGTTCACGCATTCTGAGATCTTTATTTGTAATCTTATTTTCTTCAGCAATCATTCTCACATGATTATTTATCTCTTGTTCATCAACAAAAGCATTATTGTTTAAAAGACGTTCTTTTCTGAAATGTATAAGGCTTATCATTTTATCATAAGTAATTTCAGGATGGTATTGAATACCCCATATATCACTTGCTGCAGACTGAAAATTTACTCCCATAACTTTATTTATAGGATTTGAGGCTAGCAATTTTGAATTTTTTGGCAATTTTGTAACTTCATCAAAATTAAAAGCGGGTGTATTAAAAATTTTACCTTTATTTCTATATATTGGATGTTGTAATCCATTATTATTTATTTCAATATTAAGTGCTATGCCTCTGTGTGATCCGTTTGTGCATCTTTTTACTTGCCCTCCTGCTACTGTAACCGCAACCTGGAGTCCCCAGCAAATAGCTAATATTTTTTTAATTTTTTTTTGACACTCTTTCATAAATTCGATCTGTCTTCTTATTTCAATGGTGTCATTATAAATATTTAGACTACTTCCTCCCCATATTAGTCCATCATATTTATCGAGATCTGTTACTTTGTCAGAAATATTTTTATCGGATGAGGGGTTTACAACATCTATTTCAATTTTATCAGTGAAGTAAGCTA
>CACDHV010000009.1 GCA_902552755.1 uncultured Pelagibacteraceae bacterium | reverse complement strand
GCACCCTTTTTACTTAATGTGATTGGAATTCTGCATGAAGCCGATCTATTTCTGGCAGAGTATGCAAGTAGAACTGGAGCCTCAAAACCTGGTATTAATCTCTTATAACTATTTGTAGTAGCATTAGCAAATGCATTAATTGCTTTTGCATGTTTTAATACTCCACCAATATAATATAAAGCAGTTTGAGATAATCCAGCATATTTGTTTCCAGAAAATACAGGAGTTTTCCCTTTCCAAATTGATTGGTGAGTGTGCATTCCTGAACCATTATCTCCTTTAACTGGCTTAGGCATAAAAGTTGCAGTTTTACCAAAAGAGTGAGAAACCATTTGAACTACGTATTTGTAAAGTTGGACGTTGTCTGCTTGATTAACCAAGGTTCCAAATAACATTCCAAGTTCATGTTGACTAGGAGCAACTTCATGGTGATGTTTCTCCACGGTAATTCCAACATCTCTTAGTCCCTTTAGATATTCACCTCTCATATCTTGAGCACTATCTACTGGCGGTACTGGAAAATAACCTCCTTTTACACCAGGTCTATGACCCATGTTTCCATTATCATAAGACTTTCCAGAATTATAAGGACCTTCTGAACTATCAATTGAAAAACTTGTTTCATTCATATCGTTTTTAATTCTGACGTCATCAAAAACAAAAAATTCAGGCTCTGGACCAAAGTAAGCTGTATCACCAATTCCTGTTTTCTTTAAATATGCTTCAGCTTTTTTTGCAATTCCTCTTGGATCTCTTTCATAGGGATCTTTCTTAACTGCATCTAAAATGTCACAAAATAAAATTAAAGTATTATGAGATGTATAAGGATCAATTACTTTTCTACTTAAATCAGGCTTTAATATCATGTCAGACTCATTAATTGCTTTCCATCCTGCAATTGACGATCCATCAAAAAATACACCATCATTTAGCATTCCCTCATCTACGATAGTTGTATCCATCGTTAAGTGTTGAAGTTTTCCTCTTGGGTCTGTGAATCTAAGATCCACAAATTCAATATTCTTAGACTTCATTAATTTTAGTACGTCCTTAGCGCTCATATTATCTCCTATAATTTTTTAATTTTCTTATCAGTTAAGAAAAGATAAATAATGCCTATTAAATAGATATCACTTATGCTTTTTTTACATGTATATTAACCTTAAAAAATTAGAATTTTCAATCAATCCTAAGTTGCAATAATGAGTTTATTAAATAAAGAACCAGTTAAAAGAGCTGAAAAAGCATTAAAAGAATTCGATGAGACTTTATCAGTCACAGAATTAGAAAATACAGCTAGAACAGCAGTTGATGCAGCAAAATCTTTAAATTGTGAAGTAGGCGCAATTGTAAAAAGCTTACTTTTTAAAAATGGCGATAATTATTTTTTATGTTTAGTCTCTGGTGACAAAAGATGTTCATTAAACAAATTAAAAAAGTTTTTTAATAGTAAAGATTTAAGTATGGCATCACCTAATGATGTGAAAGAACAAACTGGATATACAATTGGAGGAGTATCTCCAATAGGACACACTAATAGCTTGCAGATATTAGTTGATAGTTCTTTGAACAGATTTAAAGATTTATTTGCAGCTGCAGGACATCCAAACTGTATTTTTAAAATTAATTTTGATGATCTTATTAAAATAACAAATGGATCAATAGAAGATATAATTGAATGAAATCTCCAAACGCTACTGATTATTTAATTCTTACTTTTTTAGCCTTACTTTGGGCTTCAGCTTTTTTCAACATTAAAATTGCAACATATTCTTACGGACCAATAACCATAGCTTTTTTAAGAATTTTTTTTGGTATGATACCATTATTATTACTTTGTTATTTTAAAAAAATAAAAATTGAAGCGTTTTCTAAAGATTGGAAATGGTTTGCAGCAATTGGTATTATTAATTTAGTTATACCTTTTTTCCTAATAGCATACGGGGTTCAGAAAGTTCAAAGTAACTTAGCAGCAATTTTAATGTCAACTACACCTATAAGTGCAACAATACTTGCACATTTCTTTTCAGAAGGAGAAAAAATTAACATAATAAAAATATTTGGAATAGTATTAGGTTTTTCAGGAATTGTTTATTTATTCTCAGAAAATTTACTTATAAATAATGAAAATTTATTTTCTGCTCTTATGATTCTATTGGGATCCACTTTTTATGTAATTGGAGGAATTTTGACATTAAAAATTAGTAATAAAAAAAATGAAAATGTAACTGCATCAATTCTTATTTGGGGAGCTATAATTGCTTGTCCAATATCACTAATAATTGAGCAACCATGGAATTTAAATCCATCATTAGATTCTACATTATCTTTGATTTATCTTGGTATTTTTCCAACTGGAATTGCATGGTTATTAAGATTTATGATTTTAAAGAAAAATGGCTTAGTTTTCCAAAGTCAGGTAGCTTATCTAATACCGATTTTTGGTGTTATTTTAGGATTTATTTTCCTAAACGAATTAGTAACATCTAAAATTTTAATTGCCCTATGTGCTGTTGTCTTAGGAATTTATTTTGTAAAAAAGGCAGGAGATAAAAAAATTCAGAGTATATAAAAATAAATAATTCTAATTTATTTTTAATTTTTCAAATTTTTTTGATTTAACTGATTTTTGTGCAGCTTCTGCTAAAATTATAGACTTTCTTCCATCTTCAAAAACCGCTCTGGGTTTGATATTTTTTTTGCAAAAGTTTGCAAGGTCAGATAGTTGCAACCTAAAAGCTTCTGCATATCTTTCTATAAAAAAATGAAGGAGAGGTGATTTATTATTTGTCGAATTTTTTAAAAAGAGATTAGTTTCTGTATCTCTTTTATTATCTGATATCATCATTCCTTTTGTTCCAAAAAGCTCAACTCTTTGGTCATAACCAAAACTACAATGTCTCGAATTAGTTATAATGCATTGCACTCCTTTTTTTGACTTAAGCACTGTAGTAGCAAGTTCATAGTCTTTTATTTTATTAAATATTTGGTCTGATATGTTACTGCCAGTAGCAAATACTGATATAAATTCATCTGAACCCAAGTAGTATCTTGCCAAATCAAAATCATGTATCATCATATCTTTAAAAATTCCTCCAGAACTTTTTAAATAAGATAACGAAGGAGGAGCAGGGTCGCGACTAGTAATAATAATTTTCTCTAGTTTACCTATTTTATTTTTCAATAAATTCTTTTTAAGTAAATTATGTCCAGGATCATATCTTCTATTAAATCCTATTTGAACTTTAGGATTAAGTTTTTTAATTTTTGTTAAAGATGAATTAATTTTTTTTAAATTTAAATCTAGTGGTTTTTCACAAAATATTACTTTTTTATATTTTACACCTTTTTCAATAAATTTTAAATGTGTAGAAGTAGAAGAGGCTATAAAAATACATCTAATTTCATTATCTTTAAAAGCTATATCTGGATTATTTATTGAAATAGCATTAAATCTTTTTGAAATTTTGTTTAATAAATTTTTATTTAAATCAAAAACGTATTTTAAATCAAATTCACTATTTTTTCTTAAATTTTCAGCATGCATCTGGCCAATTCTACCAAGGCCAAACAGAGCAGTTTTTATTTTATTTTTACCCATCTTTTTTTTCTGTTTGAAACTTTGCATGCTTCAATAAATTTTGCAGTTTCCAGTCCTTCGTCTTCATTGGGGTAAAAATACCTTTTTTTTGCATTATTTTTCAAAGAATTTGCAAATTCACGATAAATATTTGCAAATGCATCCAAATAACCTTCAGGATGACCAAATTTTAATCTAGAAAATTTTTTAGACAATTCAGCATTAAAAAAACCTCTTTCAATAAATTTTACTGCACCGTTAGATGGATTAAGTTTTAAATAGTTTGGATCGTTTTGAACCCATTCCAAACTTCCTTTTGTTCCAAAAATTCTTATTCGTAATCCATAAACTCCACCTCTAGCCATCACACTTGTCCAAAACATTCCTTTAGCTCCATTATTAAAATTGATCATTACTTGAGCATTGTTGTCCATTTTAACTTTATTTGAAACTTGTTTAATATCTGCAAAAATAGTTTCACCTTTTAAACCTGATATATAAGTTGCCATATGATATGCATGGGAGCCAATTTCGTTTAAGACCGCTGAAGCTCCAACAATATTTTTATCTATTTTCCATTTAAACTTTTTCTTTGCATTTTTTTGTGAAATACTCTCTCCATCTGACCAATCCTGAACGTATTCAACGTTTACGTATTCAACTTTTCCAATTTTACCTTTTTCAACCAATACTTTCGCCTCTCTAACCATAGGATAAGCAGAGTAATTGTGTGTCAAAGCATACTTAATTTTTTTATTTGATTTTATTTTTTTAAATAATTTTTTAGCTTGAGTAAGATTTCCAGCAAATGGTTTATCAGAAATTACATGTATATTTTTATCAATAAATTTTTCTGCAATAATTTGGTGACTTGAAGGGGGTGTCATTATTGCTACAACATTAATACCATCTTTTCTTGCCGCTTCTCTTTCAGCCATTTCTCTAAAATTTGAATAGCATCTCTCTTTTAAAATACCTAGGCTTTGACCAAAGCTTTTAGATAGTTTTGAATTTCTCGAAAAAACACCAGCAACTATCTCATATTGATTATCAAATCTTGATGAAATTCTATGAACATGACCAATCCAAGATTTTGGACCACCTCCAACTACGCCAAGCTGAATTTTTTTTCCTTTAATTAATCTCATGATTAAATATATCTTAACAAATAAAAAATTTATGTCAGTAAAATTAGGTATAGCACCAATTGCTTGGAGTAATGATGACATGCCTGAGCTAGGCGGAGACACTCCTCTAGAACAATGTTTGTCAGAGGCAAGTCAGGCTGGATTTGTTGGGATTGAGTCAGGTGGTAAATTCCCAAAAACATCTGAGGAATTATTACCAAAATTAGAAAAGTATAACTTAAAATTATGTTCTGGTTGGTATAGCGGAAATCTAAGAAAAAATTCTGTTGAACAAGAAAAAAATTTAATTCAAGACCAACTTAAATTATTTAAAGATTGTGAAGCTCCATGTATCGTTTTTGCTGAAGTTTTTGGTTCAATACAGGGTGATCCAACAAAAAAACTTTCCAATAGACCAAAGATGACGGACCAAGAATGGAAAGATTATTGTACAAAAATTTCTGAGCTTGCAAAATATCTTGAAGATGAAGGTATGCCTTTAGCTTATCACCATCATATGGGTACAGTAATAGAAACAGAAGAAGAAACTATTAGATTACTAGAAAACACAGATGATAGTGTAAAATTAACTTTAGATACTGGTCATATGTTATTTGCTAAGGGAAACTCAATTAATATAATTAATAAATTTAAAGAAAGAGTAATCCACATACACTGCAAAGATATTAGAGAAGAAGTATTAAAAAAAGCCCTTTCTGAAGATTTGAGTTTTAGGGACGCTTTTTTAGAAGGTGCTTTTACGGTACCTGGCGATGGGTGTATCGACTACAAACCTCTGTTTGATATTCTAAAAAAAAATAATTATCAAGGTTGGCTTGTGGTAGAGGCTGAACAAGATCCTAAAAAAGCTAATCCACTTGAATACGCTATCAAGGGTTACAAATATATTACTGATACTTTAAAGAAATCAAATTTAGAGATTAATAATCTATAATTTTACTTTTTTACTGTCTTCAAGTTTACCATCAAAAAAATCAAAAATATTTTGAATAGTTTCTTTTGCCATTCTTGTCATGCATTCCTCAGTAAATGCTGCAGCATGAGGACTAAGGAAAACTTTGTCATTTTTTAATAAAGGATTATCAACCTCTGGAGGCTCTACCTCAAATACATCAATTCCTGCTCCAAAAATCAAATTTTCATTCAATGCCCTATCTAAATCTTTTTCATTTATAATACCGCCTCTTGCAGCATTTATGATGATGCAGTTTTTTTTCATCGTTTTTAAAAGTTCGTAATTTATAATATTTTTAGTTTGATCAGTTAAAGGTATATGGAGTGAGACAGCATCCATACCTTTAATAGCCTCTGATAAATCTTCAACTTTTTTACCACCCATTTTGCTTATTGTTTCTGAATCTACAAATGGATCGTAAACAAAAACGTTCATTTCAAACCCTAAACATCTTTTAATCAACGCTTTTCCTATTCTTCCAAATCCAGCAATAAGAATGTTTTTATCCCAAATCTCTATAGTTTTTGGTAATTTATTTCGTTCAGTAAATTTTCCACTTTTGACTGAATGGTCATACATACTCTTTCTTTTTGAGATACTTAAAAGCATGAAAAGAACATGTTCTGCAACTGCCACAGCATTTGCTGTTGCGGTTATTGCTACGTCGATGTTTCCTTTTTTACAGCTATTTAAATCAATATTATCGTAACCAACTCCATGTCTTGAAATTATTTTAAGGTTTTTTGCATTTTCAATTGCCTCAGCAGGTAATATCGAAGTTCTTAAAGAAACTGCATCTGCATCTACAATTTTTTGTTTCACATTTTCAACACTTAAATTTTCAACAACCTCGTAACTATAGTCGCTTTTACTTTTTAATAATTCCATACCTTTTTCATGAATAGGTTGGACAATGAGAATTTTTTTCATAATTTTAAAAAAAATTATATTAGTCTAGCAAGATCTCTTTTACTATTTCTAAATGTTGGAAGTGGATATTTAAAAGCATACTTTCTCGGAATACATTTATTCTTTGCCTTTTCCCACAAAGCAATCCATTGCTTATAGTTGTGGATAGTAATATTTTTTTTATTTTTACTTCTTACATAAAAATTGGGCAAAGGTTTCCTACCAGATGGGGTTCCAGCTCTATTGTATCTTAAATCAGCGCTAATTCTAAAATCATTGGATCTATTAGGCAATGAACAGTGAATGGAGTGTTTGTGCAAAATAATAATATCGCCAACATTAGCCTCCAGAAAAACTGGCTTGTAATTATTAAGTAGTTTACTATCTTTTATTTCTACCTGACCTCTATATCCTGATATATGATTCAATAGTCCCAATTTATTAATTTCTTTTACTGTAATCATGCATCCATTTTTTTTAGTAGTTTTAGTAAATGGAATCCAAACAGTTACCATATCAGTTAATCTTTGTCCCAAAGATGATAATACTGCTGCATCCTGATGCCATGGAGTTCTACCTGAGAGACCATCATGAACAGAATGTTTAGGTAATTTATTTTCGGGTTGTTTAATTCTTGTATTTTGAACTGGATTTGAAAGAATTTCTGGCCCTAATAATTTTTCAACCACATCCAAGATTTTTTTGTGATTAATTAAATTCCATAAAGATTGAGATGCAAAATAATCACTATCTTTCTTCACGTGATCTCTTGGAAGTCTAGTATTAAAATATTGATCAAGATCATAAATTTTAAGTTTTGAAATGTATGTATATTTTTTTCTAAAGCTATATTTAAAAATTTTTTCTTTCATATGCACAGGAGCAAATTTATGAACTAAATTGTCCATTATATATTCCATGTCATTTAAAATTGGTTTTAAATCTTTGTTGAAATTAAGTACATTTCTTACTCTTAGGAAGCCATCTCTATCTAAAATACTCTTTAATTTAGTTTTAATTTGCATAGTTATTAATATTTTAGCAAATAATTCGAATCATGAAAAGATGTAAGCATTCTTTTTTTCGTCGCAACAATATGTGGATGATATTCAAAATTTTTATATTTCCATATCACTGGCTTGTTAAGAGCATAACTTCCATAAATAAAAAATCTTTTTGGACAGTTTTTTTCCTTAAATCTATTTACTCCGTGATAAGAATTTGGAGTAGATTTAAAGAAAATTACACTTCCCTGTTTTGGTGTGAATTCCTTTAATTTATAAAGTTCATTAATCTTAGGAAACCTTCTAAAGCTTTTTCTAAGGTTTTTGTTTATTTTTTTCTTATATAAAGTAAGTGATCCTCCATTTTTTTTTGGTATATCGGTTAAATAGATCAAAAAATTATATAGCCTATTCACATCATCTCTATGTGGTCTCAATCTATATCCTCCTTTAGATACTGAGAAATCAATATCTAAATTTAAATTTGGGTTCTTATAATCTTTACCTAGTAGTTTTTTTAGCTCTTTGGAATTTACTTTTCTTTTTAGTGTATATCTTTTTTTATTAAATTTTTTTGGTTTAAATAAACTTTCCCAAGTATTTGCCTTAAATTCTGTTTTAAATTTTTTATCAATTTTTTTATAAAAGGATTTTGTATTGAAAGTAGCAAAAAGTTTTTTTGAGATTTTAGAACTTGAGATATATTTGTTGAAATTTTTTGATCCTTTATTAATCCTGCTTCTGCCACCCATAATCATATCATCAAAACTTTTTGAATTAGTTATTTCTTCAATTAAAGAATTACACACTTTTTTACTGATTATTTGTTCTCCAACAATGACCGGGAAGTTTGATTTAATTTTCTTTAGTTTACTAATTTTCAGCATTTAGCTGTACATGCCCTCTTTTACTTTAATCATTTTGTACATAAGGTCATTTAATGGTGTGGCTATTCCATGTTTTTTTCCTATTTTAGACACGGCGCCACTTATGAAATCAATTTCAGTTTTTCTTTTATAAAGCACATCAAAAGCCATTGAAGACTTATTTGTTTGATTTGAGTCAACAATTTTATTAAACATAAACAAACACTCATCTTCAGAAACATTTACGCCATCTGCTAAAGCAACTTCTCTTGTTTCTAAAATAATCTCTTTACCTAAACTTCTAGAAAAGTCGTTGGCATTATTATTTATATAAAGATCAGTATGATGCAGATCAAAAATAGCTGAAAGTGGACCTATTGCTGTTAAAGCAAAAAGTTTCATCCATTTTCTTTTTTTTACATCCTCAGCTGCAATCATTTCTAAGTTATGCGCAGTAAATGTGTCTGCAATTTCAGTTATTCTATCTGTTATTCCACCATCATATTCTCCAATCCAAGAAGGTAAAGCTGCGTGATTCATGATATGACCCGGGCCCAAGATATTTGATGCTTGCGTTGTTGTTCCCCCAATTACTTTTTCATTACCAACAATACTTTTAATTATAGCTTCATGTCCAATTCCATTTTGAAAAGACATAAAAACTGTTTTATCTCTAATAATATTTTTAATACTTTTTAAAGCAGGTTCAAGCGCTGTTGCTTTACACATTACTATAACAGCATCAACTTTTCCAATTGTAGATGGATCTGATGTTGCTGGTACTTTTATAAATCTATCACCACCATGGCCATCCATTTTTAGACCATTTTTATTAATTTCTTCAACATGCTCTTTCCAAACATCAATGAGCGTTACATTTAGACCTTTTTCTGCTAGCAGGCCTCCAAATAGACAACCCATTGCTCCTGCTCCAAGAACTGCAACTTTTAAATCTTTATTATTCATTTTTAAAATTGAAATATATTTATGTAAAATAATTATGCAATATATTATGTAACTAATTAATTTATGGAATTAAAAATAGAAAAAGGAATTTTCAAAAATTTTGAGTTAAAAGAAATATCAAACGCATTAGAAAAAGGTCTGTCAAATAATTTTGAAAGTGTGAAAGCAGAAGTAATTGATTGTCCAAATTTAAGAAATTGGAATTGTCCATCTGAAGGTATGAGTGGTAATCAAAGGATAATCGATGTTGGAGGAGAGCCTTACATGCACGATCCTAAGTATCTTGGAACTGAATTTGATTATTCAGAAATCTCAAAAATGATTGGATCAGAAAAATCGTACGCGCTTGGAGCAGGATCTGGAGCAATGTCTTGCCTCGATGGACACTGTGGAGAATTAGTTATAAATGAAAACTTAATAACAAAAGAAAATAAGTCTTTAATTGCGAGGGTAGGAAAAGATAAAGAATGTATAGTAGAGGATTATAATGCAAGTAAACATGGTGGACTTGGTAACATTTATTATTCAGATGGTGTTAAAGGAAAAGTTATTTATTTAAAGATAAAAAAAAGAACTGGAAAACAAGGTTCATTACCACAATCAATTAGAACAGCACTTTCAGACAATCTTAAAATTGGGCATAAAAATCATATTGCTCTTGCTGGTGTATTTAGAGTTTTGAATGGAAAAATAAGATCACACGTACAACCAGATTATAAGGATATAAAATATGAATATTATGATCCACAATTGATGAAATGCACAAAAGATTTTCTACAATTTTATGAACCTGTTGGACCAAAATTACAATGCTATACTGTTTTATGGACTGGTGATCCAACGGGGGGAGAATTAAATTTAAGAGAGTCTGGGGAGCATACTCACTTTCACTCATATGAGCATAAAAATGACGCTGGACATTATCATTTTGACGTTTCACCAGATGAAATTGAATATGAAGGGTACTTTAATATTGCACAAGAAGTACATAGAGTGAATAATATCTATAAAGAATTAAAAAATATAAAATGAAAAAGATTTATACTTGGGCCGCTCAACCTGCTAACAGAACTCTTACAGTTGATGATCTTAAAAAAGCAAAAGGAAAAAAAAAATTTACTCAAGTCACAGCTAATACAATAGATGAAGCTGAGGCCGCAGAGAAGGCTGGATTTGACATGATAATCTGCAATGCTTTTAATGTAAAACAGGCTAGAGAGGGATCAAAGAATCTATTTTTAACTGCTGCGCTAGTATTAAATAAGTTTGTCACTTCAGAAGATATAATGAGAGGAGCGTTTGAAGCCTTAGAAAATGGAGCTGATGCTGTAATGACACCAAGAAGTATGAAGATCATAGAAATGCTGGCTAATGAAGATGTTCCAGTTATGGGACATCTTGGTTTAGTTCCAAGAAAATCCACATGGATTGGTGGTTTAAGAGCAGTAGGAAAAAATAGTGAAGAGGCACATGAACTTTTTTTAAAATTTAAAAGATTAGAAGATGCGGGAGCTTTTTCTGCTGAATGTGAAGTTATTCCAGAAAATGTTATGGGAGAAATCTCAAAAAGAACGAATATAGTTACAGTTTCTTTAGGTTCAGGAAAAAAAGCAGATGTAATGTATTTGTTCATGGAAGATATATGTGGAGATACTTTAAATCCTCCAAGACATTCAAAAGCTTATGGAAATTTATTAAAATTAAAAAATGAAATAAAAATTGAGAGAGTTCGAGCTCTTAAGGCATTCAAAAAAGATTCTATGGCAGGAAAATTTCCAGGAAAAAAACAATCTTCAAATTTAAATAAAAAAGAGTTCGAGTCTTTTCTTGATAAGCTTGATTAATAAGTTTCAGATTCTTTTTTGCTTATTGAGCCTTTCATTTTTTCAACAATTGCCTTAGCTCCAGCGCTCATTGCTCTTTGATCTGCTCCAATAGTTACAAAATTAAATCCTTTATCTATCATTTTTTGTGCATACTCAGGTGTTCCATTATGAATTCCTGCAAAAATATTATTTTTTTTGGCATGCTCTAATATTCTTAATATTTCTGAATAAGCTTTTGTATCCTCCGCTCTGTCAAACCCAGGTTTTTCTCCAATTGCTAAACTTAAGTCAGCGGGGCCAATATATATTCCATCTACACCGTCTGTAGACATAATCTCATCTAATTTATCTAATGACTCTTTTGTTTCAATCATAGCTAATTTTAAAATTTCATCATTTGCATGATCGGCATAATCAGCTCCACCATAAATCAATCCTCTAACAGGACCAAAACTTCTATATCCATTTGGAGGATACATACACGCTTGTACGAATCTTTCTGCCTCTTCTTTATTACTTACCATAGGACATATAATTCCATAACAACCGGCGTCTAGAATTTTCATTATTTGACCTGGTTCATTCCAATTTACTCTAGCAAGAGGAGTTACATCAGTTGATGAAATAGTTTGAAGCATTGGAAGTGCATTTGTATAATCAACAAGTCCATGCTGCATATCTACAGTCAGAGAATCCCAACCTTGATGTGACATAACTTCTGCAGAAACAGTACTTGGTATTTGTAACCAGCCATTTACAACAGGCTTACCTTCAGCCATCATTTGTTTGACTTTATTTTTTCTCATTAATAATTGAGTCCGAAGTGAGTGTACTTTACGTTCAAATAATCTTTGATAGCCATAGAACCACCTTCTCTTCCATAGCCTGTTTGTTTTATTCCTCCAAAAGGCACTTCAGCAAAAGCAATTGTCGGATGGTTCACTGCGCATGTTCCAGTTTCCATTTTTTCTGAGACTTTGTGCGCTTTTTCTAAAGAATTAGTGTAAATATAGCTTGCTAAACCAAGATCATTGTCATTTGCTCTTTCCACAACTTCATCTGTGTCTTTAAAAGTAAGCAATGGAACTAAAGGTCCAAAGGGCTCTTCTTTAGCAATTGTAAAATTATCTTTAACATTGTCAAAAACAGTTGGTTCATAGAAATATCCTTTATTAAAACCAGCTGGTCTCTTTCCTCCACATAAAACTGTTGCTCCCTCACTTTTAGTTTTTTCAACTAATGCCTCTATTTCATTCAATCTTTTTTCTGTAGTTAAAGGCCCTAGAATTGTATCTTCATCCATTCCGTTACCAACTTTAAGTTTAGTAACCTTTTCAACTAATGTTTTAGCAAATTCATCTTTTTTACTTTCATGAATGTAAAATCTTGCTGGTGATATACAAACTTGACCATTATTTCTAAATTTAGCAGTGATTGCCATATCTGTAACCTTATTAATATCTACATCATCAAAAACAATAAAAGGTGAATGACCACTTAACTCCATTGTAACTCTTTGAACTTTTTCAGCTGCTTGTTTTAAAATTAGTTTTCCAACTCTTGTTGAGCCAGTTATAGAAACTTTTTTTACTATATCAGATGATATTAATTGAGATGAGATTTTAGCTGGATCACCAGATAATAAATTTACTACTCCTGGAGGAACTCCCGCATCATTTATAATATTCATAAGTTCCATTACACTTCCTGGAGTAATGACATCTGGCTTGCATATAACTGAGCACCCAGCTGCTAAAGCAGTAGAAATTTTTCTTGAAGATAGAACTATTGGAAAATTCCAGGGTATTAATCCAGCAACAACTCCAACAGGTTCATATTTTACATACATTCTTGTATGTTCAAATCTACTTTCTACTATCTGACCATAAATTCTTTTAGTTTCTTCAGAGTTCCATTCAAAGATATCTGCAGCGCCTCCAACTTCCCCTTTTGCTTCTGATAGTGGCTTTCCAACTTCTAATGTTAACCACTTAGCCAATATATCAGTTCTCTCTCTCATAAGATCGGCAATTTTTCTTATAATTTTTGATCTTTGCCAAGGTGGAGTATTTCTCCAAACTTCAAGACCTTTTTCTGCAGACTTAAGTGCTTTGTTTACATCTTCTTCACCTGCTTTAGATGCCTTACCTAAAACTTCTTCTGTTGCAGGATTTAAAACATCATAAGTTTCATTATTTTGTGATGCTTGCCATTTGCCATCAATGAATTGTCCAAATTTGCTATACATAATTTTTATTTTGTGGTTTATTAGTTGAATATTTGAAGAGAATATAACTAGAAAAATGAAAAAAATAAAGCTTACTTGCGCGCATGCATTGGTTAAACATTTAATAGCACAGAAAGTCTATATTGATGGTCAAGTTAAGCCTTTGTTTCCTGGTGTATTCGGTATATTTGGACATGGAAATGTCGCCTGTCTAGGACAAGCATTAGAAGAAAATAAAGATAAACTTCCAACTTACAGAGGCCATCACGAACAAAATATGGCTTTAACGGGTGTTGCTTATGCAAGAGCTAAAAGAAGAAAGCAAATTTTTATTGCAACAAGTTCGGTTGGACCAGGATCTACAAATCTAGTTACAGCATCAGCTGTAGCAATGAGTAATAGATTACCAATTTTATTTTTACCTGGAGACACTTACGCAAATAGAATGCCAGATCCAGTTTTGCAACAGGTTGAACACTTTTCAAATCCAGGAATGACAGCTAACGACTCATTTAAACCAGTTACAAAATATTTTGATAGAATTACAAGACCAGAGCAAATATTACAGTCACTTCCTCAAGCAATTCAAACCATGTTAGATCCAGCAGATTGTGGTCCTGCGTGTTTATCTTTATGCCAAGATGTACAAGGAGAAACATTTGAATATCCCGAAGAATTCTTTAAAGAAAGAGTTCACAATATTAGAAGACCCAAGCCAGATGATTTTCAAATTAAACAAGCTGTTGAAAGAATTAAGAATTCCAAAAACCCAATTATAATTTCAGGTGGAGGAGTATTTTATTCTGACGCCATGGAAGAGTTAAGCAATTTTGCAGTTAAACATAATATACCAGTAACTCAAACAGTTATGGGATACTCAACAATGAAAAGAGATCATTCTCATTTTGTAGGACCAATAGGAGGACTTGGAGGAAAGGCTGCAAATAATTTAGCTAAAGAAACTGATTTAGCAATTTGTATTGGTACAAAATTAGCTGACTTTACAACTGGATCATGGGCGAATTTTGAAAATCCTCAATTTAAACTAGTTTCAATTAATATTGCTAGACACGATGCAAATAAACATTTAGCAGAGGCAGTTATTGGAGATGCAAAAGTATCACTAATAGAATTATCAAATGCACTCGGAGATTGGAGATCATCTAATAATTGGCATAAAAAATCACAAGATGAGCTTAAGTCTTGGAATGAATATGTAGATAAAGAGAGTGGTCCAACTAATCAAGATTTACCAAGTTATGCTCAAGCTGTTGGAGCAATTTATAGGAATTCAGATCCTACTGATATAGCTGTTACAGCAGCAGGAGGTTTGGTCGGGGAAGTTGTTCAAGTTTGGCGGCCAAAAGAGTTAAATACACATGAGACAGAGTGGGGATTTAGTTGCATGAGTTATGAAATTTCCGGCGCCCTTGGAATTAAAATGGCAAACCCAGATAAAGATGTTATTGCATTTGTAGGAGATGGTTCATATTTATTAAACAATTCTGACATATATTCTTCAGTATTAACGAATAACAAATTAATAATTATCGTGTGTGATAATGGAGGTCATGCTGTTATAAATAGACTTCAATTGTTCAAGGGTGGAAAAGAATTTAATTGTTTATTTAATTCATCAAATGTTCAAGATTTAAAAGAAGTAAATTTTGCTCAACATGCTGCAAGTATGGGTGCAAAATCAGAACATGTTTCTAGTATTTCAGAATTAGAGGAGGCATTTAAAAGAGCTAAGCATTCAGATATCACTTATGTCATTTCAATCAAAACACATAGTTATGAATGGCTTGAGGGATCAGCTTATTGGGAAAGTCCTACACTTGAAATACCAACATCAAAAGAAAATGAAGAAGCATTAAAAATCCATAAAGAAGGAAAATCAAAACAGAGACAAGGTGTTTAAAAACTTTTTATGAATAAGGTTTTTAAAATTGGTTTAATAGGTTGTGGACATATCGCTGAAACATATTTTAGAGCTGAAAAATATTTCAATAATATTAAAATTGTTAAATGTGCAGATATTAATCTGAAAGCTGCAAAACGTTGTGCATTAAACTATGGAATAAAATCTTTAAATGTAAATGAACTGCTAAAAGATAAAGAGGTTGAAATTATTTTAAACCTTACAATTCCAAAAGCGCATTATTCAATATCTAAAAAAGCTTTAACAAATGGAAAACATGTATACTCTGAAAAGCCACTAGCAATAAATTTAAAAGATGGAAAAGATTTAATAAAATTTTCAAAGAAAAAAAAATTATATTTAGGTAATGCTCCAGATACATTTTTAGGTGGTGGAATTCAAAAATCAAAAGAACTAGTTGAAAAAAACATAATTGGAAAAATTAAATTAGGCAATGCAGTTTTTGCTTTTCCTGGAATTGAGTCTTATCATCCTAACCCTGAACCTTGGTTTGCAAAAAATGAGGGAGGTCCTGTTATTGATATGGGACCGTATTATATTACCGCTTTAGTAAATCTGTTAGGACCTGCAAAAAAAGTAACTAGCACCATCATTCAAGGTCAAAAATATAGAACTATTGGTATAGGACCCAAAAAAGGAAAAAAATTTAAGGTAGAATGTCCAACTACTTATTTATCTACAATCACTTTTAAAAATAACTCCGTTATAAGATTAACATTATCATTTGATGTAATAGCTCATCAAAGAAATCACATTGAATTATATGGAGAAAAGGGCTCAATGATTGTTCCTGACCCAAATATGTTTGGTGGATCAGTGTTAACTTGTAATAAATTAGGGGAAAATTGGAAAGAATTTAAGACTACAAAAATGTCATTGGGACGTATTAACATAAGAACACAAAGTTCTAGAGCTAACGAAGCACCAACTAATGCAAACTATCGAGGAGCTGGGTTATCTGAAATGGCATATTCAATTGAAAATAAAAGAAAACATTTATGTAATGGTGAGATATCTTTACATGTATTAGAAATTATTACTTCTATTATGAAAGCAGCTAAATTTGGAACATCTGTGTCAATTAATTCTAATTGTGTAAAACCAAAAAAGTTTTTAGAAATAGACGCAAAGAAATTACTTAAATAAATAGACCATGAAGAAACATATAGTTATTTCTGATCCATATCCAAGAAGATTAGATTTAATCTTTTCAAAAAAAAAACTTAAGGAATTAAAATCAAAATATAAATTAATAACTGCTCCTAAGTTAAATAAAAAAGATTTTTATGAAAAAAATATTCATAAAGCTACTTTTATAATGGGTCAGCCAGATCTTGATAAAAATCTTTTATCAAAAGCTTCTGAGTTGAAATGTATTATAAATGTCGAAAGTAATTTTATGGATAATATTGACTATGATTATTGCTTTAAAAAAAAAATTGATGTCATCGCTACGTCACCTGTTTTTTCAAAGCCTGTTGCTGAAATAGCCTTAGGTATGACTTTGTCTATATTAAGAAATATACATAATGCTCATTTTGATTTTGTAAAAGGTGAAGAAAAATATGGTTTAAAGAGTAATTTGAATGCTTCCCTTTTGGCAAATAAAAAAATTGGTTTAATTGGTTTTGGAGATTTAGCTAAGGCGCTTTATCCATTGCTGCTACCATTTACAAAAAATATAAATGTTTATGACCCCTGGGTCACAAATAAAATAATTAAAAAAGCTGGTTTTAAGTCTATTAATTTAAATAAAATGTTTAGTGATTGTGAGATTATTTACGTTCTAGCAACTGTCACAACTAAAAACAAAAATTTAATAAGCAAAAAATTATTAAATAAAATGAAGCCTAAATCAGTTTTTGTTTTAATGAGTAGAGCAGCAATCGTTAATTTTGTGGACCTAAAAAAAAGAATTAAAAAGGGAGATATATATGTCGCAACAGATGTATTTCCTGAAGAACCTGTAAAAAAAAACGATCCAATTAGAAAGCTTAAAAATATATTGTTTTCAGCTCATAGAGCCGGAGCTTTAGAACAGGCTTTTTTTGAAATGGGTGATATTGTTCTAAAAGATATGAACTTAATTTTAAAAAAAATGCCTCCAAAATTCTGCAAAAGGGCTCAAAGAAAAACGGTAAATCTGTTAGCCTCAAAACCTGTTGCAATTAACTGATTTTTTTATATTTTCTTCACTTATGTCATCAATTAATCAATTACTTCTAGAAGCAAAAAGTGTAACAAAATATTTTGGAACCATAACAGCTCTCGAGAATGTAAATTTAAAGATACATGCAGGAGAATGTCTTGGTGTTGTGGGCGATAATGGAGCTGGAAAATCAACTTTAATGAAGGTTTTATCAGGGCTATACAAACCAAGTGCAGGCTCATTATTCTTTGATGGTAAAGAGAAGATTTTAGAAAGCCCTAAAGATTCTCAAAATTTAGGTCTAGAAATGGTTTATCAAGACTTGGCATTAGCTGGAAATCTTCCTATAGGTGAAAATATTTTTTTAGGGCGTGAACCAACTAAAAATCTTGGACTACTTAAATTTCTAGATTATAAAAAAATTAAAGAACTTACTGATGCGCATCTTGGTAAATTAAAAATTAATGTCAAAAGCGCTGATCAAAAAGTAGAAGAACTTTCAGGTGGTCAAAGGCAAGCAGTTGCAATTGCAAGATCAACAGCATTTAATGCTAAAGTTGTAATAATGGATGAACCAACTGCTGCACTTGCAATTAAAGAAGTTGGTAAAGTTCTAGATCTTATAAATAGTTTAAAACAAACAGGTGTTGGAGTAATAGTTATCAGTCATAGAATGGATGATATTTTTGCCGTGTGTGATCGTGTGATGGCCTTATTCCAAGGAACAAATTTTGCAGAGTCTGAACTATCTAAAACTTCAAGAGATGAAGTAATAGGTTGGATTATGGGTAAAAAATAATTATGGAAAATAAAGATCAAGAAAAAAATTCGCTGTATTTAAAAATAATGCCATACCTTGAAAAGTATGGAATATTATTGCTACTGGTAATAATGATTGTAGTAATGCACTTCCTTCAGCCAGATGTTTTCTTATCCTGGAGAAATGTTACCAATGTATTCAAGCAAATTTCCTGGCAATCGATGTTAGCATTAGGTGTGTTTATGGTGATAGTTACAGCAGGAATTGATCTATCGGTTGGATCAATAATGATGTTGTCGTTAATGATACTTGCAATAGTTGCTAAAGCAGGAGCGCCTTGGTACATAGTAGTAATAACACCTTTGATAGCAGGATTTCTATGTGGTCTATTTAATGGATTAGGAATAACCCTGCTGAGGATGCCTCATCCTTTCATAATGACTTTAGGAACATTGTATATCTTTAGAGGGACAGGAAATTTAATTTCAGGTGGAACACCAATAAGTGGTTTTACAGACGAAGTTAGATATCTTGGTCATGGACGGATTGATTTAACTTGGCTTGGTTTAGAAAAATCACAATATTTACCAGTCAGTTTAGTTCTTATTGCAATTGTTTATATAATTTTTTGGATATTTATGAATAAAACTCGAACAGGAAAATGGATTTATGCAATTGGAGGAAATCCTAATGCTGCAAGAGCATCCGGTATAAACGTTAATAAAATTCTTGTAATAGTTTACTCACTTTGTGGGTTTTTATCTGGAATTGGAGCACTTATTTTAGCTGGACGAACAGACTCAGGATATCCTAATGCTGGATTACAATCTGAGTTAGATGCAATAGCAGCATGCATTATTGGTGGAGCGAGTTTTTTTGGAGGGAGAGGTACAGTTCTTGGAGTTTTTGCAGGTGTAATGATCATGGGTATTTTAAGAAATGGTCTTAATCTGATGGATGTAAGTTCATTTTGGCAACAGGTTCTAATTGGATCTATTATAGTATTAGCGGTATATATAGACGTTCTTAGAAGAGATCTTGGGACAAGAAAATAGCACACCTAATAGTTGTAATTGTAAATTTGATTGTCTTTTATAAACAGTTGAATTTTTTTTAAAAATTTTATTAAATTAATTTTTAATAATTATTAAAGGGGTAAAAATATGAGAGAACTAAACAGAAAAATTGTTGTTTTCGTTTCAGCAATTTTTTTATTGATTAGCATGGGGTCTGTATCTTTTGCTGACGGACATGGTAAAAAAATCTTATTCAGTATTAAAGGACCTGGTTCTGGAAACCCATTCTGGGCTTCTGTAACAAAAGGTGCTGAAGAAGAGGCAAAAAAATTAGGAGTAAAATTAATTTTAATTGCTCCTCCACAAGAAGGTGATGTACAAGCTCAGATAAACCAAGTTGAGGACCAACTTGCAAAAGGTGTTGATGCACTAGCACTTGCACCCGGAGATCCAAACGCTTTTGCACCAATTGTAGACGATGCTATTAAAAGCGGTGTTCCAGTTGTATTTGTTGATACAAAAGGAATTAATGAAGGTGTAACTTTCATTGGGACAAATAATATGAACGGTGCAGAATTAGCTGCAAAATTTATTTGTGATAAAACTCCAAAAGGATCTGATGTTGCAATTCTTACTGGGATTGAGTCTCAATCGACTGCATTACTAAGAAGAGATGGTGCAATTAAAGGATTTAAAAACTGTGGTTTAAACCTTGTTGCTACTCAAACAGCTGAGTGGGATACTGCAAAAGGTAGATCAGTTACTGAGTCAATTATCTTGAAAAATCCTAACATCAAAGCAATCTTTGCTTCTAATGACAATATGGGTTTAGGTGCTATGCAAGCACTAAAAGACGCTGATATGAATGATGTGATCGTTGTTGGTTTTGATGCTACTCCAGATGCTGCTACTAGCATCCTAAAAGGAGAGATGACTGCAACAATAGCTCAGTTCTCATACAACATGGGCGCGTATGGAGTTAAATATGCTCTTGAGCTAGCTAACGGTGGAAGTATTGATCCTAATATTGATACTGGTACACAATTAGTAACAACAGAAAACGCTAACGATTTTAAATAATCTTTAGAAAAATCAAAATTAAAAGGGTGGAATTTTATTTCACCCTTTTTTTTTATGTATTATAGTGGCCTAATGCTAATTAAAATTAATCCAATTTTAAGCCCTGAGCTCCTATATCAGTTAAGGGCAATGGGTCATGGTGATAAACTTGTTTTAACTGATGCTAATTTTCCAGCATATTCTCACTCTTTAAATAATAAAGTAATTAGATTAGATGGAGTAGATATTTATGAAGCGACAAAGGCTATTCTTTCTGTTTTTCCATTAGATAGTTTCATTGACTCAGCTGCAAACAGAATGCAAGTTGATAACAAACCTGATGAATTAACTGATTGTCATAAAGATTTTATTAAAGCTGTAAAAGAAACTTCTGGAGAAAATTGGAAGATTGGTTCAATTGAAAGACAAGAATTTTATAAAGAGGCAAAAAAATCTCAATTAATAGTATCAACCTCTGAAATGAGACCATATGGGTGTTTTATATTAACAAAGGGAGTAATTAAACCAGATGGTAGTGTTTGGGTTCTTGATAAATAATGAGCTCAATATGTGTATTTGGAGTATTTGTAGCTGATATTTGTTTTTTTGCTGACAAAATTCCAATCAAAGGTGAAACAGTATTAGGTAAAAATCATATAGTTGGCCCAGGTGGAAAAGGGTCAAACCAAGCTATCGCTGCTGCAAGACTTGGTGGAAATGTAAACTTTATAACTAAGATTGGAGATGATCAAAATGCCAAGATGGCTCTTAAGTTGTATGAGGAGGCTGGAATTAATACAGACTCAATATTTCAAGATCCAAATCAGTCAACTGGTGTTGCAGGTATAATGATAAATGAAAAAACAGGGGATAATGCAATTAATATTGTACCTGGAGCTGCTGGTTCTATATCCAATGAAGATATTGACAACAATATTGAGTTTATAAAAAAATCAGAAATTTTTTTAACTCAACTAGAAACACCTAATGAAGTAACTAGTTATGCGCTCAATAGAGCAAAAGAGACAGGATCTATTACAATTTTTAATCCGGCACCTGCATCAGATATAAAAGAAAGTGATTTTAAGTGTATTGATTATTTTACTCCTAATGAAACTGAAGCAAGTTTTTATTTAGGCAAAAAGGTTGAGAGTAAAACAGAAATTGAAGAGTCTGCAAAAACTTTTTTACAAAAAGGAGTAAAAAATATTATCATTACATTAGGTCCAAAAGGCCTATACTTTGCAAACTCTGAGGAGAGTTTTTTTATAGATGTTTATAATTTAAAGGATAAAGTTATAGATACCACTGGAGCAGGTGATGCTTTTAACGGAGCTTTTGCATATGCTTTATCCAACAAATTAAAAATTAAAGATGCTCTAGAATTTTCAAATAAAGTAGCTGCAATTTCCACAACAAAAGCAGGCGCAGCTAATGCAATGCCTAAATTAGATGAAGTAGAAGTTTATTAGTTATTCTATTATTTTGAAATCAGACTTAAATCTATCAGTAATTGTTAAACCTAGACCAGGTTTGTTATCATCTAAATCTATATATCCATTTTTAGGAGCAGGATCACCTTCAAAAATGTAATAAAATAATTCATTGCCAATTTCTATATCATGAACTGGAAAAAATTCTGATATTGGACAATTAAAATTTGACATTGTTAAATGATAATTATGCATTTGACCAGCATGAGGAATAACTGGCACTTGATAAGCTTCTGCCAATGCATTTATTTTATTTGCAATTGTAAATCCACCAACTCTATTATTGTCATATTGAATATAGCTGACTGCTTTAATATCCAATAATTGTTTAAATCCAAATAAGTTGAATTCATGTTCTCCACCAGAAATTGGAATTGCATTCATATTATTTAATTCTTTATAGCCATGAATATCATCTGCTATTACAGGTTCCTCCAACCATCTTGGGTTAAATTTTACTAATTTAGGGATCATCCTTTTTGCATAATCTAAGTTCCAACCCATATAACATTCCATCATTAGGTCGGTATCATATCCAATAACTTCTCTAACTGCTTCAGCTAGCTCAATATTTTTTTTCATACCATGAGGTCCATCTTTTGGCCCCCACCCAAATCTCATTTTAAACATTTTAAAACCTTGCTTAACATAGCTTTCAGCTTCTTTTTGCAAATCCTTAATCGGTTGGCTGTATAGTTTAGATGCGTAGACTGGTATCTTTTCCTTTGTTCTTCCACCTAATAGTTTAAAAACAGGTTTGTTTGTAATTTTTCCCATTATATCCCAGAGCGCAATATCAATTGCAGAAATAGCTACCATTCCCAATCCTCTTCTTCCCCACGCATGCGTTCTTCTATACATTTTTTCCCAGATATAAGAATAATCAAAAGGATCTTCGCCTATTACTAAAGGAGTTAAATAAGTATCGATTGTTTTTTTTACCAATTGAGGTGCTAGTGCCGCATTTCCAATTCCAATAATACCATCGTCTGTTTCGATTTCACATATTAACCATTCATGAAATCTAAATGAACCCATAGCATCTGATTTTTCAAACAAAAGGTCTGAAGCATTTGTGCAAAAATTATTTTGTGGAGGAACTGTTTTACCGTTCCATTGATATACTTTGGTACGAATACTTTTTATTTTAGACATTTAATTGTTTTTATTTTCTGCCATTGTTAATGCAATTTTGAATGAATTCAAAGTAGGTTCTAAATTTGCTTTATTTTTACCCGCAATATCAAATGCTGTTCCATGAGCAGGAGTGGTTATAGGGATTGGCAAACCACCTTGTACTGTTACACCTCTATCAAATCCAAATGCTTTTAATCCAGATTGAAGTGCATCATGATACATACCAACAATACAATCATGATTTCCATTTTTATAAGCTGTGATAAAAGAAGTATCACATGGTAAAGGTCCATCAGCATTAATACCTAGTTTTTTTGCCTCTTCTATTGCAGGTATAATTTCGTCTTTTTCCTCTGTTCCAAATTCAGCATGAGGATTTAGTGCTTGGACTGCTACTCTTGGATTTTTAATACCATTTAATTTCATAGCTTCATTTATAAGCCTAATTGGCTTAATAATTTTTTCCTTTTTTACATGTTGTGGTACCTCTTTTATTGGAATATGTGATGATACCCTTGCTGTCCAAAAATTATCAATAACATTAAACTCACAAAAAAAATTTTTAACTTCTAACTTTTCAGCCATTAAATGTAATTCATCAGAAAATTTATTTCCTCCAAGTTTAAGACTTGTTTTGTTAAATGGTCCAAAGTTTATTGCATGAATTTTATTTTTTTTAGCAAGATCTAAAGCTAAATCTAAAGAAGATAAAACGCTTTCTCCCGCCTCTTTAGAGCACTCAGATAATTTATAATTATGATTTTTACCTTTAGAGATATCTAAAAAAAATTTATTACCCTTTGCAAAATCAATATTATCGAAATCTTCTACAAAATTTAAATTATGTGATTTGCCTGAAATTTTATTTCCACTCTCTAAAATATTTTTTTCACCTATTATAATTACATTAGACTTGTTTGTTATTTCCTCAGATAATAGTTTTGAGACTAATTCGGGTCCTATACCAGAGGGGTCTCCCAAAAGAAGCGCTATGTTAATTTTATTTTGAGCCATTTTTTACTTTACGCTATGTATCAGATTATGTTTAAATATTTAAATATAAATTAACTAAAAAAGAGGGAAATAATGAAAAAAAGTTTTAAATTATTTTTAGCTGCCGCATTTTTGGTAACTGAATTTTTTGTTGTTGCACTTCCACTTATGATTACTTCTGCAAAAGCAGATGGTCACCCAATTCAAGCTATTACACACGCTGGTTTTGGTGGTGGAACAGACGTAACTACTAGAATGATGTTATTAAGAACAAGAAGGTATCTAAAACAAGATATGCAATTAGTTAACAAAAAAGGTGGTGGTGGAGCAGCATCAATGGATTATATGATGACTTTACCTGCGGATGGTCAACATACTTTAACTTGGACAACAGGTCATGCTGTATCAATGGCATTGGGTAAAACTAAAGTTAAATTAAGTGACATGCAACCATTAGCAAGAGGAACAGATGATCCTCAGTTATTTGTTGTAAATTGTAAAAATGAAATCAAAGACGCTAAGAAATTTATTAGCGCACAAAAATCAAAATCATTAAAATATGGAACAACTCACGTCGGTGGTATTGATGATGTAAGTGCGATTGCTTTTACAAAAAAAGGGAAATTAACAGACCCAACAATTGTTCCATACAAAGGAGTTGGTCCTATTAAAACTAACCTAATCAAAGGAGATATTGATGTAGGTGTTTTAAACTTAGGTGAGGCAGTTACAGAAATTGAAGATGGAACATTATGTGTTTCAGTTGTTCTTGCAAGTAATAGAATGGAAAAATTAAGTAATGTTCCTACTGCCACAGAGCTTGGAATACCTGTTGTGTTGTCAACTGTAAGAGGATTTGTAACAAGAAAAGGAGTTCCAGCTGACAGAAAGAAACAATTGGAAGATGCTATGATAAAAGCTATGGAGCATAAATATTTCCAAAGCTTTTTAACTGACATCGGACTTGATTCAACTAGTGTTGTTGGAGCTGATGAGTGGGGTAAGCAAATGGAAGTGATGCTTGCAGAAATGACTGCTCAACTTAAAGCTTTGGGTTACATTAATTAGTCATAAGAAAGTACATTTTTTTATGAATAATGTACAAAATAAAAAAAGGGCAAACAAAAGTTTGCCCTTTTTTTTTAAAGATGAATTTAAAGTATTTTTTGTAATAATTTTTTTTTCTACAATATTATTAATTTCCACATTTACTTTTGATAAAGTTCCACCAATTTTAAACAGAGGTATTCAACCTGCGACCTTCCCAAAGGGATTGTTGATTTTGATAATGTTTTTAACAACAATTATTTATTACCTATCATTCAAAAATCCCTGGAAAAAAGAAAAAAAACTTCCAAAACCATTTTTTTTAACAATCTCAAGTTTTATTTTATTTGTTATAATCTCTAAAACATTAGATTTTTTTTTAGCTATTTCAGTTCTTTCAATATTTGTCTCTTACAACTGGGGTGAAAAAAGAGTTTTTTATTTACTATTAGTTGGAATAATATTTCCACTAATAGTTTTTATATTTTTCGAAATGATACTGGGTCTTAGATTTCCACCAGGAATAATTACAAACCTTTATTATTACTAGTATGGATAATCTTTTATTAATGATGGCGCCTTTATTTAGCTCTAAGTTATTAATCGTTTTACTTTTTGGAACTTTATTTGGACTAATTTTAGGTGTTTTACCAGGATTAGGCCCTACAACTGGTGGAGCATTAATTTTACCATTTACTATGACTTTGGACCCTCTTTCAGCAATAGTTCTTTTAACATCAATTTATTGCGCTGGAACATATGGTGGAGCAATCACTGCAGTTTTAATAAATACTCCTGGAACTCCAGCAGCAGCAGCTACTTGTCTAGACGGTTATCCTTTAGCTCAAAAGGGAGAAGCAGGAAGAGCTTTAGGTATGGCAACAGTTTCAAGCACAGTGGGTGGAATATTTAGTGTGATAGTTTTGGTATTTTTTGCACCTGTATTAGCTAAACTTGCTTATGAATTTGGTCAACCAGAATATTTTGCATTAGCTATTTTTGGTTTAACTATGCTCGCATCAATTGGTGAGGGAAGTCCAATTAAAAATTTAATAGCTGGTGCATTTGGAATTTTAATTTCTACTATCGGAAAAGATTTTATGACTTCAATTGATAGATTTACTTATGGAATTAATGAACTTTCGGTTGGGATTGGATTTATCCCAGTAGTAGTAGGCTTATTTGCTATAAGCGAAATGTTGACTCAGTCAACACTTCTTGATCAAGTGTTCAAAAGAGTTGCATTAAAAGCAGTAAAACTTCCATCTCTAGATGATTATAAGAAAACATGGAAAACAATTCTAAGATCAAGCGGCATAGGTTCTTTCATTGGTGTTTTGCCAGCAGAGGGAGGAACTGTTGCATCTTTAATTGGTTACTCAGAGGCAAAAAGATTTTCTAAAGAACCAGAGGAATTCGGCAAAGGATCAATAGAAGGAATTGCCGGGGCTGAGGCTGCCAATAATGCTGCTACTGGTGGCGCAATGGTTCCAACTTTAGCCCTTGGAATTCCTGGGAGTGCTACAACAGCAGTAATATTAACTGGTTTAATTATTCATGGTGTCAGACCAGGTCCAGATTTATTTAGAGAACAACCAGACTTTTTATATGGAATTTTTGGAGCAATGTTAATTGCAAATATTTTATTTTTTATATTTGGATTTTTTGGTGCAAAATTATTTGCAAGAATAACTCTTGTTCCTAACAAAATTTTATGGCCTATGATTTTTGCTGTATCTGTATGTGGAACTTATTCTTTAAGTCAGTCAATAATTGATGTCTGGATAATGTTATTCTTTGGTGTACTTGGATTTTTTATGAGAAGATTTGGTTTTTCTGTTGTTCCAGTAATTATAGGATTAATTTTAGGAGAATTAGTAGAAGGAACCTTAAGACAATCTTTAGTGATTTTTGATGGAAATTGGCTGATGTTTTTAACAAGACCTATAGCTTTAACCTTTTTTATTTTATCTTTTATTGCATTGGCTTTTCCTTTATTAAGATCAAAAAAACAGAAAAATTAATATGATCAATTTTGACTTAAAAAAAAGAGTTGCAGTTGTTACAGGAGGAGCACAAGGTTTTGGACTAGCTATTACGGAGAGATTTGTTACTTCAGGAGCAAGCGTTGTAATTTGGGATATAGATGAAGAGGCAATTAAAACTGCAATTAAAAAAATTAATTCAGATAAGGTTTCATACCAAATTGTAGATGTTGGTAATTATGAAAGTATAAAGAAAAATTTAGCTGATGTTGAAAAAACTCACAAAAAAATTGATATTTTCATTAATAATGCAGGTGTTGCAGGTAAAAATACTACGGTAGTTGATTATCCACTTGATGAATGGAAAAAAGTTATAGATCTAAATTTAAATGCAGTATTTTATTGCTGTAAAGCAGTTACCCCCTACATGATAAAGAATAATTATGGAAGAATTGTTAACATTGCTTCTATTGCTGGAAAAGAGGGCAATCCTAATGCCAGTGCATATAGTACATCTAAAGCTGGAGTTATAGGTTTAACCAAATCGCTTGGAAAAGAGTTAGCATTAAAAAATATAGCTGTTAATTGTGTAACCCCTGCTGCTGCAAAAACAAGAATATTTGATCAAATGACCGAGGAACACATAAATTACATGTTGTCTAAAATTCCTAGAAATAAATTTGCCAAAGTAGATGAATTAGCATCTCTAGTGACTTGGTTATCAAGTGAAGAAAATTCTTTTTCAACAGCTGCAGTATTTGATTTAAGTGGTGGAAGAGCAACTTATTAGTTATGCAAATAGGAATTGATGTAGGTGCCACAAAAATTGAAAGTGTAGTGTTAGATGAAAATGGTAATGAAAGTAATCGAGATCGAACAGATTGTCCTAAAGATTATTTTCAAATTATCAAAACTATAAAAGAAATCGATAAGAAGTTAGAAAAAGAATTTAATAAAGAATTGCCAATTGGTGTTTGTCATCCTGGCGTTCATTCTCCTCAAACTGGATTAGTTAAGAATGCACCAAATTGTTATTGGTTAGAAAAAAAACCATTTCAAAATGATTTGAGGAAAGAATTAGGCAAAGAAGTATTTTGTGAAAACGATGCAAATTGCTTTGCTTTATCAGAGGCTTTAGATGGTTCAGGAAAACATTATAAAATTGTTTATGGAATTATAATTGGATCAGGTGTTGGTGGTGGTTTGGTAATAGATAAAAAAATTGTTTCTGGACCTAATGGAGTAGCTGGTGAGTGGGGACATAACCAAATTACCCATTTAATAGCAAAAAAAGAAAACTTTGAGTCTACCAATCTAAGAGAAGGTGAGATTGAAAGTTTTATGTCAGGTTTGAGTTTAGCAAAAAAATTTAACAAAAAATTTAAAAAGAACTTAAAGACAAATCAAATTTTTGAATTATATAGAAAGCATGATCTAGATGCTGAAGATTTAATTGATAATTTTAAATTAAATTTAGCTATGTCTCTGTCAAATATAATAAATATTCTTGACCCCGATTGTTTTGTATTTGGAGGGGGTGTTTCAAATGAAATTGATTTTTTAAGTGAAATCGAAACTATCGTAAGAAAATTTGTAACTGGCAGAGAGTATGAAGGTGTGTTTCTTAAACCAAAGTACGGAGATGCTAGTGGCGTTAGAGGTGCTGCAAGATTAGGAAGAAAATCAATCTATTAATATTATAAATCAATTAACAGTTGTATTTTTTTTTCTTGTAGTTTTTTAACAAATCAATCTATAATTGTTTTTTTAAGTTAACTTAATTTAACAAATAAGAGGGAAAATATGAAAAAAATGTTAATCGCTTTAATCGCTTTTGCATTCACTTCTACATCTTCTTTTGCAGGACCAAAAATTGAGGTTTTGCACTGGTGGACATCAGGTGGTGAAGCAGCTGCACTTAAAGTATTAAAAGATGATTTCGCTGCAAACGGTGGTGAATGGTTAGACATGCCTGTAACAGGTGGTGGTGGAGACGCTGCTAACGTTGCACTTAAAGCAAGAATAGTTGCAGGAGATCCTCCTTCAGCTTCTCAAATTAAAGGTCCAACAATTCAAGAATATGATCAAGAAGGAGTAGTTGCTCCATACAACATTGATCCTATTGCTCAATCAGAAGGTTGGGATGGATTATTAGATCCTATGATTGCTGCAGTTCACAAATGTCAGAATAACAGTGGTCCATATTGTGCGGCTCCAGTAAACATTCATAGAATTGATTGGATGTGGGCTAACAAAGCAGTATTTGATTCTAATGGAATTTCGGTTCCTACATCTTGGGATGAATTAAATGCGGCAGCAGAAAAACTTCAAGCTGCAGGTATCATTCCTTTTGCACATGGTGGTCAAGCTTGGCAAGACGCGACAGTCTTCGAAGCAGTAGCTATGGGTATTGGAGGAAATAACTATTATAAAAACTGTTATGTAGATCTTAAAGAAACTTGTTTAAGAAGTGAGACAACTGTAAAAGTTTTTGATCAAATGAGAAAACTTCAAGGTTTTACAGATGAAGGTAGTCCAGGTAGAGACTGGAACGTTGCTACTGGAATGGTTATTGAAGGAAAAGCTGGTTTCCAAATTATGGGTGACTGGGCAAAAGGTGAATTTACTGCTGCTGGAAAAGTACCAGGCGTAGATTACTATTGTGCTGCAACTCCATCTAATAATGGATACTTGTACAATGTAGATAGCTTTATATTTTACAAAACAAGTGACCCAGACAAACAAGAAGGGCAAAAATTATTAGCTAAATTAATGATGGGTAAAAACTTCCAAAAAGTTTTCAACTTATACAAAGGATCAATTCCAGCACGTTTAGATGTACCAATGGATGAATTTGATAAATGTGCAAAAACATCGAATTCTGACATCAAAACCGCAGGAGCAAGTGGAGGATTAGTTCCAAGTTTTGCTCATGGAATGGCTCAAGGTAATACTATGAAAGCTGCTTTACAAGATGTGATTACAGAACACTTTAATTCTGACATGTCTTCAGTTGATGCAGCAAATGCTTTGGCTGATTCAGTATTAGATAATATGTAAAATACAAAAATTAAGGCCACCTAATTCTTAGGTGGCCTTTTTTTTTAATCAAAATTAGAAAATATTTATAATGCTCAAGTGGCTAGAAAAAAACCTACCTAAAATTGTAATGGCTCCTGCTGTTGGATTAATTGGTTGGTTTGTTTATGGTTTTGTACTTTGGACATTATATATATCTTTTACAAATTCAAAAATATTACCCAAGTATGAACTTTGGGGAGTAGGTCAATATGTTAAACTTTGGGGTTCTAGAAAATGGCTTATTGCAGTTGATAATCTTCTTATTTTCACAGCTTTATTCTTAATTTTTTGTGTTGTGATTGGAATTATTCTTGCAATATTTCTAGATCAAAAAATTAGGGCAGAAGGTGTCTTGAGAACTATTTATCTATATCCTATGGCTTTATCATTTATCGTTACAGGAACAGCTTGGAAATGGATTTTAAATCCCACACTTGGTATCCAAAAAATGTTTATTGACTGGGGGTTTGAAAACTTTACTTTTGATTGGTTGGTTAATAGAGAAATGGCAATCTACACCATTGTGATTGCAGGTGTTTGGCAATCTGCAGGATTTGTAATGGCATTATTTCTAGCCGGGTTGAGATCAGTTGAAGATGAAATTGTTAAAGCAGCCAAAATAGATGGTGCAAATTTATTTACAGTTTATTGGAAAATTCTACTTCCAATGATGAGACCAGTTTTTTTTACAAGTTTTGTAATTTTGGTTCACATATCAATTAAAAGTTATGATCTTATTGTTGCGTTAACCCAGGGTGGTCCGGGTATATCTACAACCATGCCTGCGTTATATATGACCCAGACAGCATTTCACAAAAGTCAGGTTGGTTTGTCAGCAGCAAGTGCGATGATGATGTTTATGGCAGTAGCAGCTGTGATTATACCTTATTTATATTCTGAATTGAGGAGAGAAAATGCAAGATAGAACATACTCTTCATATAAACAGCTTGAACAAAAATCTAAATATACAAATATGTTTTTGAGATGGTTTTTATATTTTGTTTTAGTAATTTTTGCTTTGTATTTTATTTTTCCCTTATATGTAATGGTTGTTACTTCATTAAAAACAATGGAGGAAATCCGTCAAGGAACACTTCTAACTTGGCCAAGTGGATTAAATTTTGACTCTTGGTTAGTTGCATGGGGTGGAAGAGGATATGGTGCAGGTGATACTTTCTTAAAACCATATTTTTGGAATTCAATTAAAATGGTTGTTCCAGCAGTATTTTTTTCTACTTTTATTGGTGCGATGGCCGGATATGTTTTAACAAAATGGAGGTTCAAGGGAGATAAATGGGTTTTCCTTTTCCTGTTATTTGGTTGCTTCATCCCTTATCAAGCAATCTTATTACCTATGGCTAGAACTCTTGGAGTTCTAGGAATATCGAATTCTGTAATTGGACTTGTTTTAGTTCATACAGTTTATGGAATTCCATTTACAACTTTATTTTTTAGAAATTTTTATGTTTCTATTCCTTCTGAATTAGTAAAAGCTGCTAGAATAGATGGGGCAGGGTTTTTTAAAATATTTTTTAAAATTTTACTTCCAATATCAACTCCAATCATAGTAGTAACAATAATCTGGCAATTCACACAAATTTGGAACGACTTTTTATTTGGCTCAACATTTTCATTTGGAGAGGCAGCTCCTATACAAGTTGCTTTAAACAACATGGTTTTATCAAGCACTAGTGTTAAAGAATATAATGTGGATATGGCATCTGCTATTATTGCAGGAATTCCAACACTTATTGTATATGTTCTTGCTGGGAAATATTTTATTAGAGGATTAACTTCAGGAGCAGTAAAAGGATAGGGATGAAAACATTAAAAATAGAGGAATTATCAAAAAACTTTGGATCAACTGAGGTTTTAAGGAAAATTAATTTAGAGATAGATGAAGGTAATTTCTTAGTTCTTTTAGGTCCTTCTGGATGTGGAAAATCAACCTTATTAAATATTATTGCAGGATTAGAAACTATTAATGAAGGAAATGTTCACATAGATGATTACAATGTAAGTAAAGTAGAGCCAAAAGACCGAAATATTGCAATGGTATTTCAATCTTATGCTTTGTACCCGTCAATGAATGTACGTGAAAATATGATATTTGGTCTTAAACAAGCTAAAGTTTCAAAGGAGAAAATCGAAGAGCAATTGGAAAAAGTATCAAAATTTTTACAAGTAGATGCTTTGTTAGAGAGAAAGCCATCACAATTATCAGGCGGACAAAGACAGCGTGTTGCAATAGGTAGAGCACTAGTTAGAGAACCAAGAATATTTTTATTCGACGAACCTTTATCAAATTTAGATGCAAAGTTAAGAGTTGAGATGAGACGGGAAATTAAAAAACTTCATCAGCAACTTAAAACAACAGTAGTTTATGTAACGCACGATCAAACAGAAGCTATGAGTTTAGGTACAAATATTGCAATTATGAATCATGGCGTAATTCAGCAAAATGATACACCTGAAAATATTTATAATAAACCTAGTAATACTTTTGTGGCAGACTTCATAGGCTCTCCGTCAATGAATTTAATAAAAGGCAATCTAAAAGAGAGTTCAAATAAAGTTTCATTCGCTACCCATGGATCAAATATTGAAATACCGATAAATGGATATGATTTCAAAGAAAAATCTAATTTAGATAATAAAGAGGTTTTTTTTGGAATAAGACCAGAACATATATTTTTTAAAAAATCTAATGAAGAGGATTTTGAGATTAATTTAAGAGCAGATTTAAGTGAATATATTGGACATGAACAGATAATGACCTTTAATTTTGAAAATCAAGAAGTGTTAGCTAAGTTTCCATCAACAGTTAAAATAGATCTATCAAAAAATACAAAATTATTCTTTGATTTAACTCAAATTTCATTGTTTGATGCTAAAACAGAGGAGAGAATTTAAATGAAAGTAAAATATTTTGACTTAAAAAATAAAAAAGTTTTTATTACTGGAGGTGGATCAGGAATTGGAGCTTCAATTGTTGAACATTTTTGTGAACAGGAATGTGATGTTTATTTTGTTGATATCAATAAGAAAGACTCAAATAAATTAATTAAAGATCTTAAAAAAAAAGGCCTTAAAGTACCCCATTTTATTGAATGTAATCTTATTAAAATTAAAAAATTACAAACTATCATTCAAAAAATAGTTAAATCAAAAGGTCCAATCGATATTGTAATAAATAATGCTGCTAATGATGACAGACACTCCACAGATCAAGTAGATGAAAAATATTGGAATAATAGAATGGATGTGAATTTAAAACATTTTTTCTTTACAATTAAAGCAGTTTTAAAAGGAATGATTAAAAATAACGGTGGAGCTATCGTAAATTTAAGCTCAGTTTCATGGATGTTGGGTGAGGGTGATAAAGTTGCTTACGAGACAGCAAAGTCTGCTGTTATTGGTCTGACTAGATCTTTTGCGAGAGAATTTGGTAAATATAATATTAGATGCAACTCAGTTACTCCTGGATCAATTGCTACTGAGAGACAAATAAAGCATTGGCTAACTCCAAAGTATAAAAAATTTATTCTTGATAAACAGTGCTTGAAGAGGCAGCTTAAACCTGATGATGTGGCAAGTTTAGTTGTTCATCTTTCATCTGATGTATCGTCAGGATGTACGAAACAAAACTTTATAATTGACGCTGGTATCACTTAAAAATTATATAAGTGTCTAAGAAAATTAAAATATCTGTTGTTGGAATAGGTTTAATGGGACTTCAACATATTAAAGCTATTCAAAAATCAAAATTAGCATCTCTTCACTCAATAGTTGAAATAAAAAAAACTGGGATAGAATTATCTAAAAAATTCAATGTGCCACTTTATAAGAGTATCAAAATTTTATTAGCAAAAGATAAACCAGATGCAGTGATAATTGCAACACCCAATGTTCTACACGAAACTGATACAGTTCGATTTTTGAAATCTAAAATTCCTGTATTATTAGAGAAGCCGATTTCAGATAATATTAAATCTGCAAAAAAAATTATTAATAATGCACGCTCAAATAAAACTTCATTACTGATAGGATATCATAGACGCCATAATTCAATTGTTAATAATGTTAAAAAAATAATAGAAGATAAAAAACTTGGAAAAATTGTATCTGCAAATATTTTATGCTGGCTATATAAACATAAAAAATATTTTAATGAAAAATGGAGAGTAAGAGAAGGCGGTGGCCCATTAGGTATTAATTTAGTTCATGATATTGATATGATTTGTTATTTACTTGGTCCTGTTAAATATGTTCAGGCATTTAAATCAAATAATATTAGGAAATATAAGGTTGAGGATACAGCTTCAGTAAATTTATTTTTTAAATCTGGAACTTTATGTACTCTAAATGTATCTGATACTATAACTTCGCCATGGAGCTATGAATTAACAGCTGGAGAAAATCCTGCTTATCCAATAACTGACCAATCTTCATATTTTATTGGAGGAACTAGAGGTTCTGTTCAATTTCCTAATTTAAAGTTATGGTACTATAAAAAAGAAAGAAGTTGGTGGAATAATATTTTTAATAATAAAATTAAAGTTCAAAAAAGTAATGAAACTTTGATTAATCAGATCGATCACTTTTCAAGAGTAGTTTTGAAAAAAGAAAAACCAAAAGTGACTGGTAAGGATGGGTTAAATTCTTTAATAATTTTTGATGCAATAAACAAAAGCTCTAAATCAGGAAAAAAAATAAGAATTAATTAATTTTTTTTACCTTCTTTGTTCCTTCAACTCTAATAAACAAAACTCCAAAAATTATAATTCCAATAAGACCAACTATTTTACTTATATCTGCCGGAACGCCAAAAATTAAAAAATTAATTATTGTTGACCAAAGCAACTGAGAATACTGAAAATTAGTTACAAATGACAAATTAGATAATTGAATTGCATAAATAATTATAAAATGACTTATAAAGCCAAAAATTCCCATAGCAACTAAACCAATCCAATAAATATTATTTTCAATTGGTACCCAATTAAATGAAATATAAATTGTAAATATCAAAGCTCCAGTAACTGCCGTATAAAAAACTGCAGAGAAAGGTTCATTGTTTCCTGAAATAAGTTTTGTAAAAAATTGATAAAGTGCCCAACATAGTGGTGGCACTATAGGAAAGATTAATTCTGGCGATAACACTTTCATACTAGGTCCTAGAGCATAAATAATTGATCCAAAACTAAGCAACATCAAAATTGTACCCTTGGGAGACAGTATGTCTTTTAAAAAATATGCTGATAAAAGTGAAACAATTAAAGGAGCACTAAAAAAAACTACGTATATGTCAACTAAATCAAATCTTTGTAACGAGTTAAACATAAAAAAAGTTGCTGTAACCATTAATAATGATCTAATAATTTGAATTTTAAAATTTCTAGTTAAATTAAGCTTCGGCTTAAAGATTAAGAAATAGACACAAAGAGCAACAAAGTGGAAAAAAAATCTTCCCCACACAGCTTGTGTAACTGGCATAACATTTCCTAAATATTTTGCAGTTGAGTCCATACAAACAAATAAAAAAAACCCTGAAGCAGATAGAAAAATTACCTTAATTAAAGAGGCTTTTTGATTTTTTGACATGATAATTTATGAAAAATTTATCAAAAAGTTACATCACCACGCCTACTTGCCAAGGATTAAACTCCTCGTCACCGTAGCCGTTAATTTCACTTTTCGATTTATTTCCTGAAGCGGTGTTTACAACTAGATCAAATATTCTATTTCCAACTTTTTCAATGTCTTCTTTACCTTCTGCAATAGTCCCACAATTTATATCCATATCTTCTTCCATTTTTTCATACATCGCAGTATTTGTAGATAATTTTAAACTCGGAACAGGTTTACATCCAAAACATGAACCTCTACCTGTTGTAAAACAAATTACGTTTGCACCTGAAGCAACTTGACCTGTTACAGACACTGGGTCATACCCTGGAGAGTCCATAAAGTTAAAACCTTTATTTTTTAATGGTTCTGCATATTCAAGTACATCTTCTAGAATTGATTTACCACCTTTAGCAACAGCACCCAGTGACTTTTCAAGTATGGTAGTTAAACCACCTCGTTTATTTCCAGGAGCAGGATTATTATCCATT
>CACDHV010000008.1 GCA_902552755.1 uncultured Pelagibacteraceae bacterium | reverse complement strand
ATTTGTAAGTTTTTTTCTTTAGCTAATTTTTTAATTTTAATAATTTCATCATTTTTATAATTATGATGATCTGGAAAAATGAGCTTTTCATCAACTTTGAAGTGAAATTTTTTTAGTGTATTTTCAAATTCATGAGGATTTCCAATTCCACAAAAAAAAAGATATTTTTTTTTTCTATTAAATTTTTTTAGATTTAATGGATAATAATTTGTGTAAAAAATAGTTTTGTTAAAATTCCTAATTGTAGTAATTAAATTTTTATTTTTCTTTTCGCCGTTTATGAAAATAGCATCATAGTTACACAATTCTGAAATATTCTCTCTCAAAGGTCCAGCTGGCAAAAGAAAACCATTTCCAAGACCATAACTTGGATTAAAACAAGCTATTGATAAATCGTAATTAATTTTTTTTTCTTGAAGCCCGTCATCTAGTATTGCTAAATCAAAATTCTGATTTTGAGCTTTCAATAAGCTTTCTGTTCTCTCAAGATTGCTAACCACTTTTCCATATGAATTGAGTAGATATTTTTCATCAAATTGATCTAAATATTTCTTTTTAACAAAGACAGTTTTGTAATTTTTTTTTAAAATTTCGTATAATTTTATACTTAGAGATGTTTTTCCAGTCCCACCTAGATAAATATTACCCACACATATTGTTTTTATTCTGAATTTTTTTTTTTGTATAAAGATCTTTCGGAGATTTAAAGTAAAAGTGATTAGTGAAAGAGGTAAAAGTAAAAAGGAAATAAAATTCTTTTCTTGCCAAAAAAAAGGTTTTTTTTGTCTCATTTATGTAAACTTTTTAATTTCTAATAAATTTTTAGCTAATATTTTATTCCCAATGTTTTTTAATTTTAATTTAGCTTTATTGTTTTGATTAAAATTAATTCTTTTAAGGACAATTTTTTTCACTTCTTTAATTGAATTTATCTTTTTTGCAATTTTTAAAAAATTTAACATTTTATAAACTTCTTTAAAATTTGATATATTTGGACCATATAAAATATAATTACCTTCCCTTGCAGGTTCCAGTGGATTCTGACCTCCATGTTTTACTAAAGAACCACCTAAAAATGTTAATTTTGATAAAAGGTAAAATTTAATTGCTTCACCATATGTATCGACTAGATAAATATCGGTATTTTTTTTAATCTTTTTATTCTCAGAGTGTAACTGGTAGTTTAATCCAATACCATTTAGTTCGTTTATTATACTTTTAGTTCTATTTATATGTCTTGGAATTATAATAGTGATAAGATTTTTTATCTCTGATCTAAGTTCATTGTGCACTCGTCCTATAAATTTTTCCTCTTCTTTATGAGTACTAGCAGCACACCAAATATTTCTTTTATAAAATTTATTTGATAAATCATTTTTAATTTTTTTTTTTTCAATATTACCAAAATATTTTAAATTACCCGCAATTTTTATATTTTTTACTCCAAGTAAATGAAGATATTGTTTAGTCTCACTATTTTGGGGAAGTGCAAGTGTAATCTTACTAAAAATAGCTTTTGAAAAATTTGGAAAGAATTTCCATCTATTAAAAGATTTTTTTGTTATTCTAGCATTCAAAAGAATTAGTGGAATTTTTTTTCTATAAAGATTCTTATACATGTTTGGCCAAACTTCTGAGTCTACAAAAATAGCAATTTTTGGTTTCCAATAATTAATAAAGAACTTGGTTAAAAAATTTATATCTAAGGGGTAATACTGATGTACAGTTTTTTTGAATTTAAATTTTAGAACTACTGAGGCAGAGCTAGTAGTTGACGATGTTAATAGAATCTTTTTAATATTTTTGTCTTTTTCTAGTTCTTTTATTATTGGAATAATACTCAATATTTCACCAACACTTGCTCCATGTATCCAGATTGTTTCTCTGCTATTGTTCCTCTTTGAAAACAAGCAAAATTTTTCTTTAAATCTTTTTTTATCTTCTTTGCCAAAAAAATATCTAGTTAAAAAAATTAATGGTGAAAATATTAATAATATTAAATTTAACAAATCATACACAATAAACATTAGTTTTTAGAAATTTGCTTATCGTAAAAATTCTTATAGGTTTGAGACTTTTCAAGTAATTGTTCGTGATTACCTGAGTCAACAACAATACCTTTATCCATTACGTAAATTTTATCAGAATTTAATATTGTTGAAAGTCTATGAGCAATTACTACAGTAGTTTTATTTAATGTAAGTTTATCTAATGCTTTTTGAATTTTTTCCTCTGTCTCAGAGTCCAATGATGAAGTTGCCTCATCTAATAATATTATTTTGCTATCTTTGAGAAATGCCCTTGCGATTGAAAGCCTCTGTTTTTCTCCACCTGATAATTTTACACCGTTCTCACCGATCATTGTTTGATATTTTTGGTTAAGTTTTTCAATAAAATCTCTACACATAGACAGATCTGCAGCCTTATAAATTTCTTCGTCTTTTGCATCAGGCTTTGCATATTTTATATTGTTAAAAACTGTATCATCAAACAAAGTTATATTTTGATCTACTATTGAAATTTCTTTTCTTAATGAATTTAAATTGATTTCTTTAATGTTTTGGCCATCTACCTTTAACATTCCTGACTTTGGATCATATATTCTTGGGATTAAATTTAGTAAAGTGGATTTCCCAGAACCACTTTGTCCTACCAATGCAGTCATTTTGTTACCAATAATTTTTATATTAATATCTTTTAAAACGTGATTTTCAATGTTTGATAAATAATTAAAATTTACATCTATAAATTCTATCTCGCCATTTTGTAAATTAATTTCCTTTTTATCATCATTAGCTTCAATTAAATTTTTTGAGTCAATAATTGGCAGTATTCTTTTGCCTGCAGATAAGCCCTGTCCTATACCAATATTTATTGTAGCCAAGGATCTAACAGGTTGGTAGGCCAGCATCATTGCTGCTAAAAAAGAAAAAAAATTATTTAAACTTAATTGATCATTCATTATTAGTTTGCCGGAATAGAAAATTAAAATTGCTATCATAATACCAGTGAGAATCTCCATTATCGGGGTAGCTCTAATAAATACTGTAGAAATTTTTATTTGTTTTTCTTTTAAGTCATTAACAAACTTCTCTGATCTATCATTTTCAAATTTTTCTCGTTGAAAAATTTTAATAATTTTATGATTTTTAAATAAATCGATTAAATATTTATTTAAATCACCTGATTTTTCCTGAGCTTCTGTAGTAACTTTTCCCATTCTTTTGCCCAATCTTTTCGCAGTCAGTGAGGCGAGTGGTATCATAATAATCGCTATCAAAGATAATCTCCAATTTTGAAAGAACATAACAGATAATAAACCAATTAAAGTGAAACCATCTTTAAAAAAATTTAAAAAAGATGTACTTAACATCATAGTTATTTGATTAACATCAAAGTTTAAATTTGAGATATATTTTCCAGTATGTTTATTCTCTATATATTCAGTATCTGCTTTAATAAATGAGGACAACATATTCATTTGAATTTTTTTTTTAACTTCTTCAGCAACATTAATCATTAAGAATTTAGCCATATAAAGAGAGACCCCTTTTGTTGCGAATGCAATAATTATCAAGAAAGGAATAAGTAGTAATAAACTCTGATCCTTATTCAAAAATATTTTATCAATTGCTGGATCGAGTAAATACGCAGTTGCTGAAGTACTACCTGCAACTAAAATGGAAAATATAACAGCAAGCAAAATCTTACCTATATAATACTTAGTATAATCTTTATACAATCTTTTTAAAATTTGAATATTCGACATTTTATATTAATTTACCTATTAAAATATTTATAACTATAATTAGACCTAAAAAATTATTACTTTTAAATTTTTGCAGACATTGACTTGCATCACCTACATTAAGATTTTTGATTTGATAAATCATTAAATGAAAAAATGTAATTATCAAAGAGATGAAATATAATATTTTATAATTCATTAAAATTCCTAAAATTATTAGAGAGATAAAAAAAAATGAGTAACATAAAGAAATAAATATTTTTGGGTTATTTTTAAATTTTATCGAGGTAGATTTAACTCCTATAATCTCATCATCTTTAATATCTTGATATCCGTAAATAGTGTCGTAACCCAGTGTCCAAAATATGGCTCCAAAATAAAAAATAATTGGCACTAAATTTATGCTATTGTTTATTGATATCCACGCAAGAACAAGACCATAGTTAAATGTAATTCCTAAAAATAGCTGCGGCCAATAGGTAAATCTTTTCATCAAAGGATAAGTAAATGCCAATGGCATAGATAAGAGTGCCATTAAAATTGTAAATTTATTAAAATTAATTAATACTAAAAATGCCAATCCACATAAAATAAAAGAGTAAATTATTGCTAGATTTACAGAAACTTTTTCTGATGCAATCGGTCTATTTTTTGTTCTTTCAACTTTTTTGTCAAAATTTTTGTCTGCAATATCATTTACAATGCACCCAGCAGATCTCATTAGTATTGACCCAAGTAAAAATAACAAAGAATAAAAATAAAATTTTTCTAATTCAGAATTAAAATCATAAGCAACTGTTAGACCCCATAGACAAGGCCAAAATAAAAGCATGTATCCGATTGGTCTATTTAGCCTTGTAAGTTCAACGAACAATTTGATGTTTTGCATAACAATTTACTTGTAAATAGCAAAGCAGAGTCTCATAATCAAATTGATTCGAATGAATATAGATTACACTGTTACTGCATTAATGTTTCCCGCAATTCCGCTTATAATGAGTGTATATAGCAATCGATTTCACACCCTTAGTGGATTAATTAGAAAAATTCATGATGAGTATGTCTTTGAAAAGCACACACCTCCAGAGTGGAAAGATCAACTTATTAATCTAAACAGCAGAATTGGAGTATTAAAATTTGCAATCATGTCAGCAGCATTCGGCTTTTTATTTAATATGCTGACTGTTTTTGCACTTTATTTAGAAAGTTTAATTGTAGCTAGAGTAATCTTTGGAACGTGCTGTTTGTCTATGATGATCTCAATTATATTTTTTATAAGAGAAATACAAATTTCTACTAAGGCTTTAAAACTACATCTTTCAGATATGGATGTTCAGTTTAAGGAATAATTACTGCTGGACCCGTAATTTTTCTTCCTTCTAAATCTCTATGTGCTTGAACAGCATCTTCTAATTTATATTTTTTAAAAATTTCTATTTTTACATTTCCTGATGAAATTTGTTTAAACAACATATTAGCTGCCTCTTGTATTTCTTCACTATTTGTAAAGTATTGATTCATTGCAGGTCTGACGAAGTAAATACCTTTTGGTTGCAAAGATTTTGAAACAATAATTGGGTCAAGTGGACCCGATGCATTTCCAAATGAAACCATTGTTCCTCTTAATTTTAAACATTCAATGGATTTATCATATGTTGTTTTACCCACACCATCATAAACAACTGATACACCTTTACCATTTGTGAGGTCCAACACTTTTTTTGCAAAGTCTTCCTTTGAATAGTTTATAACCTGATCGCAACCATACTTCTTTGCTATCTCAATTTTTTCATCACTACCAACTGTTCCAATAACTTTCAGTCCTAAACTTTTTGCCCACTGACAAAAGAATTGTCCGACACCACCAGCTGCTGCATGAAATAAGACAGTATCACCTTCTTTTGGAACATATGTTTTGTGTAATAAATAAAATGTTGTCATTCCTTTTGTCATTGCACTTGAAATTTGCTCCAAATCAATATCATTAGGAACTTTTACAATATTTTTTGATGTGTAATTTCTGTGAGTTGAGTAAGCACCTAAAGGAGCTGCAGCATATGCAATTTTGTCTCCAACTGAAAAATTAGAAACATTTGAACCAACTTCTTTAATTATACCTGCTGCTTCCATTCCAATCCCAGTTGGTAACTCAAGAGGATATAAACCTGACCTATGATATGTATCTATATAATTCAAACCAATTGCAACATGTTCGATTTGAACTTCATCTGCTCCAGGTTTTTCTAAAGTTATATCTTCTAGTTCAAGAACTTCTGGTCCACCTGTATTTGTTACTTTAATAGATTTCATTTTACAAATGTACCTTTATGATAATCCTCGACTGCTTGCAAGATTTCTTGTTTAGTGTTCATAACAAATGGACCACCTCTAGCAATTTGTTCACCTATTGGTTTTCCAGCAATAAGTAGAAACTTGGCATTAGTTGTGCCGTAAACCTTAAGATTATCTCCCTTTTCTAAAAGAATTAATTTTGAATTTTCAGCTTTTTGATGCTGCTGATTTCCAATTTTTATCTCACCTTCAATTAAATAAATAAATGAATTGTGAGTTGATGGTAAATCAAAATTGAACTCTTTATCCTTATTTAATTCAATATCAAAATAAATAGGTTCAACATTATGTTTTTTTATAGGTCCTTCAGCTTTTTTAAATTTTCCAGCTATAACTTTGACTATTTTTTCTTCATCTAGGTGAGTTTGCATTTGATCAGCATCTATGTAGATGTAACTAGGTTTACTCATTTTTAGTTTAGCTGGCATATTGATCCATAACTGAAACCCATGTAACTTACCTTCTTTCATTGCAGGCATTTCAGAATGTATAATTCCACTTCCTGTTTTCATCCACTGAACATCTCCCGCAGTCATTCTACCTTCACCACCTGTACTATCTTTGTGCTCAAAATCTCCAGCTAACATATAAGTTACTGTTTCAATACCTCGATGAGGATGGGGTGGAAAACCAGCTATATAATCTTCGCTATTTTCTGATCCGAATTCATCTAACATTAAAAATGGATCAAAGTAATTGGGTTCTACACCAATGCTTCTTTTTAATTTAACCCCAGCTCCGTCAGATGCTGGCGTAGGTTCAATAATTTTTTTTACTTCAATATTTGACATTTTATTTTTAAAATTTTCTATCTAAACTAAAATCTTTAGTTCCATTTATGAGTATAAACAGAAATCCACCTGCTAATGCTATATTTTTCAAAAAAGATCCTAATTGCATCTGGTCCGAAAAATCGTTGTGAAAAATTACTGCTGTAGCAATACAAAAAAGACATAATAATCCTGCTGCAATTTTTGCTTTATAGCCTAATATAATTAAGATAGGCCCAACTAACTCCAAAATTATTGCCGGTATAATTAAAATTCCTGGTATTCCAAAACCCTCCATCCAACCAATTGTGCCATCGTAATTACTTATTTTAAAAACACCATTTAGAAGAAATAAAGCTGAAATTAAAATTCTTGCAACAAGATCTAAAATGTTTGTCATAATTTTAAAATAATGACTTGTTTAAATAATATCAAGCAAGTGTTTAAGATTATTTATCTGATTTTCAGGAGAGTAATCTAGATTATCAAAAATAATATTATTTCTATTCACCCAAATAGCATTAAAACCATAATTACCACCCCCAGAAACATCCCATGTATTTGCGCTTAAAAAAGCGACTTCACGTTTTTCAATCTTGTATTTTTTAACTGGAATATCGTATACCTTTGAGTCTGGCTTAAAAATACCTACTTCTTCTACTGAAAAAATATCATCAAAGACTTTAAGATTATTACTGGACACCAATTCATTGAGAAGGGAAGGAGTTCCATTTGAAAGTATTGATAGTTTGTAATTTTTTTCTTTTAATAATTGTAGAGTTTCTTTTACTTCCGGATAAGGGGAAAGAATTTTATAAAGATCAAGTAATTCACTTTTCATATTAGGATTAATATTAAAAACTTTCATTGATTTATCTAAACTATCCTCAGTAATTTTCCAAAAATCTTTATGTCTTTTCATTAGACTTCTTAGCCAAGTATATTCTAGCTGGGTTGCTCGCCAATAATTTGAAAAATTTTCCCATTTGCTGCCAATTTTATCTTTACATTTTTCTGCTGCAGAATTGACATCAAATAAAGTTCCATAGGCATCGAAAATTATTGCTTTAATATTTTTCATAAATTACTTTCTTGATATGAGTAATATTAGAATATTTTTTCCTGAAAGTTTATCTCTTAATTTTAATTCTTGGCTTGAAAAACCACAATCACACTATTTAACAAAAGTAATGAGAGTTAAAATTGGTGAAAATTTTTCACTATTTAATAAAAATGGTGAGTGGTTAGCAAAAATTAATAATATCAGTAGTGGCAAAGTTCAATTTAGTGTTCAGGAAAAATTAAGAAATAAAGAAAATCCAGTAGATATTTGGTTGGCATTTTCTCCAATTAAATCAAATTATTCAAATTTCATGATACAGAAGGCTACCGAATTGGGTGTAACTAAATTTATTCCAATTATTTTTGATAGAACAATTGTCAGAAAGATTAATTCTGAGAGATTAGAAAAAATAATTATAGAAGCAACAGAGCAGTCAAATAGAATAAACCTCCCGTCTTTAGAAAAACCTCAAAACTTAAAAAGTTTCTTAAAAAAAAATGAAAATAAAATAGAATTAATATTTACTGACCTAAATACTAAAAATAAAAAAATTGAGTTAAATAAAGACAGAAATAAATCTTTGTGTATTATAATTGGACCCGAGGGTGATTTCTCAGAACAAGAAAGGAATAATATTTTAAATTTTAAAGGTGTAAAATCATTTAAAATAAATGAAAATATTCTCAGATCTGAGACAGCAGTAATATCTTCAATATCTATACTTAGTTATATTTTGAATTTATAAATATTTGTTAATTAATTTGATTGATTTTTTAATATCGTCTCTGTGAGAAATTTTAGCAATATATTTTCCATCTTTAAGTAGAATCACGGGTGAGCTGTGATCAACATTGTAATCACCATTTTCAAAAAAAATCTTTTGACTGATTATTCCCCACGATTGTGACAATAAAAAAATTTCACCTGGATCTCCTGTGATTCCAACAAATTCGTTATCAAAATTTCTTAAATAATCTTTAATAACTTCTGGAGTATCTCTTTTAGGATCAACGCTAATAAAAAAAACTTTTAAATCTTTTTTTTTATTTTTCTTTATTCTATTCAATGCGATATCTATTTTATTTAAAGTCATTGGGCAAATATCAGGACAATTTGTAAAACCAAAAAATATTGCAGTTAAAGGTCCTTCAAAAGATTCTTGAGTTATAATATTATTGTTCATATCTTTAAGCTCAAAATCTGAGCCCTTAAATGCTGCGACTGATTGGTCTTTTTGTTCTTTCATAGAAAGAAATACGGGAAGCATTAAAAAAAAGAATATTGTTAAACATCCAGTTAATACTGCAATTGAGGTTTTTATTTTCATTATTGTAAAATTGTATATAGGAACTATATAAACATTATGTCTCTATTAAAGAAAATTTTTGGCACATTAACTGAAAAACCTTGGGAACAAGATCAAGCGGTAATTGATAGTGGGCATTCTGGAAAAACATTTGAAATTTCAAATCAAATGTCGGCTGTTATTATTATTTTTGGAGTAAGTACAACTTTATTTAGTTTAATATTTACTGGCTACCTTTATTCACTACCCCCTGAACAAGATACAACTTTTATACTTAAGACAAATTTACTTTGGATAAATACATTGGTCTTAATTCTAGTAACAATATTTTTTAATAGAATAAGCAAAGATTTAAAAAATGGAATTACAAACACAATAAAAAAAAATCTAATTTATGTAGGTGCTTTAAGTTATATATTTTTATTTCTACAGTTAGCTTTATGGTACCAGCTTATGAAAAGTGGGAATTTTGTTTCAACTAATACATATTTTTCATCTTATTATTTCTTTACTGCATTACATGGTATTCATCTTTTAGGAGGTCTCTATTTTTGGGGCAAAGTAAGCTCAAAAATTTTTAAATTAGATGAGAAAGATTACAACAAAGAAGAAAAAAGTATTAATGCTCTTTCATTGTACTGGTTATTTCTATTTATAGTTTGGCTAGTTTTCTTTACAATAATGTTTGCATACAATGATACTGTTATAGAATTTTGCAAATCTTTGATTGCATAATTTATATAAATAAAACTAACACTGAACCAAACACTGCAATAATTATTAATAGTATATTTACTGATCTTAGATATCTTTTAGTTTCAGGTTTTGTCTCTCCTTTTGAAAATCTCCCTGCACCCAAAGAAATTACAAAATAGAATGCTAATACTAAAGTGAGAATTGTTATTAGAATACCTAATTTACCAAGCATAAATATATTGATTATATTAGTGTAATTAATATGTTTTATGACATTTTGTCATAGGTATTTATAGGATTATTCTTCTATATAAACATTATGCACGCAGGAATAATTTTTTTATTGGTGATCATTGGATCTGTCTTATTTCATATTTTCACCCCTTGGTATTGGACTGATATAGCATCAAACTGGGGTGGAATGGATGATACTATCACACTTACTTTTTGGGTAGGTGGAGGAGTATTTGTAGCTGTTTGTCTTTTTATGATCTACTGCGTTTTCAGATATCAACATAAAGAAGACAGAAGAGCTGAGTACAAACCAGAAGATAAAAAATTAGAGAAAATTTTAACTTGGGCTACTACATTAGGAGTTTGTGCACTGTTGGCTCCTGGTCTTATTATATGGAACCAATATGTAAATGTTCCAAAAAATGCGATTGAAGTTGATGTAATGGCATGGCAATGGGGATGGCAATATAGGCTACCAGGTGCAGATGGAAAATTAGGAACTACACAAGTAAGAAATATTGCAGACAACAATCCATTCGGTATAAATCCAGATGATCCGTTTGGAAAAGATGACATAATGGTCGAAAGTGATGTTATCAATTTAGAAAATAATAGACCTGTAAAAATTTTATTAAGATCAGTAGACGTACTTCATAATTGGTATGTTCCGCAATTTAGAGCAAAAATGGATGCAGTTCCAGGAACGGTTACTTTCTATTGGTTTGAGCCTAATAAGGTGGGTGAATACGAAGTTTTATGTGCTGAATATTGTGGAGTTGGTCACTATGCTATGAGAGGTGGAGTTGAAGTACAAGATAAAGTTGATTATGAAGTTTGGCTGAGTGAACAAGAAACTTTCGAGCAACTATCAGCAAGATATGAAAAATTAAACGTAGATGGGAACAAATTAGCTAAAAAATAACAATTTATTAATTTAAAAAAATATATATATAGAGGATAAAAAATATGTCAGACGAATACGATAACAACAAATCATACCAAGCCCAATCATCAGAGGTAATAGATGGTTCAGCTGGTTCTGTAAATCCAGATATAGATTATGTAAGGCCAGCAGAGGTTGGTGAACAAGATTTATATCATGGACATAGTTTTATTGAAAAATGGGTTTTTTGCCAGGATGCAAAAGTTATCGGAGTACAATATTTCTTAACCGCAGTATTTACTGGAATTGTAGGCTTAATTTTATCTTGGTTAATGAGACTTCAATTAGGTTTCCCAGGATTAGCGGGTTTTATGACAGCAGAGCATTATTATCAATTCGTAACTATGCACGGAATGATCATGGTAGTTTACTTTTTAACTGCACTATTTCTTGGAGGCTTTGGAAATTATCTAATTCCACTAATGGTAGGAGCAAGAGATATGGTTTTCCCATATGTCAATATGCTTAGCTTCTGGATGTTCTTTGTTGCGGTTGCAGTTTTGATGGCAAGTTTCTTTGTTCCAGGTGGACCGACAGGAGCGGGTTGGACCTTATATCCTCCACAAACTATTTTAGAGGGAACTCCAGGATCTGGCATGGGAATACTTCTAATGCTTATATCTTTATCTTTATTTGTAATTGGTTTCACAATGGGTGGACTGAATTATATGATTACAATTCTACAAGCTAGAACTAGAGGAATGACCTTAATGAGAATGCCTTTAACTGTTTGGGGTATTTTCACAGCAACTGTCCTAGCAATGTTAGCATTTCCAGCGCTACTAGTTAGTGCAATAATGATGACATTAGATAAGGTTTTACAAACAAGTTTCTTTATGCCAACAATATTAAAGGCAGGAGAGGTTCTTGAATATGGTGGAGGAAGCCCAATACTTTTCCAACACTTGTTTTGGTTCTTTGGACACCCTGAAGTTTATATTGTTGCATTACCTGCATTTGGAATAGTTTCAGACCTGATATCAGTTCATGCGAGAAAAAACATATTTGGTTACAGAATGATGGTTTGGGCAATTGTTGGTATTGGAGGTTTAAGTTTCTTTGTATGGGCTCATCACATGTACGTTAGTGGAATGAACCCTTGGTTTGGATTTTTCTTTGCAACAACGACATTAATTATTGCCGTTCCAACCGCCATGAAAGTTTATAACTGGATACTTACTTTATGGAGAGGAAATATTAGAATTAATACCGTAATGTTATGGTGCCTAGGATTTATAGTAACATTTGTAAATGGTGGAATTACTGGAATATTTCTAGGAAATGTTTCTGTTGATGTTCCATTATCTGATACATATTTCGTAATAGCCCACTTCCATATGGTCATGGGTATTGCACCATTAATGGTCATTATGGGAGCAGTTTATCATTGGTTCCCATTAGTAGCTGGAAAAATGTTACACGAGGGTCTAGGAAAATGGCACTTCTGGATTACTTTCTTAGGAGCGTACTCAATATACTTCCCAATGCACTACTTAGGTTTTATTGGAGTTCCAAGAAGATATTTTGAAATGTATGATAGTCCGTACATGACGTCTGCAGTTGGTATGAACGAATTTATAAGTATTGCAGCATTTATAGTTGGTGCAGCACAATTTATTTTAGTTTTCAATATCATTAAAACATTAAAAACAGGAAAAAAAGCTGAACAGAATCCATGGAAAGCTAATTCACTAGAATGGTATACTTCAACTGTTCCACCAGAACATGGTAACTTTGGTGAAAGACTTCCAGTTGTTCACAGATGGCCTTACGACTTTAGTGTTCCAGGAGCAAAGGATGACTTTATTCCTCAAACAACAGCACCTAGTGAAGTAATACACACAGAAGTAGAGAAAACTTAAGAGAAAAAAATGTCTGAACAAAAAATAGACGGCTTCGAACTTAAACCTGGGTTTAAGGGTATGGCGTCTGATACTGGTTCAGACCAAACGATGTTTAAAGGTGTGCATTGGGGTAAAGCCATGATGTGGATCTTTTTATTAAGTGATACTTTTGTATTTAGCTGTTTTTTAATTTCTTATATGAAAGGTAGAGGATCAACCATTGTTGATTGGCCTAATACTAGTGAGGTTTTTTCTTTATATGTAGGAGGTGTACCTGTCCCCCTTTTACTGATTGCGATAATGACTTTTGTATTGATCACAAGTAGTGGAACAATGGCATTAGCCGTTAAATATGGTTACGAAAAAAATCGTAAAATGTGTGGTTGGCTAATTCTAGCTACTGCTGTAGGCGGACTTACTTTTGTAGGTATGCAAGTTTTTGAGTGGTCTAAACTAATTCATGAAGGAGTGAGACCTTGGGGGAATCCTTTTGGTGCATCACAGTTTGGTTCTTTCTTTTTTATGATAACAGGTTTTCATGGATTCCATGTCTCAATTGGGGTGATTTTCTTGTTTATTTACACTTATAAAGTTTTTGCTGGTCATTATGAGAGTAAAAAAAGAGGCTGGTTTACTAAAATGAAAGGGGATTATGTTGAAATTGAAATATTAGGTCTTTATTGGCACTTCGTAGATCTAGTTTGGGTTTTCATTTTCGCATTTTTCTATTTGTGGTAAAATAAAATATGGAAGAGACTAACAAAATGGAAGAAACAACAAAAAAAGAAGAGCAAACAAGTACTCAAAAGATAGGAATTTATCTTTGGATTTGGTTGTTATTATTTGTTCTAAGTTTCTTTTCTTACATGGTTGACTGGTACCAATTTCAAGGAATGTTGAGATGGTCACTAATATTATTCTTTATGTTTTTAAAAGCAGGGTTAATTATGGCCTTTTTCATGCACTTGTTTTGGGAAAGATACGCTTTAGTAAATGTTCTGTTATGGCCAATGACTGCAATTGCGTGTTTTATATTTTTAATGACTGCAGAATTTAAATATACGCTATTTTCAAGATTCTTTTATTTTGTAGTAGGGGGAGCATAATATGGACGCTTACGGCTACTTAGCTTTTTTCTTAATTTTATTTGTTTTTTTTATTTATATAGTTTGGTTTGGTTATTCGGTGAAAGTTGAAAACCAAAAAGAACAAGGTGATAAAGTCACAATAAATCCTTATGATCAAATACCTTTAAGTAGAAGATTAATTGACAAAAAAAATAGCAAAGTGGGTATATTCGATCTTGGAAATCATATTTTAATAGCAGGCGTTATATTACTTGTAATATTTGTTTCACTAAATGTTGAGTAATAGTGACTGCAAATACAATTAAAAAAAAATCAGTTTCTATTAGCCCTATTTCTTATTCAAAATATTTATTATTGTTGATGAAACCAAGGGTAATGTCTTTGGTCATCTTTACTTGTGCTGTTGGATTATTAACAGCTCCTGTTTCAGTTTCTTTTCTAAATTCAATAATTGCAATTTTCTTTGTAACTATGGGAGCAGGTGCTGCAGGTGCATTAAATATGTGGTATGAAGCTGACCTTGATAAATTAATGACAAGAACCTGTCTTAGACCTATCCCTACTGGAAAGGTTAACAGGGAGCATGCTTTATTATTTGGAACAGTATTATCGATAGTGTCTGTAGTTGGACTGTATTATTTTTCAAATTTAACATCAGCTATTTTATTATCTATAACAATCGCATTTTATGTTTTTGTCTACACGATTTGGTTAAAGAGAAAAACGCCCCAAAATATTGTGATAGGAGGCGCATCAGGTGCGTTACCACCGGTTATAGGTTGGACCATAGCAACTAACTCATTAACATTAGAACCAATTACATTTTTTTTAATCATATTCTTTTGGACGCCGTCTCATTTTTGGGCACTCAGCCTTTATAAAGCAGACGATTATCAGAAAGCTAAAATTCCTATGCTACCTATTACTAATGGTATTGAGGAAACGAAGAAAAATATATTTGTTTACTCTTTAATAATGCTCCCAGTAGTAATTTTGCCTTATTATATTGGTTTTGCAGGCGAAACATTCTTAATAGTTTCATTATTACTTACCTTTTATTACAACTATGTTTGTTATGATCTTCTTAAGTTCAAAAAAAATAAATTTGAAATAAAGAAGGCTAAAAAGGTATTTTCTTACTCAATTTTTTACTTATTTTTGCTTTTTGTCTTATTTTTGGTAGACCAGATTATAAAATAAATAATCCTATTTATTTTATAGGAAAATGGTAAAAAAAATTCATGAGATACGTAAGCACAAGAGATAATTCAAAAGAATACAGTTTTGAAGATGTTTTCATCAAAGGTTTAGCTGATGATGGAGGACTTTATGTGCCTACATCTTTAAAAAAATTAAGCTCAGGTGAATTGTCAGAGCTTAAAAATCTTAATTATATTGATTTATCTACTGAAATAATAAATCAATTTTCATCAGACTTTATTTCAAAAGATGATCTTTCATCATTAATTAAAAAATCTTATTCAACTTTTAGAGAAAAAGAAGTTGTTAAAATATCAAACATTGGATATCTAAAATTATTAGAGTTATTTCATGGTCCTACATTGGCTTTTAAAGATGTGGCAATGCAGTTTATTGGTAACTTGTATGAATATTATTTAAGTAAAAATGATAAAAAAATTAATATTGTTGTGGCTACATCAGGTGATACTGGTGCTGCCGCTATAGATGCAATTAAAGGCAAATCAAACTTAAATATTTTTGTCTTACATCCTAATAATAGAATTTCACCAGTGCAAAGAAAGTTAATGACAACAGTTGAGGATGAAAATGTTTTCAATATTGCAATTGACGGTAATTTTGATGACTGTCAAAATATTGTTAAGCAAATGTTTTCGGATTTAAATTTTTCTAAATCAATAAATATGTCAGGGGTAAATTCTATTAATTGGACAAGAATTATAGCTCAAGCTGTTTATTATTTTTATACTTATTTTAAAATTGGTGGTGATAAACCAATTTCATTCTCAGTACCAACAGGAAACTTTGGAGATGTTTTTGCAGGCTATCTTGCAAAAGAAATGGGATTGCCCATAGATAAACTTATTGTTGCAACTAATGAGAATGATATTTTGCATCGAGCAATTTCTAAAGGTGATTATGTTTCAAAAAAAGTTAAAGAAACACTTTCTCCAAGTATGGATATTCAGTTAGCAAGTAATTTTGAAAGATTAATTTATTATGTAAATAATTCTAATTCTGGCATTACATCAGATATAATGAAAAAAGTTAAGAATAATGAATATAAAATAGAAAAATCAAACTTAGACATTATCCGAAAAGATTTTATTTCAGAAAGTTGCGATGAAAATGAAACTTTAGAAATTATCAAACAACATTTTGACAAAAGTAGTGTCATATTAGATCCTCATACTGCAGTTGGAGTAGGGGCTGCAAATAAGCTAAATTTTAATGATTGTGTAGTTTTATCTACTGCACATCCATGTAAATTTCCAGCTGCTACAGATAAGGCAATAAATAAACATGAAGAACTACCTAAAGAGCTACAATATGTTCATAGTAAAGAGGAAAATTTTCAACTATTAAAAAATGATACAGAAGCAGTAAAAAATTTCGTTAAAAGTAAATTATGAAGTTAAAAGTAAACGATCAAATCCCTGATGTAAAAATCTTCCATTTAGTTGATGGTGAACCCAAGGAGCAAAATATATCTGAGATACTAGGACCAAAAAAAATAATATTATTTGGTTTGCCTGGTGCATTTACAGCTACATGCTCTAAATTTCATTTACCAGGTTACGTTAAAAATGCTCAACAAATCTTAGATAAAGGTATTGATAAAATATTTTGCCTAGCTGTCAATGACCCATATGTAATGAATGCTTGGGGTGAGGCGAATAATATAGGAGAAAATATAACTATGTTAGCTGATCCTTATTTGTCATTTACCAGTCTAATAGGTGCTGAAGTTGATAGAAACTCAAAAGGTATGGGCATGAGATCAAGCCGTTATGCAATGGTTATAGAAAATCTTCAAGTTCAAAATATTCAAGAGGAAGAAGAAACTAAAAATTGTGGAATATCTTCAGCAGAGGGAATTTTAGATATTATTTAGCAAGAAGGGGCGTTCTGTATCTCGGTCGCCTTATTGATAACCTATATCTAATCCCATTTATTGTAAATAAATTAATAATTACTAGAGATAATAAGTGGCGTTCTGTTGCCAGGTGCCCCCGTTAGGAGTTTGCAGCTTCTCTAGCAATTAAATCTACCTCATTGTTTAAAACATCTGTAGAGTGGCCTTTGACCCAACTCCATTTTATTTGAAATTCATTAGTCATTTGATCTAATTCAGTCCAGAGATCTTTATTTTTAACAGGTTGTTTACTAGCTGTTTTCCATCCATTTTTTTTCCAATTATGAATCCATTCAGTTATTCCTGATTTCACATATTTAGAGTCTGTGAAAATCTGAACATTGCTTCCTTTAGGAATTTTTTTAAGAGCTTTTATTGGAGCAAGTAATTCCATTTGATTGTTAGTGGTATCTTTTTTGCTACCTTTTATAAGGGTTTTTTTTTCATCTTCTATAATGATTGCAGCCCACCCACCATTTCCAGGATTACCCAAACACGATCCATCAGTATAGATTTTAATCATTAGGAATAATCCTTAAAGGAGTTTAACTTTCTATGAAAATTTAATTTATCTAAATATTCTTTTGGGTCTTTAATTTTAATTAATGCTTTTTTAGGAGTATTTAAGTAATCATATGATCTCGTAAGAAGATATCTCAAAGCTGAACCTCTGCATAAAGTATTGAAATTACTCTTTTCTTTATAATTCAATTTTCGGACAGATTGGTAACCTCTTAATAATTGCGCAGATTTATTTTTGTCTAAAACATAAATTTTATTTATCTTTTTAAAACATAGTGCATTAACACATGTTGCTAATTCATAAGCTAAAAAATCATTTGCGGAAAAATAAAAATCAATAAACCCATAATATTTTTTCTTATAGAAAAAAATATTATCAATAAATAGATCACTGTGTATTATTCCATTGGGCATACTTTTTGGCCATTTTTTCTTGATATCGACTAAGTCTGTTCGCATAGTATCTATTAAATTACTTGAAAGTTTATTAATTTTTTTATCTATTCTATTCAATAAAGGTCCCCACGAATTTACTGATAATGAATTTTTTCTATATAATCTTAATTTTTTTGCAGCCAAATGTAACAGAGCTGCATTTTTTCCAACTTGAAAACAATCTTTATATGTAAGTTGATTTTTATCTTTTCCTTCTAAAAAACTTACTAAACATGCAGTTTTATTTTTAATTTCGAATAAATATTTACCTTTTTTATTCTTAATTGGCTCTGGACATTTGATTTTATTTTTAGATAAACCAAACATAAGGTTCATAAAAAAAGGTAAATCTTTTTTTTGAACTCTTTTTTCAAAAATAGTCAGTATTATTTTTTTATTTTTTGTTCTTATTAAGTAATTAGTATTTTCAATACCTTTTTTTATCCCTGAAAATGATAGAATTTTACCAATCTTAAATTCTTTCTCGATCAAGCTTAAATCGTTTTGATTTATCCTTGTATATACGGCCATTAATTTAATTTTCCTGGAATTTTAAATGTTACATTTTCTTTAATTATTTCAATTTCCTCTATTTCTACAGTAAATTTTTTTTTTATATTATCTATGAACTCATTAACTAATACTTCAGGAGCCGAAGCGCCAGATGAAATACCTATTGTTTTGCATTTAGATATTTTTTCTAGTGGAAAAGTGCTTTCTGAGTGAATTAATTCAGCATCTTTACATCCATTATTTTTAGCTACTTCAACCAATCTAACTGAGTTAGATGAATTTCTACTACCAATCACAAACACATTATCACACTCTTTTGCAATTTTTTTTACTGCTGCTTGTCTGTTCGTGGTTGCATAACATATATCATCTTTTTTTGGCTCGTGAATATCAGGAAAACGTTGTTTTAAAACATTTATAATATCTTTAGTATCATCAACCGACAATGTTGTTTGTGTTATATATGCAAGTTTTTTATCTTCACGTCTTTCATAATTTTTTGCATCATCAATCGTTTCTATAAGATCAATTTTTCCATCAGGGACTTGACCCATAGTACCAATTACTTCAGGATGGTTTTTATGACCTATAAGCAAAACTTGAATGTCCTTTTTATCTAAATTTTCTGCTTCTCTATGAACTTTAGATACAAGTGGACACGTAGCATCTACAAAAATCATATTTAAACTCTCAGCCTCTTGAGGAACAGATTTTGGTACGCCATGAGCTGAAAAGACAACAGGTCTCGTTTTATCCTCAATCTCATCAATCTCTTCAACAAATATTGCGCCAATTTTTTTTAAACCATCTACTACATGTTTGTTATGAACTATTTCATGTCTTACATATACAGGAGCGCCATATTTTTCTATGCTTTTCTTAACAATTTCAATTGCCCTATCAACACCTGCACAAAAACCTCTGGGAGCTGCTAAAAGTATTTTAAGATGATTATTTTTCACCTTCATCCTTTCGAAAAAATGGAATTAAAAAAACAATACATGCAACTAGAAAAAAAAAACTGCCAAACATAGCCCAAAAACTTCCTATACTTGATATAATAAAACCTAACGCAGAAATAATGAATAAAATCCAACCAATTAAATTAATATTTTTATTGCTCATTTTTTTCAATTAAATATTCAAGCAATATATGTGGAAAAGTTAATGAGGCCAATCCAATAAAGATTACTCGATATATAGTTTCATTAAAATCGTTATAATTATTCAGAATTGATATTGAAACAACATATCCAAAAATTGTCAAAATTGTAAGTGGAAGCGCTTTTTTTATAAATACCGGCAAACCTTTTGTCAAATTTTTATTTATTTCTCTAATTAAAGAAATCGAGTGCCTAATAGAATGTAAAAAGCAGAAGTAAATCGTAAAAGCAATTATTGGATTAAGAAAATAATTCAGGATTAGTATTGATAAATAATCCATTAATAATAATGACCTTGCTTCAAAACTTTTATTTAATGACAAAATAATCCCTGAGACCAAAGATAAAAGTATTAGTATGAATAATATCTCGTTAGATATTATTAAATTGTTTGAAATATAAAAATTTAATGTCTCAAAAATTGCAATCGTTTCCTCTTTATGAAAAAATAAGGGTGATGTAATTATTAATGATCCTTTTAAAAAATAAATTAATTCAAATTTTTTCTTTTGATTAATAAATTCAGAGTCCTCTTTACCAAAATGATAAGCTGCAACAATTAAAAATAAAAGAAGTAATACTTTTGGAAATACTAACCAAATCAATATTATAATTACACCAATAAACAAATATCCTAAATAAAAAATAGTCATTGATTCATATCCAAAATATTTGATAAGCTTCTTACCTTTAATATGATCCAGAGATCCATGAGATATTCCAATTGTTAAAATTAAAAATAATGAAATAATTAAGAAACTACCTTCTCTTAGGTATTCTATCCCAGATAAAAAAATACATAAATTAAAAAAAATTAAAGAGTGGTAAAAATTAATTTTGATCATTTTATTTAAAAAAGTGCTTTTATAAAAATCCACTTAGGCATATTTAATATTATTGATAAATCTTCAAAAAAATTGCTTCTATTCGACAAAAATTTTATAACAGTATTAGATTTATTATTAAACATCCTAAAAAAAATATTCGGCATTTTGCTTGGATTATTTTTCAGAACTTTTAAAAAAATATTATCGAGAAATTGATATTTCTTTTCAATTTGAAAAGTTTTCAATTTACTAATGTTTTCGATGTTTTCGCTTATATATTTGCTTTGTTCTTGAATATTTAGAAAAGTATAACCAGTACTTAACCTTGTCATACCTCCAGCTGTTCCAATATTAATTTTATTTTTAACTTGGCTAATTACTGGATAAAAAAGAGGTATTGCACCCACTTCTTTATATGTAATCTTATAATCTTTTATTTTTAAATTATTCTCAATATATTCTTTAATTTGCTGATCATAATCTTTTTGGGAATCGTCATTCATTTCTGATAACCAAGTTGTTTCAACTAATGCTGTCTTTTTTGAATATGGAAGTGTATAAAAAAAATGAACACTTCCTCTTTGTTCGCAGTCAAAGTCCATTAAATTCATAATTTCTTCATCAAAAAATTCCTTTTTTGTTTCTATTTCTACCCCACAAAAATGCTGCCATAGACCATTGTTCTGATTATTTAAATTTGGAACACTATTAAATACTAAAGAGTTATCAAAATTTATATTTTGATCATTTTTGTGAAATGAAATATTTTTATTCTCTTTTAATCTATTGTTTATCTTCTCATAAAATAGCCCACTATCAATACTTTGATATGGATAATTATTGCACTTTAGATGTTTAGTCTTTTGAGGCACATTTATAGAAAAATGTTTCCAATTTTTTTTTACACAATCTTCAAAACTATGTGGGAATGTCTTCCAAAAAGACCAAGTTTTATCTTTTTTGTATTCATTTCTCGGTTCAATAATAGCTAATGTTTTATTTTTTAACTTATTATTTGTCTCTAATTCATATGCCAAAGATAATCCTGCGCAACCTCCACCAATTATTACAAAATCAAAATCTTTCATTTAAATTTATTTCTTCATTAATTAATTTGTGTTCTTTATCTCTAAGGTGATTATGTTTTTTAATCAATGATAGTTTCAGCAAGTCAAATATAGATAATAATGTTTGCAGTATCTTGCCATAATTATTTACAAAAATTTTACCTGATTTATTATAATTTTGAATTGTTTGTTTCTTAATAATATTTCTTCCAATTTGTCTATAAACTCTTCTCGCAACTAAAATTGAAAATCGAAGACTTAAAGGAATATCTTTTATTGATGAAAAGCTACTATCATAAAATAAATCTGCAGTCGCCAATGTTTCTTTTATTGTTTCAAAATTATGCTTTATATAAAATCTTTTATTTTTTGAGTCTTCTACTACATCTCTCGAAATATTTGTTAGTTGCATAGCTATTCCCAAATCTATAGCCGATTTAAGAGAATTAGAGCTAGTGACATTTAAAATTTTTGCCATCATTAATCCAACAGTTCCTGCTACTCTATATGAATAAATTAATAATTCCTTTTTTGAATTTAATCTTAGTTCATTTTGAATATCAGACTCCACACCATCGAATAAGTCTTCCACAATTTTTGTGGAAATATTATATTCGTCCATTAATATCCACATATTTTTAATTATATGGTTCTGAAATTCTTTATTGATAAAATTTTTTTTGAAGTTTAGAAATCTTCTTAATTTAACATCAATTGTGTCCTCATCGTCTGCTATATTGTCTAAAGTTCTACAAAAATCGTATAAATTAGAACATTTAAAATAAATTTCTTTTGGAAGAAAAAAACCAGCCCAGTTAAATGATTTTGCGTATATTGATAGAAAACTCTTTTTCTCCATTACAAAATTTTGTCTAAGACTTTTGCCGAAGATAGTACTCCTGGCACACCTGCTCCAGGATGAGTACCTGCTCCAACAAAATACAAACCATCAAAAATCTCTGATTTATTATGAAATCTAAAATAAGCTGATTGTGTAAATTTTGGTTGAATAGAAAAACCTGAGCCATATTTTGTATTTAACTCTTTCTCAAAATAATCTGGAGTTAAGTAAAAATCCTCAACAATATTTTCACGTAGATTAGGCAGTAAACTTTCCTCCATTTTTTTAATAACCAAGTTTTTCATCTTATCTCCTTCAATAGACCAGTCTATACCAGATTGGTTATTAGGAACGGGCACCAAAACATAAAAACAATCATGATTATCAGGCGCCATAGATTTGTCTGTAGCTGTTGGTCTATGTAAATAGTAACTAATATCTTCATTTAATTTTTTTTTGTTAAAAATATCATCCAAGTGTTCCTTATACTTATCTCCAAATTTAATGGTATGATGTTCAATATCATCGTAAACTTTTTTGGTTCCAAAGTAATACACAAACAAACCCATTGAATATTCCATTCTTTTCATTTTCCAATTAAAAATAGAATTACTACTATTTGTGTTTGCTAATTTTGAGTAAACTGCAGGTGGATCAGCGTTACAAATTACATTATCTGTATCTATTTTATCCCCGTTGTTTAGTTCAACGCCAGTTATTTTATTTTTATTTGATACGATTTTATTTACTTCGCATCCCTTTAATATTTTTATATTTTCTTCATTCATTAATTTTTCCATGCCATTTATTATTTGACCAGTTCCTCCCATTGAGTAATGAATTCCCCATTTTTTTTCCAAATATAAGATTAGTCCATATATTGAAGTTGTTGTGAAAGGATTACCACCTACCAATAGTGGATGCATACTAAGTAATCTTCTTAATTTTTCGTTTTCTATGTAAGAGGAAACTAAACCATAAACAGATTTATAACTCTTTAGATTAAATAAAGAGGGTATTTGCTTTAACATAAAAGAGGGTTTATCAAATGGAACATCTGATAGTTCAGTAAAACCTTTATCAAAAATCTTTTTTGTAAAATTAACTAAATTTTTATATCCATTTACATCTTTTTTGTTAATCTTTCTTATTTGATTAACCATTTCTTCCTCATCACCAGAATAGTCAAACTTAAAACCATCTTCAAAAACAAATTGATACCAAGTTTTTAAAGATTTTATTTTTAAATAATCTTTTGAATTCTTGTTAAAAAGTTGAAATAATTCATGAATTAAGTAGGGCGCTGTTATTACAGTTGGACCACCATCGAATGTAAACCCATTTTTTTTAAAAACTCTCGCCCGTCCTCCTAAATCTTCATGTTTTTCAATCAAGGTTACATTATGGCCTTTAGCTTTTAATCTTAATGCTGCAGCCATACCACCAAAACCTGATCCTATTATTATCGAATTCATAATTTGGATTTTATATTATTTTAAGAAAATGTAACGTAATTTAGTTATGAATTAATTTTTTTTAATTCAGTCTTTACTTCTTCAAGATTTTTTTCAAACAGATTATCTAATTTAGATTTATCAACAGTAGATGTTATAATTTTTTTCACTGACTCCAGTGCAATTTTGACAGAAGTATCTTTGATTTCTTTAATTGCTCCCTCTTTCATCTGATTAATTTTTGTTTGTGTTAAATTCTTCTTTATTTCAGAAGATTTATGAAATTTTTCATTCATACTTATAACAAGTTGTTCAGATTCAGTTTTAGCTTGATCAAGGATTTTTTTTGATTCCATTCCTGCAGAATTAAGTTTAGCCTGAGCTTCATCTAATAGTTTTTTTGACTCAACTCTTAACTTTTCACTTTCATCGATTTCTTTTTTTATATCTCCTATCATTTTTGTAAGGAGATTATTTATATTCTGAGGTATTTTAAAATATACCAATAGACCTATAAAAATAAAAAACGATATTGCTACCCAAAAAGTTGCATCAAACATTTTTTCCCACTTTGTTTATTTTTGATTGGTCTTCTACAATTGCTGCTATGCTGCTACTATTTACTTCTTCACCAATTAGCTCTTTTATTAACTCAGCTGATGTTTCAGCTGCTATTTTATTTATTTTTTCTCCTGACTCACTCTTTAGATCTGACAATTCCTTTTCTACTTTATTTATTTCTTCATCAAGATCTTTCTCCAATGCAGCTCTTTTTTTATTAATATCATCCAAAATCTTTTCTCTAGCCTCATTAAAATAACTTTTAGCTTTAAGTTTGCTGTCTAAAATAATCTTTTCATATTCGTCAATTTTTTTTTGACTTTCCTCTTTTTGCTTATCTGCTGTCTCAATATTTTCAAGTATTTGTGACTTTCTAGTCTCTAAGTTATCGCTAATCTTAGGCAATATAACTTTAGTTAAAACAATAAAAAGTATTCCAAACGTGATGATAAGCCAAAAGATTTGAGAAATCCAAAACTCTGGATTAAGTTGAGGCATACCACCACTTTCAGCGGCAAATACTGTATTAAAACATGCTAAGCATGTAACGAATAACAAAATAACTATTTTTTTTAACATTAACTAAAATGCAAATAAAATAATCAACGCAACCACTAGGCCAAACAATCCTGTTGCTTCAGCTAAAGCAAATCCTAATAACAAGTTAGGGAATTGTTTTTGAGCTGCAGACGGATTTCTCATAGCACCAGATAAGTAATTACCAAAGATAATTCCTATACCAACTCCCGCTCCTGCTAGTGCGATAGCTGCTAATCCTGCTCCTATCATTTTTGCTGCTTCTAATTCCATTTATCCTCCTTTTTTTTATTAATGGTGTAGATTTAATGCATCATTTAAATAAATGCATGTTAAAATTGCAAATACATATGCTTGAAGAAAAGCAACTAGTATCTCCAAACCTGTAAGTGCAACCGAAAAACTAAGTGGAAGCCACCCACCTATAATTCCTAAACTTATAACAAAGCCTCCAAATACCTTCATCATTGTGTGACCAGCCATCATATTTGCAAATAGTCTGACCGATAAGCTAATAGGTCTACTTAAATATGAGATAATTTCAATAACAACTATTAGTGGAAGTAGAACCATAGGAACTCCACTTGGTACAAACAACTTTAAATATCCCAATCCATGTTTCATAAATCCAATAATTGTAACTCCAACGAAAATAAATGCTGCAAGCATAAATGTAACTATGATATGACTTGTGACTGTAAATGCGTAAGGTATCATTCCAAACATGTTACAAAAAAGTACAAACATAAATAATGAGAAAATAAATGAAAAGTAGGGTTTTGCTTTAGATCCTGCCGTATCACTAATCATTTTGGCGACAAAGGAATAGCTTAGTTCTGATAGTAATTGTAGTTTATCAGGTATTAGAGTTTTTTTCTTCGCTCCTAGATTAAAAATTATCAAAATAGCTAAAGAACTAATCACCATGAACAAACTTGCATTAGTAAAAGAGATATCGACTGAGCCTAATTTAATTTCCGGACCAATTCTATAAACATTGAATTGGTACATTGGATTTGATGCCATTATGTTCTCTTATTTTTTTTGCATTTTTTTTGCTGATTTAATCACATTCATAATTCCTGCAATTACTCCTACAAAAAAAAATATTAAAATTAACCATGGCTTAGTACCAAACCAATTGTCTAAAATAAACCCAATAATTGTCCCAACAGCTACTGCTGCAACTAATTCAGTGCTCATCTTAAAAGCATGACCCATTCCAGATGATGACGGCTCTTTACTTTCAAAATATTTGGATTTTGCTCTATTTTTTGCACTTTTAAGGCGAGTTTTAAAATCTTCCTCTTCCATTAGCCTAAGCAACCATACTCTCGGCTTTTTGAAGGTCAACAGCAACTAGTTGACTTATCCCTTTCTCTGGCATCGTTACTCCATATAATCTATCCATTTTTGACATAGTTAACGCATGGTGGGTTACTATTATAAATCTTGTAGAAGTAATCTTTGTCAGTTCATTTAAAAGATTACAAAATCTTGTTACATTTGCATCATCTAGTGGAGCGTCTACTTCATCTAGAACACAGATAGGTGCGGGGTTAGTTAAAAATACTGCAAATACTAAGGATAATGCTGTCAAAGCCTGTTCACCACCTGAAAGCAGGGTAATTGACTGAAGTCTTTTTCCAGGAGGACTTACTAGCATTTCCAAACCAGCATCTAGTGGATCGTCAGAGTCTACTAGTTCTAATTTAGCACTACCCCCATTAAATAATTTTGTGTAAACTTCATTAAATTTTCTACTCACTCTCTCAAAAGCATCTAACAATCTTTCTCGACCCTTTTGATTAAGTTCTGTTATGCTTTCTTTTAATTTTAATATAGCTGTAACAAGATCTTGTCTATCTTGTTCCATTTTTTTTATTTCAGTTTTATATTTTTCAGTTTCATCATCTGCTCTTAAATTAACAGATCCAAGTTTCTCTCTTTCCCTCTTTTTTTCATCTAGTAACTCTTCTTGAGTAACTAAGTCAGGAAATCCAGCATGCTTTTCAAGATTTGAATAATCAAGTATATTGTCTTCTTCAACATTCAACTCTGTCATAACTCTTTCCAAAAGATCATTTCTTCTTTTATTCAAACCTTCGATGGTTGCTCCAGAGCTTGCTTTCTTTTCTCTAATTTCTATGGAACTTTCTTTTGTATTACTTAACTGAACTCTAATTTCTTTAATATTATTATCAATTTTTTCAACTAAAATTTCATTTTCATTTTTTTCATTTTCTGAAATTCTTAAGTTTTCAGAAATCTTTCCTTTTTTTTCCGCTTGAAATTCTGGCTGTTTTTCTAGATCACTTAATTTATCTACAAGCTTACTCTTTCTCGCATTGAGTTCATTTACCATTTTTTCAGAATTACTTAAAAGATTTTGCCAGCTTTCAAATTCCTGATCAATTATACTTATTCTCTCTTTTCTTTTGACAGACTCATTTTTTATGTTTTGGTTTTTACTATAATTTTCAGCATAATCGTCCTGTAATTTTTTTATTTGATCACTTTTTGATGTTAGAGTTGAAATTACATCGTCATTTTCAACTTCTTTTACTTTCATAGTTAAGTAAGACAAATTAACTATACACTCATCTAAAATTTTTATTGTCTGGTGATTTCTATTTTCAGAAACTAGTTTTTTAACTTCTTCGATTTGATTTTTTATGTTGCTAATAATTTCATTATATTTTTTTAATGTCTCGGCACTGAAACTCTCCAACAACACATCCATTCTGTCTTGTTCATTCTTTAATTTTGATTTAGAATTTTCAAGGTCTTGATTTGAGAGTTTTTCTGTCTCATAATATTTTGAATCTGTATCAATTAGGATATTTCTTTCCTCTTTTAATCTTTTTTCGTTAGAATTTGCGTCAATTACAATGCTTTTTTCTCTATCTATGTCTTCGTCTATAACTTTTATAGAACTCTTTATTGTGTCTATCTCTTCATTTATTCTAGTACTTTCCTCATCTAAAGCCTTTAGTTCAAGATTTAACCTTTGAATCTTGGATAAATTTTCAATATTTTTTTGTCTTATTGGCTCTACTCTTTCAATTTCATTTTTAATTTTATTATCTAAGTCATCAATTTGTCTATTAAATTCCTCAACTTTCCCATCCGCTTCATTATTCACTTCATTTTCTAAAGTAATTTCTTTATCAATTTCTATAAGTCTTAAATAATAAAGCCCCGCCTCTACTTTTTTAATTTCTTCAGAAATTAATTTATACTTTGCAGCCTCCTCTGCTTGTTTTTCTAGGTTTGCCAATTGTTTTTCTTGTTGTCTTCTAAGTTCATCAGCTCTCTTTAAATTATTTTCTGCTGCTCCTAATCTAATTTCTGCCTCATGCCTTCTAACATGCAATCCAGCTATTCCAGCAGCTTCTTCTAGGATAGCTCTTCTATCAGATGGTTTTGCAGTAACTAATGCTCCAATTCTACCTTGACTGATTAATGATGGTGAATGAGCCCCTGTAGATAGATCTGCAAAAAACATTTGTGCATCTTTTGCTCTAACTTCTTTGTTGTTTATGTAGAACTTTGATCCTTTATCTTTCTCAATCTTTCTTCTAATTTCTATTTCCTCTAGATCATTGTATTGGTGTGGTCCATCCTTATTTTCATTGTTCAAGCTTAAAACTACTTCAGCAATATTTTTTGAAGGTTTATTTGATGTGCCTGAAAATATAACATCTTCCATCCCTGACCCTCTCATGCTTTTTGCCGAAGTCTCTCCCATACACCATCTGAGAGATTCAACTATGTTTGACTTGCCACAACCGTTAGGACCAACAATTCCTGTAAGGCCTTTTTCAATTAAAAAGTTCGTTTTCTCTGCGAAAGACTTAAAGCCATTTAATTGGATTTTTTTAAACTCCATTAAATTGCTTATATCAGTTTTTCTATATATTTTTTTAATTTTTTATAGTTGGATGTATTTTCGAACTTTTCACCATTGATTATAAGTGTTGGTGTTGCCTCTATTTTGTAGTTTTTAGCCCCGTTGATTCGGTCTTCTAAAATAAAATCTTCAATTTTTGAGTCTGCTATACATTTATCAAAATCTAATTTAAAATTTGATTCTTGAATTACCTTCTTTAGATTTTTGTTGAGATCTTCAATAGTGCTTCCTCTTACCCAGCTGCTTTGATTTTTATATAAATGATGGAGTATTTCTGAATTTCCATCATTCTTACAATGAGCTATTTTAGACGCATTAAATGCAGCCATATCTAATGGAAAATTTCTAAATTCGATTAAAATTAAACCTTTATCTATAAAATCAGTTTTTAAGTTAGGATAAACATTTTTATGGAAATCTGCACAATGACTACATGTTAAAGATTCAAAAACTATTAGTTTTACTTTAGCATCTACATCACCCTCTGTGATCGATTTAATATCTGCCTTTGCATAAATGCTTACAAAAATTAAAGATATTATAAAAGTTTGTATAAATATTTTTTTCATCTCGATTTTAATAATTTATTTAATTCTAATAGTGAATGTTTTATTTTATCATTTTTAATATTGGTAATCTTCTTAATATTTTTATTATTTGTCGCATTATTTATTTTTTCCTCTTTAATTTTTTCAAATTCTCCCTCAAAAGTCTTTAATTTTATGTCGTCAACTACATTATAACCAAAAAATATATTCATTTTTTTTATTATTTCTTTTTTAGAGTATTCAAGATCTACTTCATTTCCTCTTTTGACCATTATGTTTAAACAGCTTCCATTTAATTTAGAATTTTTAAATGATCTTGGATAAGAAACATTAAATAATTCCTTACCGACAAGAAATTTCCAATTATCCAAAGTATTTGAATAAATTTTACCTTTTTTATTCAATATTCTTTTTGCTTCTTGGGGCAAAGTATCTTTAAAAGATCTTAGTCCTTGAACAGATTTAGTTCTCTGCTTAGTATTATATTTAAAATTCATATGACAAGCCAAAACATACCAAATAAAATTTTAAATTGGTACGATAATAATAAGAGAGATCTACCTTGGCGAAGAAAAGTCTCTAGAGTTCAAAAAGAATACTTTACTTTAGTGAGTGAATTTATGTTGCAGCAAACTCAAGTTAAAACCGTAATACCTTATTTTGAAAACTTTATTTTTAAAATCCCAGATTTAAAAAGTTTATCAAGAGTTAGAGATGATAAATTGATGAAATGTTGGGAAGGATTAGGGTATTATTCAAGAGCCAGAAATCTTAAAAAAACAGCAAAAAAAATTATAAATGAATTTAAGGGGCAGCTTCCAAAAAATGAGGAAGATTTAAAATCTCTTCCTGGGATTGGTGATTATACATCTAAAGCAATTATGGCAATCGCATTCAATAAGAAAATAATTCCTTTAGATGGAAATGTTGAAAGAGTTTTAAAAAGGGTATTTTATTTAAAAAAAGAAAAAGAAATTTCTAAGGAAAATTTACATAAAAAAAAAATTTTTTTTGCAGAAACAATAAGAGCTAGTGATTATGCTCAAGCTATAATGGAAATAGGTGCATTAATCTGTAAACCATCTCATCCACTTTGTGATCAATGTCCCATCTCAACCAATTGCAAATCCCTTAAAAAAAATGACTTTAAAATAATCAAAATAAGTAAATTTAATAAACAAAAGTTTTTTGAGGCAAATATTTTTCAAAATAAGAAGAATAATTACTATCTTTTAAAAAACAGAAAATTTAACTTTTTAAAAGATATGCCTATATTCCCTATGAATGAGATACCTAAGACAAAATTTAAAAATCATGTAGGAAAAAGAATCAATATAAAAATGTCAAATATCGACATGAGAATTGCAATTAATATGAAAAATAATTTACCAGAAAATAGTGATGGATTTTTTATTAATGTTAAAGATTTAAGTAATTGGACTTTACCTTCGTTTACAAAGAAAATACTTAATAGTATTAAATAAATTAATGAAAAAAATTGCAATCATTGGTGGAGGAATATCAGGCTTATATTTTGCAAATTTATTAAATAATCAAAAAGATTTTGAATATAAAATATTTGAAAAAAAAGATGATTATAATTTCCTTGAAGGTTATGGAATTCAATTATCAGTAAATAGTATAAAATTATTAAATAGTATTGGATTTAAAAATATATCCGTTTCTGAGGTCAGTTTTCCCTCAAAAGTGAATTTCATACAAGCAAATAACTCAAAAAAAATTTGCGATATAGACCTCACACAATTTAATGATTACTCTAATAGATACACTACCTTAAAAAGATCAACATTATTAAAATTCTTATTTCAAAACATCCCACAAGAAAAAATAAAATTTAATTCAAATATAAAAAAAGTAGATAATTCTAATGGTATCAGAATTTTTTTTGAAGATAATAAAAATGAAGAATTCGATTATTTAATTATTTCGGACGGTATTTTTTCAAAAACGAGGTCACTAATTTTTAATGAAAACATATATCCAAAATATAATCTTAATGTTGCATTACGAGGTAAATTAAAAGGTGATTATGGTACTGATATTTCAATATATATGGGATCAAATAGTCACTATGTGATCTACCCTGTAAATCAAAATAATGAATACAATTTTGTAGCTATTATAAAAAAAAAATTATCCCCAGATGAATTGCAAAATCAGGATTTATTCAAATCTGAAGAATTTTTAGCATCGCTATTATCAGGTTTACAAAAAACATCGCAAATAAGTTCAGAAAATTTAAGTGAACTGAAATCATTTCCTGTTCACGTTAGCAGCGAATTTCCAAGTCTAAATAAAAAAAATATTTTTTTGTCAGGCGATGCTTTATTCACTTTTCCTCCTTCATTTGCTCAAGGAGCTTCCCAAAGCATTGAAACTGCAAACGATGTATTAAAAAGTATTTTGAGTGGTACAAATGAGTTCTATCAAGAACGGATACGTTGTATTTCTTCTATTAACAATAAATCAAAGTTAAACCATTTTTCGTTTCACTTATCAAATCCAATTAATGTTTTTATTAGAAATAAAATTTTAAAATATCTTACAAAAAATGAAACATTTCTTGAAAACTACTTGGGAAAAATTTACAGATCTTAATTTGTAGGCATTAATCTTTGTCTCAAATCGTCAATTGGTCTTAAAGTATTTCCAGATTTATAATGCCAAAAAGTCCATCCGTTACAACTTTCTGCACCAACAATTTTTGCTGCAACTTTATGGATTGAACCCTCTGATTGCTGATACTTTATACTTCCATCCGCCATAATTTTAGCATTTACCTTTTTTTTTTGATCATAAATTTCTGTTCCAGGTTTAATCAAACCCATTTCAACTAATGATCCAAAAGGAATTCTTGGTTTTGATCTATTATTTTGAAGTGTATCCAGATATTCATCTTTTATAACATTTGTATTGTCTAATCTTTTTTTTGTAGCATCAAAATAATTTTTTTCCTTTTCAATTCCAAAATACTTTCTACCTAATTTTTTAGAAACAACAGCCGTGGTACCTGATCCTAAAAATGGATCTAAAATAAAATCATTTTTATTTGATGAGGCTAATATTATTCTATGGAGTAACGCTTCTGGTTTTTGAGTAGAATGGACTTTTTTTCCATTATTTTTTAATCTTTCTTTGCCATTACAGATTGGAAGGCTCCATGTAGATCTCATTTGGAGGTCATCATTTAAGCATTTCAATGATTGATAATTGAAAGTGTATTTCGACCCCTCACTTTTTGATGCCCAAATAAGTGTTTCATGTGCGTTAGTAAACCTCGTTCCTCTAAAATTTGGCATTGGATTATTTTTATTCCAAATTAAGTCGTTTAGTATCCAAAAACCTAAATCTTGGATTGTAGCACCCACTCTAAAAATATTGTGATAACTACCAATTACCCAAATCGATCCATTCTTTCTTAAAATTCTCTTACATTCTTTTAACCAATTAAAAGTAAATTCATCATAACTTTTAAAACTTTCAAATTGATCCCATTTATCGTCTACAGCATCTACTTTAGATGTATCTGGTCTACTCAATTCTTTTTTTAATTGAAGGTTGTACGGGGGATCAGCAAATATAAGATCAAAAGTTTCATCAGGAATTTTTTTTAACTCCTTTAAACTATCTCCATTAATAATTTTGTTTTTTAAAGTTTGATTACTCATTTTTTAATTATTAATTAGACTCCAGAGTAGAGTCTCCGTCAACCTGAGATTGAATTATTTTGAGTCTACTTGTTACTATTTTTTTCTGTGACTCAATATGTTGTGTATAGGATTGAATGTTTTTCGATGAAATCTAGTTACTCCAAATTTTCTTATAGCATGAATGTGATCTCTAGTTCCATAACCAGCATTTAAATCCCATTTATATTTTTTAAAACTTTCTGACATTTTGAGCATCAGTTTATCCCTTGAAACTTTTGCAATTATTGACGCTGCTGATATTTCTTTAATTTTTTGGTCTCCTTTTATTATTGTTTTAATAAGATAATTTCTTAATTCTGGCGATTTATTTCCATCAATAAGTACTAAACTTGGTTTAACTTTTAGTTTTTTTATAGCTCTCTTCATGGCCAATAAACTAGCATTTAAAATATTTAGTTTTTCTATTTCCTTAACTGAGGCCGAACCTATTGCCCAAGTAGAATTTTTTTTTATATATTTTGCTAATTTTTCTCTATCAATCTTAGTTAATTTCTTTGAATCTTTGATTTCTTTCTTTTTAATATTTTTTTTAAGAATAACAGCTGCAGCATACACTGGACCAATTAAACTTCCTCTACCAACTTCATCAACTCCAGCTATAATTTTTTTCATTAAGTAATAAAAAAATGATATAAAAGTACTCCAATTATCAAACCTTTAATAAAAGTAATCCACAATAATCCATAATTTGAAAGATTAAGTTTTTCTCTCCACCAATTTATATATTTTTTATGTATTTCTATCATCGTAAAGTTAGACTGATATTCTTAATTCATCAATTTTCTTCCTGATTTGTTTTAAATCAGCCCAAGAATATTTTTTTTGTTCAGCTTGCCTTAATAAATATGCAGGATGAAATGTGATCATTGTCAAGTATGTTTTATTGTGAATGATTAAATCTTTCCAAACACCTCTTTCATTTGAAATTTTTATCTTAGATCCAAAAAGTGATTCCATGGCTGTACTACCCATCAGAATTAAAATTTTAGGATCAATAATTGAAATATGTTTTCGAAGAAAATTCGAATATCTATTAATTTCTGAAGGCTCAGGCTTTCTGTTATTTGGTGGTCGATAGTTAACAACATTAGTAATATAAATATTATTTCTTTTTATTTGAATAGCCTCCAACATTTTATTTAATAATAGCCCAGCGTCTCCCACAAATGGCTTCCCTTGCTCGTCTTCTTTTTGACCTGGACCTTCACCGATTATCATAATTTTACTTTCGCAGTTCCCATCAGCAAATACTAGTTGCTTAGCATTATTCTTTAGTTCACAATTATCTATATTTTCGATTTCACTCTTTAATTCTAACAGAAGTTTTTTTTTATCTTCTAGCTGTGGTTTAGTTTTAAGTCTGTTAATTGGTTTATCGTTAAATATATACTCAATTTCATTTGAGTTAAGATTTTCACGGTTTAATATGTCATTTTGATTTTTGAGATTTAAAGTCATAAATTTAAATATGAAAATTATATTAGTAATTTTATCATTTTTGGTACTGCAAACCAGTACATATTCGAGTACATCTAAGGGGGATAAATTCAACCAAAAGTATCTCTCTAATTATTTTTCTGCTTTAGTTTCATTAGGTAATCAAAAAAATGAGGCAGCACTTGATTATTTCAATTCATCTAAATTTCTAATTCAAAAACATGATAATTTTTTAAAAAAGTATGTATTTTCACTAGTTTTAAATGGACAAGTTAAAAAAGGAATAGATCAAATAAAAATTTCAAAAAATGATATTAATTCAAATACTTTTGAGCTTAACCTTCTCCTTTTAGTTGATAGCTTTAAGAAAAAAGATTTTAAACAAGCCAATAGAAGAATCAAAGAATTCCAAATGGACAAAGATGATGGAACTTACGAATACGTAATTTACAAAATTTTAAAAGATTTTAATTATCTTTTTCTCAAAAAAGAGGCTGTTGAAGATAATAAATATGGATCATTAAGTTTAATTGCAGCTGCTTTTCAGAATTGTTATTTAAACTCACAAAAAACAAATTCATATTTTGAAAGGTTATTAAATAGCTCTGATGGAGATTATTCGAGATATATGTATTTTTATTTTGCAAATCTGATTGAGAATAAAGAACTTAAAAAAGTAAATGAAGTATCTAAAAGAATTGAACCTTTAGGAGATAGTATATTATTACATCAAATAAAAGATTGGATTGATAATGAAGATTATAAAAAATTTAAAACTCATTTCTCTTGTAAAAACGAAAATGATATTTTGGCTGAGATCTTTTATTTGGTATCTAATTTATTTTCTACTCAAAATATTTTTGATCAGTCAAATTTTTATTTAAGAATATCAGAATACTTAAATCCTGAATTTTATTTCAATCGGACCTTGCTTGCTGAAAATTATTACTTAAATAAGAATAATTACCAAGCAAATAAAATTTTAGAAGATTTCAAAAAAAAAGATAAATTATACTTTTGGTATAAAACAAAAAAGATTGGAAGAATACTATCTGAAGATAATTCAGAAGAAGAAGCTGTAATTTATATTAAGAAGCATTTCAATTCTATACAGTCTCCAACTTTAAAAATCCTTTATGACTATGCGAATATTAACAAAGGTTTTGAAAATTATGAAATTGCTATCGAATATTACACCGAATTAATGAAAAAAGTTGAAAAGAATTCTTATGCGCTCTCAAGGATCCTATACAGAAGAGGTAGCAGCTATGAAAGGATGGGAAATTATGAAAAAGCAGACAAAGATTTGTTGGAGAGTTTAAAAATATATCCAAATGAACCATATACTATGAATTATCTTGCTTATAGTTGGCTAGAGAGAAATCACAAAATAGATGAAGCAATAGAAATGATACAATCAGCCTACAAACAAAAAGAAGATGATCCATATATAACGGACTCTGTTGGTTGGGGCTATTATTTGATTGGTGATTATATTAATGCTGAAAAATATTTAAAAAGAGCCTTGCAGCTTATGCCAGACGATCCAATTGTTAACGATCATTATGGCGATGTTCTTTGGAGACTAAATAAAAAACTACAAGCAAACTATTATTGGCGAGCTGTTTTAGAGCTTGAGGAAACGGAAGATAAAATGAAATCAAAAATAAAATCTAAGTTACTAGAGGGTTTAGAAAAATCATAATTAATGAGATTTGAAAAGATTAAATCACACGCAAAAGTTAATTTATCTCTCAACGTACTAGGAAAACGAAAATCAAAACTTCATAATTTAGAAACTCTAGTTGCTTTTGTTGACTTACATGATCAAATTTTTATAAAAAGAATAAATAATAAAAATCATGTAGTAAAATTTTCAGGAGATTTTTCTAATAAAGTACCAAAAGTAAATACTGTTAGTAATTTGTTAAATATCCTAGATAAAAAAAAAAAATTAAAAAATCATAAATATTTAATTTCTATAAAAAAAAATATTCCTCAAAAAGCTGGACTTGGTGGGGGTTCTATGAATGCAGCCTCTTTAATAAATTACTTTGAAAAAAAAAACAAAATCAATTTAACAATAAAGGAGAGATATAATTTATGTTCAAAAATAGGGTCAGATGTAATTTTGGGTATTGACCAAAAAAATTTAATTATTTCTTACAAAAAAAAAACTACAAAAATTAAAAAAAATTTAAAAATGTTCGTATTAATGGTTAAACCCAATTTCGGCTGTTCTACAAAAGCTATCTTTAACCGAGTTAGACATTACTCAAAACCACAATTATCAAAAATAAAGTCAAAAAATATTGACTTTAATTTAATGTCAAAGTTAAAAAATGATTTAGAAATCATATCTACAAAAAAATATCCTAGACTTCAGAAACTTAGAGATTATTTTTTAAATATTGATAAAAATTCATATGTAAGAATGTCAGGATCTGGCTCAACAATCGTTGGGTATTTTAAGTCCAAAAAAGCCGCAATAAATGCAAAGAAATTATTAAGAAAAAATTATAAAAACTATTGGTGTAATTTATCAAAAACTATATAAAGCTTTTTTTTTGTGATATATGAAATTAATTTTGGGGTGTAGCCAAGTGGTAAGGCAGCGGTTTTTGGTACCGCCATCCTAGGTTCGAATCCTAGCACCCCAGCCACTTATGTACAATTTTTTTAAAAAAATCTTTAAAACAAACAAAAAATTTACTCTTAAAGATAGCTCTTTTTTAAAGATTTATAAAAGCACTGAAATTTCAAAACTTTTTGACTCGATATCTAACTTTAATGACACAAGTGAAATTAGATATGTAGGGGGTTGTGTAAGAAAAATTTTAAATCAAGAGGAAGTGGATGATATTGATTTAGCTGTGAATTTAAATCCAAACCAAGTTAAAGAATGTTTGCAATCAAATAACATTAAATTCTTTGAAACTGGCATAAAACACGGAACTATTACTGCAAATATAGGACAAAAAAATTTTGAGATCACATCATTAAGAGAAGATTTTGATACCGATGGAAGACATGCAAATGTTAGATATACAACAGACTGGTTGAAGGATTCATTAAGAAGAGATTTTACCATTAATTCTATCTATGCTGATAAAGAAGGTAATTTATTTGATCCAAATGGAGGTGCAAAAGATATAGAAGAGGGAAAGGTAATTTTTATTGGTAATGCAGATAATAGAATTCAGGAAGATTATTTAAGAATATTGAGATATGTGAGATTCTTTATAAATTATAGTAATCACCCTCATAATTCATCAGTAAAAAAATCAATCAAGCAAAATATTGCTGGTGTAGCCAATCTTTCAAAAGAAAGATTAATGAGCGAATTAAAAAAAATTATTTTATCTAAAAATTTTTTACAATTATCAAAAGACTCTTTTTTATTAGAAATTTTAACAACAATTTTTCCTCAGCTTGTAAATCTTAATAATTTAGAAAAAATGAATGACTACTCAAAAAATATATTTAAAAACAAAACATTTATTTTTTTGATTTCATACTTAATTATAGATGAAACTGATAATGCAAATTATTTTTTATTTAAGTATAATTTATCAAATGAATACAAAAAAAGAATAAAGTTTCTTATTGAAAATTATGAATTATTCTCTGAAAAAGACTATTTCAATAAAAAAAATCTACAAAGGATTTTTTATTTTAATAATAAATCTTACGTTATTGATTTATTAGATTTAAAAATTTTTAACTCTAAAACAGCGCCAAAAAAACTAATTCAATTAAAAAAATATTTTGAACAGTTTAAGAAACCTATTTTTCCGTTAAAAGCACAGGATTTACTTGAAAAATACAATTTAAAAGAAGGTAAAGAATTTGGACAAAAAATTAGATTACTCGAGGACTTGTGGATAAATAACAGCTTTAAATTAAGTAATAAACAAATTGATAACGTATTAAATAATTAAATATATTTAACGTCTTTTATTTCAAAATTTTTCACGCCTGCAGGAGTTTTAATTTCAACTAAATCACCCTTGTTTTTACCAATTAGACCCATACCTATTGGCGATTTAAAATATATTAGTTTTTCTTTCAAGTTTGCCTCATCCTTTCCAACAATCTTATATTTCAAATTTTCTTCAGTATCTAAATTTTGTAGCATTATAGTTGAACCAAATATAACTTTTCCGTCGTTATCTAATTTTGAAACATCAATAACATTTGCTCTAGCTATTATATCTTCAACTTCTTGAACTCTTCCTTCATTGTGAGATTGTTGCTCTTTTGCAGCATGATATTCTGCATTTTCTTTTAGATCTCCATGTGATCTTGCTTCAGCTATGGCCGCAACTATCTCAGGTCTTTTCTTCTCTTTTAAGAAAATCAATTCTTCTTTTAATTTTTTTAAACCTCTAACTGTGATCGGCTCTTTTTCCATAATTTATTTCCATTTAGCGACAGGTGGTAGTGACATTAAAATAGCCTCAACATTACCGTTCGTTTGTAAACCAAACTTTGTACCTCTATCATAAAGTAAGTTAAATTCAACATATCGACCTCTTTTTTCTAATTGAATTTCTCTTTGTTTATTTGACCATTTTTTCTTATATTTTTTTAGTATAATTTCTCTAAAAATATTTTTAAAACTTATTCCTACTTCTCTTACAAAACTAAAATCTTTTTCCCAATTTTCTTTTTTATAATCAAAAAAAATTCCCCCTACACCTCTTGGTTCCTTCCTATGCGGCAAGTAAAAATATTCATCACACCATTTTTTATATTTTTTATAAAAATTTTTATTATGTTTATTACAAGATTTCTTTAATTCATTATGAAACCATTTTTCTAAACTTTTATCTTTCAGGCAAGGAGTAACATCCATCCCTCCACCAAACCATCCATGAGAAGTATAAATATATCTAGTGTTAAAATGCATAGCAGGAACATGAGGGTTTTTCATATGCATTACTACTGATATACCTGCTGCCCAAAAGTTTGGATTTTTATCTCCCCCAGGAATTCTATTTCTAAATTCTTTTGAAAATTTTCCGTAAACTTCAGAAAAATTTACTCCTACTTTTTCAAATATTTTCCCATTTTCTAATATTCTAAATTGGCCACCACCTTCATTTGAGTTTCTTCCTCTTTCCCAATTTTTAATTTTGAAGATATTTTTCTTTCCTTCTAATTCTTCTATTTCTTGACAAATTACTTCTTGTAAAGTCTTAAACCAATTTCGTGCTAATTTTTTTTTAATTGTTTGATCCATAAATATTTGATTGTCTTATATTTTCTGACAGTACTATTGCAACTGAAGATGCGAGGTTCAAGGATCTTTTTTTTTCAATCATTGGTATTTTTATCCTATTCTCTAGTCTTTTATGAACTTCATCTGGGACACCTGAACTTTCTCTTCCAAATAATAATGTGTCATTGTATTTAAATTTAAATTCAGTATAAATTTTACTTGCCTTAGTAGTCATCAAAACTACTCTATCATTTTTTTTTGCTTCAAAAAATTCATCTGAACTTTTGTAAATCCTTATCAATTTTTCATCCAGGTAGTCCATCACAACTCTTTTAAAACGCTTGTCATTCAGTAAAAATCCACAAGGCTCTATAATTTCAAGAACAGCCCCAAGGCAAGAACAAGTTCGAGCTATCGCAGCCGTATTTTGTGGTATATCAGGCTCGTAAAGTGCTATTTTAGGCATCGATTTAGTTTTTTTGTGTGTCATTGTTACCATGGAAAAATAACGTTTTTCTTCATATATGAAATCATATATTAAGAAAAAATTAAAATAATAATAAATGTCAGATTCAGAAAAAAAGAAGCCAAATAGACGAGATTTTATAGTCACTGCAACAACGGCAGCAGGTGCAGTAGGAGTGGGCGCGGTTGTTTGGCCGTTAGTTGATCAAATGAACCCTGACGCATCTGTAAAGGCATTAGCGAGTACAGAAGTTGATATAAGTGCAGTAGAACCTGGCCAATCAATAACCGTTTTGTGGAGAGGTAAACCAGTTTTTATAAAAAGAAGAACTCAAGATGAAATTGATAGTGCAAGAGCTGTTGATTTAAGTGAATTAAAACACCCTGAAAAAGATGAGGATAGAGCAAAAAATCCAGAATGGCTTGTAATGTTAGGAGTATGCACTCACCTTGGATGTGTACCTTTAAATGATAAAGGAGATTATGGGGCATGGTTTTGTCCATGTCACGGTTCACACTACGATACATCTGGAAGAATTAGAAAAGGACCGGCACCCACAAATATGGAAGTGCCAAAATACGAATTTGTAAATAGCAACACTATTAAAATTGGATAGAAAATTTTATGAGCGATCATGAATACACACCTAAATCAAAAGTTGGAAAATGGTTTAATGATAGACTTCCATTGCTAACACTTGCAAACCATTTAACAGATTATCCTACTCCCAAAAATTTAAATTACTGGTGGACATTTGGTGGAATTCTTACTTTTTGCTTAATCACTCAAATAATTACCGGTATTGTTTTGGGTATGCATTATGTGGCTCATGCTGATTTAGCGTTCCAGAGTGTAGAACACATAATGAGAGATGTTAATTATGGTTGGTTAATCAGATATGTTCATGCAAATGGTGCATCTATGTTTTTCTTAGCCGTTTATATTCATATCTTTAGATCTTTGTATTACGGGTCATATAAATCACCAAGAGAAGTTATTTGGATTATAGGTATGTTGATTTATTTCCTTATGATGGCAACTGCATTTATGGGGTATGTTCTTCCTTGGGGGCAAATGAGTTTCTGGGGTGCAACAGTAATTACAAATTTATTTAGCGCCATTCCTTTAGTAGGGGAGAGTATTACGAATTGGCTTTGGGGAGGTTATTCAGTTGATAATCCAACTTTAACTAGATTTTTTAGTTTGCACTATTTGTTTCCTTTTTTAATTTTAGGACTAGTTGTGCTTCACATTTGGGCGCTACATGTTCCAGGAAACAATAACCCTATTGGAATAGATATAAAAAAACCCTCTAAGGATACTGTTCCTTTTCATCCGTATATTGTGATTAAAGATGCATTTGCACTTTTAATATTCTTATTAATATTTGCATTCTTTGTATTTTTTTCACCTAATATTCTAGGTCATGCGGACAACTATATTGAAGCAAACCCACTAGTCACACCAGCTCATATTGTTCCTGAATGGTACTTGTTACCATTTTATGCAATTTTGAGATCAGTCCCCGATAAACTGCTTGGAGTAATTGCGATGTTCGCTGCAATATTTGTATTAGTGATTTTACCTTGGTTAGATACTTCTAAAGTTAGATCAACTGTTTTCAGACCCATATACAAACAGTTCTACTGGTTTTTAGTTGCTGATGTATTAATACTTGGTTATGTTGGTGCAATGCCAGCAGAAGGCTTGTATTTATTAATCGCAAGAGTCGCAACAGCCTATTACTTTGCACACTTTTTAATAATTTTACCTTTCTTAGGAATGAAGGAAAAAACAACTCCATTACCTCTAAGTATAACCGAGCCTGTATTGGGTGGATCTACTGATATGGCGATGGCTAGAAATAATTCAGATTTTAAAGATAAACTGTGAAAATCTTTTTAAAATTAACTTTCTTATTTGTTATAATTTCATCATTAATTTTATCGAGAGCAAACGCAGCTGGCGAACAGCAAGAATTATTAAAAGTTGATTGGTCTTTTAAGAGTTTCTTTGGCAAATTCGATAGAGCTTCCCTCCAACGAGGATATCAAGTTTATACAGAAGTTTGTGCCTCATGCCACTCACTTAAACATTTAAGTTATAGAAATCTTGCAGAAAAAGGTGGACCAGAGTTTACAGAACTTGAGGCTAAAGCGATTGCCTCAAATTTCGAAGTAACAGACGGACCAAATAGTGATGGAGAAATGTTTGAAAGACCAGCTAAGTTGTCCGATAAATTTGTAATGCCTTATGCAAATGTTCAGGAGGCAATTGCTGCTAATGGAGGAGCTTATCCTCCAGATATGTCAGTGCTTGTAAAAGCAAGAGGTGGTGGAGCAAACTATATTTATTCTGTTTTAATGGGCTACGATGAACCGCCAGCAGGTATGGAGCTTGATGATGGTGTGTATTACAATAAATATATGTATGGAAATAAAATTAAAATGGCATCTCCTCTGGATGATGACATTGTAGAGTATTCAGATGGGACAAAAGCAACAGTAGACCAAATGGCCAAAGATGTAACAACTTTTTTACAGTGGACAGCTGAACCACATTTAGAGGCAAGACATAAACTAGGTTTTAGGGTGATTATATATTTATCAGTGTTAACAATTTTAGTTTATTTCAGTATGAAAAAAATCTGGTCACGTATTGAAACGAAAGTTTAAAATATCTCCATCCTTAACGATATAATCTTTACCTTCTAGTCTCATTTTTCCAGCCTCTTTAGATTTTAACCATCCCTGATTATTTAAAAAATCTTCATAAGAAATTGTTTCAGCTCTTATAAATCCTTTTTCAAAGTCAGAATGGATTTCCCCTGCAGCATTTGGTGCCGTGGATTCCTTTGTAATAGTCCATGCTCTTGACTCTTCAGGTCCTGATGTAAAAAAAGTTTTTAAGGATAAAAGTTCATATCCTTTTCTTATTAATGAATTAAGTCCTGTCTCCGACATATTAATCATTTTCATATAATTTTTTTTTTCATTTTCATTATCTAATTGGTTTATTTGATTTTCTATATCTGCAGAAATTACCAATGTATTTTTTTCATCAAATTTTTTTATAAAGTCTTCAGTATATTTGTTACCTAACTTAATACTTTTCTCATCCACATTGCACACATATAGTTTTGGTTTAGTACTAAGAAGTCCACTATTTTTTAAAAGTTTTTGATCGAATTCTTTTGTGATCAATGTTAAATCACCGTCCTCATCGATCATTTTCTGAGCTGCCTCTAACAATTTAAGCTCTTCATTATCAACATTTTTTTTATTTTTTTTATCAAGTCTTTTTTGAATTGACTCCAAATCAGCTAGTTTCATTTCAGTTTCTATAATCTCTAAATCTCTGACAGGATCAACTGTGGGGTTAACGTTTTGAATATCATCTGAGTCGAAACATCTAATCATATGAATAATTGCATCAACTTCTCTGATGTGAGATAAAAATTTATTACCTAATCCTTCACCTTTAGAGGCTCCTTTAACAAGACCTGCAATATCGACAAATGAAATTGTTGTATTAATTTTCTTTTTTGAATCTGAAATTACAGCCAACTGATCAAGTCTTTTATCTGGAACTGCTACAATTCCAATATTTGGATCAATTGTACAAAAGGGAAAATTTTCTGCTTGTGCTTTATCAGAGTTTGTTAAAGCATTAAATAAAGTAGACTTACCAACATTTGGTAATCCAACGATTCCACATTTAAAACCCATTTAATTGTTGTTAACGGTACTAGAAAATAAGTCTAATTTTTTATCAATCAAGATAGTTAAAGACTTAATTATATTACTTGTTATCGAATCCAAATGAACTTGTTCATCTTCATTAAAGTCGTTTAGCACATAATCAGAAACAGATATTTTATTTTCTGGCTTTCCTATCCCAATACGGACTCTTGAATATTCTTTGCCTATAAACTTATCAATTGACGCAATACCGTTGTGACCTGCACTTGACCCTCCAAACTTTGCTTTAATTTTTCCAAATTCAATATCCAGGTCATCATGGAATACAATCACATCTTCTGCATCTATTTTAAAGTATTCAAGTAGTTCTCTAATACAAATTCCTGAATTATTCATAAATGTGAGAGGCTTGATCGCATATATTTTCTTATCACCAATATTTCCAGTAGTTAATAATCCCTTAAATTTTGGTTTTTGCTTAGATAATCCAAATTTTTGATTAATTGCATCCACAATCTTAAAACCGATGTTATGTCTATTATTTTGACTATTAGGAGTCGGATTTCCTAAACCAACAAGCAACAACATATCAAATTAAATCTGGAAAAAAGATTTCACTATTTATTATTTTTTATCGGTTGAAGATTTATCTTCTTCATTATTTTTATCACCCTCAGTCTTATCACCATCAGTTGAACTTTTATCACCACCTTCTGCAGCCGCTTCTGCTCCCTCTGCAGCTTCACCTTCGGCTGCCTCCGCTGGTTTCTCTGGTTCTTTAACCACCGTAGGTGCAGCAACCGTTGCAATCACAAAGTCTCTACCTTGAATTGTAGGGATAACATTTTCAGGTAAATTAATTGAAGAAATTTTTATACTTGTACCAATATCTAAACCTTCTAAATCTACAACAAGCTCATTTGGAATATTTTCTGCGGGACATCTTAATTCTACCTTACGTCTTACAATATTCAATACCCCTCCTCTTTTAAGCCCTGGTGATAGTTCATTGTTTACAAATTTCACAGGTATTTCTAATATAATTTTTCCACCTTTAACAATTCTCATTAAGTCGAAATGAATAGGCTCATCAGTGACAGTGTCAAAAGCTATATTTCTTGTTAAAACTTTTTGTTCTTTCCCATCTAAATTAATAGAAATTACATTAGATAGAAAATTTTTTTTATTTATTAAATTCTTTATCTCTTTGGTTGTAATTGAAATTTTTTCATTTGGCTGTTCTCCGCCATAAACTATGCCTGGAACACTACCTTTGCTTCTTAGGTCGTTCACTTGACCTTTGGTTTTTGTTTCTCTAATTGTAGCTTGTATTGTGCTCATAAAAAGCTGGTTTTTAACCGAAGTTTGCTAATTTTACAAGTTTTATTTAAATAGATCTGAGACAGATGTTGAATTAGAAATCCTTTTAATAGCCTCAGCCAGCAATATCGATATTGATAATACTTCAATATTTCTCACTTTTTTTAATTTGTCTGTACTGTCTATACTATCTGTAATAACTAAATTTTTAATTTTTGAATTCTTTATCTTTTTAACTGCATCACCGCTAAAAACACCATGTGTTGCATATACATGAACTTCTTTTGCACCTCTATTTATTAAAGCATCAGCCGCATTAACAATTGTTCCTCCAGAATCAATTATGTCATCAGTTAAAATACAAATTTTATTTTTAACATTTCCAATGACATTCATAACTTGTGACTTTCCAGGACTAGGTCTTCTTTTGTCAACTATTGCCAAACCAACATCTAATTTTTTTCCTAAAGCCCTTGCTCTTTCAACTCCCCCAACATCAGGTGCAACACATACAATATTTTTGCTTTTAATTTTTTTTTTAATATGCTTTGCAAAAATTGGAGTAGCAAAAAGGTTATCAACTGGGATATCAAAAAAACCTTGAATTTGACCAGCATGTAAATCTACTGTTACTACTCTGTCAGCCCCTGCATTTGTAATTAAGTTAGAAACTAATTTTGCAGAAATAGAGGTTCTAGGTACAACTTTGCGATCTTGTCTGGCATAGCCAAAATAAGGTATTACTGCTGTGATATTTTTTGCTGAGGATCTTTTAAGTGCGTCTATACAAAGAAGCAATTCCATTAAATTATCATTTGCTGGGGAGGATACTGATTGAATTATAAAAATACTGTTACCTCTTATATTTTCATTAATTTCAATATATATCTCACCGTCTGCAAATTTTCTAATACTGGTATTAACTAATTTGTTTTTAAGATTTTTTGAAATTTTATTGCTTAGCTTTTTATTGCTATTTCCAGTGAGAATCTTCATTTTTGTGAATATCTTATTTAATCATAATTACAGAAATATTTCTACCATAATCATTTAATTTATTTTTAATTGATCTCCTGGCACTAAAAAAGTTGTTACTTGATAAATATGTATCTTTTTTGATAATTTCAATGTTTTTAACACCAAATTTCATAAGTTGCTCTTTTATATAATCCTTTAAACTGAAATATATTTTTTTTCTTTTAGTTTTAAAAAATTTTTTATTAGATTTTTTTTGATTTATAAATTTATCAAAGAAATCATTTCTCACCTCATAGTTTTCTTTTCCTATACAGGGTCCAATAATAACTATTAAATCCTTATATTTACTACCACTTAACTTAAACTTTCTTAATGTAGTAGATACTATTTTTTTGTATGCTCCTTTCCATCCCGCATGCAGCGCACCAACTAAATTATTAACTGGGTCATATATTAGAACAGGAGCACAATCAGCAGTTAAAATTCCTAAAGCAATACCTTTTTTATTTGTTATTAATGAATCACCTTTTAATTTTTTTTTTGGAATTTCCAATATTTTATGGACTTTATTACTATGAATTTGATCTAATAATATAAGATTATTTTTTTTACAGCCAATATTTTGGCAAACTTTTTCTATATTTTTTCTTACATCTTTAATTTTATCATCAGATCCTAGACCACAGTTTAAACCTCTATAAATACCTTTAGAGACACCTCCAAGTCGATTAAAAAAACCATGTCTTATATTTTTTAATCTAGAGAGTTTTTTTGATTTAAACATTATTCAAAACCAAAAAAATCATTATTTTTATTTTTGTATCCAAAAATTACCTTAAAAAGGCTTCCCATTTGTCTTTCATCAAGTAGCCTAGATAAAGTTTGTCTCATATATGTTTTTTCTGCATTAGTCTTTTTTTTTTCTAGAATCTGTGCTCTTTCAATTATGCCCATTCTTTCTAAAAAAAACTTTTGAGTAACTATTTTTTTAACTTTAAGATTATTTTTAAAGAAATACTCATTTAATAAATTAAAATTTACCAATGAAGTTATATCTGCTTTACCAAGATTTTTTAACATTTTTTCAATCGAAATTTTTTTATTATCCATCACTGCCTGAATGGTATTTAAGTTATTTTCATTTAAATATCCATAATCTATAAGTAAAATACCACCAGAAAGTTTATTGATTTTCTTCATTATTGGATTTAACTCCACAAATCCCTTTTTAGGAAATTCAATAAATTTGAGTTTTTTTAATGTTTCAAATGTATTTATTTGCGCTTTGTCTTTTTTGCTGCCTCTTATGAACTTTTCAATAATATCAATTTTGTTTTTTACAGAGTAACATTTTTCAAATAATTCATTATTTATATTAGAAAACTGTTTAATTGGGATCGCATCAAAAAATTCGTTACCAAAAAATATAACTGGTCCTTTTTTAATTGAGTGAAAATTTTTAATCCATTTAACATGTTTATTATTTATATTTTGCTTTTGTAATCTTTTTAAAAATATACTTTTCTCATATAAGTAAATTTTTATAACTTTATTTAATTCAGGAAATTTTTTTAGAGTTTTAATTATAACTTTAGTTAAGCTTCCATCTCCTGGTCCAAGCTCTACAAAATTAAATATATTAGGTTTGCCCATTTTTTCCCAGGCAGAAACCAACCATATACCTACGATCTCTGAGAATAGGTTTGATATCGTAGGGGAGGTTATAAAATCTCCACTTTTACCAAATGGATCTTTGCTAGAGTAGTAACCTACCTTAGGTTTATATAGAATTTTTTCAATAAAATCATCGACAGGCAAAGGTTTTTTTGAAGTAATTTTAAATTTTTTGAGATTTAGTTTCATTATTTCTTCTAAAATAAATTATAAACCCAAATAAAATCATAATTAAGCTTAAAAGTATTCCCATACTAACATGTCCAAATAAATATCCAATTTGTACATCTGGTTCTCTAAAAATTTCAGAGATAATTCTAAAACATCCATAAAGTACTAAGAACATTATAGAGCAGGTTCCGATTTTATAATTTTTTTTAAAAAAAATTAAATTCATTAAAATAAATAAAATAACTCCTTCCAAAAACGCTTCATATAATTGTGTAGGGTGTCTCAACTTATCATCGTAGTTTGGAAAAAAAACTCCCCAAGTAGAATTTGTAACTTTTCCAACTAATTCTCCATTTATGAAGTTTGAAACCCTACCAAATAAAATTCCTATAGGTGCTGTGATAGATACCAAATCTAAAAAAATAAAAATATCTTTCTTATTTTTTTTTGAATAAAAATAGCTAGAAATAATTATACCGATTAACCCCCCATGAAATGACATGCCACCATTCCATATCATAAAAATCTCAATCGGATTATTCAGAAAATAAGGAAAATTGTAAAAGATTACATATCCTAGTCTTCCACCAATGATAATTCCTATTATCAAATATGAAATATAATTTTCAAACAATTTTTGAATTATATCATCTTTAATTAAAATTTTTTTACAATATAGCCACCCAAAAATAATCCCAAAAATGTATGCTAGT
>CACDHV010000007.1 GCA_902552755.1 uncultured Pelagibacteraceae bacterium | reverse complement strand
CTAAAAAATATAATGGATCAGTTTTAGATGGGAGGGATATAATTACTGTACAAGTTAGAGATGCAATGTTTAAGTTTTTTATTACTGCTGACATCAAAATTAGGGCAAAAAGGCGATTTAAAGAGTACAGAGATTTAAAAAAAAAAATCACCTATAGAGAGGTACTTAAAACCCTTAGAATTAGAGATAAATCAGACCAAAAGAGGAAACATGGTCCACTAAAAAAAACGAAAGATTCTATCTTGATTAATACTACTAAATTAAGTAAGAAAGCCTGCTTTAAAAAAATTAAAGCAATAATGGACAAAAAGTTAAATAATTAATGGAAATTTATAAAGACCTATCATCTCCTGCTTCAAAACAATTTGAAGAGTTACTAAATAGCCAATTATCAAAAAATAAGATCGAAGAAGGAAAAATAATTGAAGGTAAAATAACGAAGATTACAAACAAATACATTTTTCTTTTTATACCTGGTTTAAAAAGTGAGCCAGTAATTGACGTAAATGAAATGAAAATGATTGGTTTTGATAATGAAATAAAAGAGGGTTCAACTATTTCAGTTCTACTTGAAAAAATTGAGGATAAAAATGGTGATGTCATCGTATCTGCCCAAAAAGCTAAAAAAATTAAGGGATGGAATAAATTAGTTAAGTGTTATGAAAATAATGAATTGATAAATGGAAAAATTACGCAAAAAACTAAGGGTGGTGTTATAGTTGAACATATTGAAACTGGTTCACTCATGTTTTGTCCGGGCTCTCAAATCTCAGACAAGCCAATTAAAAATATTGACCATCTAATAGGAGTTGAGCAAAAGTTTGCTCTTATAAAACTTGATATGGTAAGAGGAAATAGCGTTGTTTCGCGAAGACAAGTTGTATCCTCAAATAAAAAAGAGGACAAAGTTAAAATTTTAGAAAATTTTAAAGTAGGTGATATTATTAAAGACGCTGTTGTAAAAGGATATTCATCATTTGGTTGCTTTTTTGAGGTGACTACACCAGATGGGACACTTGATACTTTATGCCATCTTCAAGAGATCAGCTACAGTAGAGTAAACCATCCTGATGAAATTTTTAATGTTGGTGAAAAACACGATTTAAAAGTAATTTCAATAGATATGGATAAATTGCAAGTAGGTTGTTCCATAAAACAACTTTCGCCAGATCCATTTGAACATATTTCAAATTATCAAATTGGAAGTCAATATAAGGTAAAAGTAGTAAAAATAACTGATTACGGATGTTTCTGTGAATTGGAACCAGGACTAAGCACACTTTTACATAGTAGTGAGATAAGTTGGACAAAAAAAAATATCTCTCCAAAGAAAATTTTTAATGTTGGGGACCAAATAGATTGTGTAATAACAGAAATTGATAAAGATAAAAGAAGAGTTGCTATTTCTCATAGGCTAACACAAGAAAATCCATACTCTAAACTAGAAAATGAATATCCAATTGGCTCTGATATAGAGGGGGTTATAAACAATATTAACGAATACGCTATCTATCTTAAATTAGGAGAATATGATATCGATGGTTTTTTACATTCAAATGATATTTCTTACAGTGGTAAACCAGACGAGGAATTACAAAAATATAGAAAAGGTGACAAATTAAAAGTAAGGATACTTGAAATTAAAAAGGCTGACCAAAAAGTTAGAGTTGGCCTAAAACAACTGCAGAAAGACCCATTTGATTGGTTTGAACAAAAAAAAGTTAACGATGCAGTTACAGTAAAAGTAATATCGTCTAATAACAAGGGTTTAATAGTAAAACCTGAAGGTTGTGATATTGAATTTTTGATCAAAAAATCGCAAATTGCAATGAGTGCATCTGATGCAAGACCATCTAGATTTGTTGGAGGTGAAAGAATAGATGCTGCAATATCTGAACTAAATTTTGAAAAAAGAAAAGCTTCTTTTAGTATAAAATTACTTGAAGAAATAATGAACGCTAAAGCTATAAAAGAACATTCAAGTCCATTAAGTGGAAAAAATCTCCCCTTTTCGTCTCTTTCTGAGCAATTAGATGATAAAAAGAAAAAAAAGGATACTGAGTAAAAATTGTCAGTAGTAAAATCAGACTTAATTAAAGAACTTTCTAAAAATTATCCAAATTTTTTAAAGAAAGATCTGACAAAATTGTTTGACATCATAATTTATGAAATTCAAGAAGCTCTAAAACGGGGTGAACGTGTAGAACTTAGAGAAGTTTTTTCAATTGAGCCTAGAATTCAAAAGGCAAGAATTTCTCGAAATCCAAAAACTAATGAAAAAGTAAATACTCCACAAAAAAAATCTATATTATTTAAAATGTCAAAGGATTGGGCAAAAAAAGCTAATGAAAAAGAATAAAGTATTTATTGCTTGTGATAGTAATAACATAAAAAAAGTTGAGCAAATTATTAAAAAAACACAAAATTCAAAATTAAAAATTGGTTATAAATTTGGGTTAGAATTTTTAAATTCAAAGGGCGGTAGAAATTTTATATCAAAATTAAAAAATAAAATTACATTTGGAGATTATAAATTTGCAGATATACCAAATACATGCTCATCTGCTGTTAAAGCTATTAGTGATTTAAAATTTAACTATATCACAATACATATAAGCTCTGGCCTTAATGCATTAAAAGAAGCAAAAAAAGTTTCTGGAAAAACAAAAATAGTTGGAGTGACAATTCTTACATCACTTGATAATAAATTATTAAGCGAAATTGGATACAACAAAGTGGTAAAAAGTATTGTAATTAAGCAGGCTAAATTAGCTAAAAAAGCAAAATTGGATGCTATTGTATGCAGCCCTATGGAAGTAAATCTAGTTAAGAAAATATTTAAAAAAGAAATAATAACTCCAGGTATAAGATTTAATTCTAAAGTAGATGACCAGAAAAGAACCTTAACTCCTAAACAAGCTTATAAAAATGGAAGTGATTGGTTAGTGATTGGAAGGCCAATTACTAAAGGAAATATTAAAAATAATCTTCAAAATTTAATAAATCATTTAAAATAATGGTTAAAGGAATAAAAATTTGTGGGGTCTCTGATCTTGAGACATTAAGTCATATCTTAAATCATCAATTTCCTCCCAAGTTTGTAGGTTTTATAACCAATTACAAGAAGAGCAAAAGGTATGTTGAATATGAAAAATTAAAAAACTTGGTTAGTATTAAAAGAGGAAATACAAATTTTGTTTCTGTGCTTGTTAATCCAGATGTTCAAATATTAGAACAAATTAAAGAACTTAATTTCGATTTTTATCAGCTGTATGATGTAAATCCCGAAAAGACAAGAATAATAAAGGAAAAATATGAAATTAAAATAATTACTGCTTTAACAATTCAAAGTCAAAAAGATGTTGATAAATATAAAGATTATGATGAAATTTCAGATTTTATTCTTTTTGATGGTAAAGGTTATGAGAAGTCAATTGGATTTAATCATGAATTATTAAATTCTATACCTAATTCAGTAAATAAAATGATTGCTGGAAATATAAAAATAGAAGATATTCCAAATTTTAAAAATAAAGATTACTTTATAGATCTAAGTGGTTCTTTAGAAAACGAAGATGGTAAAAAAGATTTAGAAAAAATTAATAAACTATTAAATTTTAAAATTGAAAATGAAACTTAAAAAAGGAATTCCAGTCATAGATCAAGGAGACAGACTTGGTTTTTGGGGTGGAAAATTTGGTGGAAATTTTGTGCCTGAAACACTTAAAAAACCTATAGAAGATCTTGAAATACAATTTAATAAATTAAAAAATGACAAAAACTTTATAAAAGAAAGAGATAGGTATTTCAAAAATTGGATCGGGACACCCACACGATTTATCAAGTTAAATAATTTAACAAAATATGTTGATGGAGCACAGATTTGGTCAAAAGTTGTATCTGATGCTAATGGAGGGGCCCACAAAATTTATAATGCAACTGTACATTGTTTAATGGCTAAAAGGTCTGGAAAGAAAGTAATAATTGGCGACACCGGCGCTGGCTACGCTGGTAAAATGTTAAGTATGGCAGCTAAGAAATTTGGTTTGAAATGTAAAATATTTATGGGTGCAAAAGATATTAAAAGACAACAACCAAATGTTAAAGCAATGAAGGAAAATGGTGCAGACGTAATTCCTGTATATTCAGGAAGCCAAACACTTGTAGATGCTGTATCTGAATGTATGAGATATTGGGTTGCTAATTGCGATACAACTGCAATGTGTGTGGGTAGTACGGTGGGACCTGCAATTTTTGTTCGAATATGCGGATGGAGTACCAGTCAAATCTCAAGAGAACTAAAAGTGCAATTAATAAATGAATTTGGTGATGTTCCTAAAAAACTTAAACTATATAATTGTGTAGGAGGAGGTTCCTCAAGTTTTGGTTTTTGGAATGAATTTATGGATTATGACAAAAAACAAGTTGAGTTTATTGGGGTTGAAGCAGGAGGACCAACCAAAAGTAAAAGGCATGCAGCTCCTTTAACTTATGGTTCAAAAATCGGTATACTTCATGGTGCAGCTCAATATGTAAATCAAAATAGAGATGGTCAGATTGAAGAAACTGAGTCAATTTCCGCAGGTCTTGATTATCCGGGAATTTCTCCACTTCATTGCTTTTTAAAAGATACCAAGCGCGCAAGGTATACAGCCGCTAGTGATGAAGAAGCTTTAAAAGCTTACCAAATAGTTACAAAATATGAAAATTTAAGACCTTCGCTTGAACCAAGTCACGCATTCTCAATAGCAATCAAAGAAGCAAAAAGATTTAGTAAGGATACAATAGTAATTATTAATAGTTGTGGAGATGCATACAAGGACCGTGGAATTTTAGAAAAAAAATTGGGAAAAAAATATGTTAAATCCAATTAGTATTGCATTTAAAAAAGCAAAAAAAGAGAAAAGACCAGCACTACTTACTTATACTGTTGCTGGTGATAGCTCAAAGAAACAGTCTTTAAATATTTTAAAAGCAATTTCAAATTATGCAGATATTTTAGAAGTTGGTATACCTCATAACACACCAGTTGCAGATGGGGGTCAAATTCAAACTAGTGCTTATAGAGCAATCAAAAATGGTATTAAGATGAATGATATTTTTAAAATTGTCAGTGAATTTAAAAAAAGCAAAAATCCAAAACCGGTCATATTTATGGGTTATTATAATATGATCTTTCAATATGGTGAAAATAATTTTTTAAATAAATGTAAAAAATCAGGTGTTAATGGTTTAATTGTTGTTGATTTACCATGGCCAGAAAACAAAATTTTTTCAAAGAGATGTAAAAAAAATTCAATTAATTTTATCCAATTATTATCTCCCACAACATCAAATAAAAGACTTAAAAGTATTACAAAAGACTCTCATGATATGATTTATTATATAAGTATGTTATCCACCACGGGAGGAAAGCTTAAAGTTTCACCAAAAAAAATATTAGCTAATTACGATAAAATAAAAAAAATAAGTCCTAAAAAAAATTGTGTTATTGGTTTTGGAATAACTGAAAAAAATGTATCAAATTTTAAAAATACAGATGGACTTGTTGTTGGTAGTCAAATTTGTAAAGAAATTACTAGAAGTTTAAACAATAGACAAAATCCTGTCATAAATGTAAGTAAGATGGTTAGTAAACTAAGAAATAAAATATCATGAATTGGCTGACAAAGGCTATAAATTTTGGGGAAAAAATAAAGAAGGTACTTCGAAAAAGACCTTCGAAGGAAGATATAGCAAATTCAGATTGGACTAGTTGTTGCAAAGGTCCAATATTAAAGAAAGACTTAGAGAATAATTTATGGGTTTGTAATCTTTGTGGAAAGCATCATAGAATTAGTTGTAGACAAAGGTTCGATATAGTTTTTGGTAAGAATGCCTATCAAATTTTAGAATCACCAATACCTACAGAAGATCCATTGAATTGGGTTGATACAAAATCTTACAAAGATAGACTTAGGATTGCGAGGAAGAAGACAAACCAAAATTGTGCAGTTATGATTGCAAAAGGAAAAATAAATGGAATAGAAGTAACAGCAGGTGCAATAAACTTTGATTTTATTGGAGGCTCTGTTGGAGCTGCTGAGGGAGAAGCAATAATTTATGGAGTGCAACATGCAATAGATAATCAAACGCCTTATTTATTTTTTCCTTGTGGAGGTGGACAAAGAATGTTCGAGTCAACAATTGCTTTAGCAAATATGACTAGAACAACTCTCGCAATAAATGAACTTAAAAATAATAATTTACCTTACATAGTATGTTTTACTGATCCTACTGCTGGTGGAATAACTGCTTCTTTTGCAATGTTAGGAGATATTCATTTGGCAGAACCTGGGTGCCTAATCGCTTTTGCAGGAAAAAGGGTAATTCAAGCTACTGTAAAGGAAGAATTAAGTTCTGATTTTCAAACAGCTGAATTTGTAGAGAAACATGGCTTTGTTGATAGAGTTGTTCATAGAAAAGATATACAAAAAGAAGTGGGAAACCTTCTATCGATATTACTCAGAAAAAATTCTGATATACATTTAGAAAATTTAAATGAAACTTCAGAAACTAATATCCAAACTAGAGAAGCATCATAAGAAAAAGCTAGACTTATCTTTAGGAAGAACTTTTAATCTTTTAAAAAAACTGGGTAATCCCAAGATAAATTAAAAAATGTCATCACAGTTGTTGGAACTAACGCTAAAGCAAGTATGTGCTATAGTCTTAAGTCAATACTAAACCAAGCTGGATATAAAACTAATCTTTATACTTCTCCACACCTACTCTCTTATACGGAAAGATACATTTTTGATGATAAAGAGATAAATGAAGAAGATTTAATAGAATTGCTGACTGGTGTTGAAAAGACTTTAGGAGATGACAATGCAACATTATTTGAAATTTTAACTTGTGCATTTCTAAAATATGCTGAAAATTTCAAAGATAATATTAATATTATAGAAGCAGGATTATTTCATCAATTTGATAGCACAAATGTTTTTAAGGAAAATTTAATGACACTCATTGGTGTCATTCATAATGATCACTTTCAATGGCTTGAAAATAAATCAATTGAAGGAGTAATATATGAAAAAACAGCTAAACTTTTAAACTCAAATATATTTATTAATAAGCAAGTCAATAATGAAATAAGAGATAAAATAGAAAAATCATTAGAAAATAATACATCAAATAAATATTTTTTTGATAAAGATTTTAATATTGCAAAATCCGAAAATGGATTTATTCAATATCAAGATCAGTTAGGACAATTAATATTACCTGAACCAAGTATTCTTGGAGATCATCAATTATATAATGTTAGTACTTCAATTGCTGCATCTAGAAAGATTTTTAATATTAAAGATGAATATATTTTAAATGGTGTCAAAAATATTTCATTAAAAGCAAGACTTGAAGAGATAAAGTCTGGCAAATTAAAAAATATTGCTGGAAATAATAAACTAGTAATAGATGGTGGTCACAACATTAGCGCAAGTTTATCTATTGCTAATTGGATTAAAAATCAAAATGAAGAAGTAAATATAATCGTGGGTATGATGGAAGATAAAGAACATTCAGAATTTATAAAAGCTTTTGAAAATATTGTAAATTCAATTACCTTAATCGATATTCCTAATCAAGATGGTGCAATTTCAAAGGAAGATTTTAGAAAAAAGTTAAATAATTTAAAATTAAATTTGAAACTTTCTAATGGTATTGAAGAAAGTATAAAATCCTTATCAAAAAATAAAAATACTATTATACTCTGCTTAGGTTCACTATATCTTGCTGGAGAAATTTTAAGCTTAAATTAGATATTTTCTTTTATCCAAGAAACAATTTCACTTTTTGGAACCGCTCCAACCTTAGTTGAAACATGATTTCCGTCTTTCATTAAAATCATAGTAGGGATTCCTCGTACACCATATTTTGTTGGCGTATTTGGCTCTTCATCAATGTTATGTTTTGCTACAGATAATTGGTCAGACATTTCATTTGAAATTTCTTCCAAGCTGGGAGCCACCATATGGCATGGGCCGCACCATTCAGCCCAAAAATCACAGATTAATATCTTATTATCTTTAACTAACTGATCAAAACTTTCATCTGTAGATTTTACTGTTGCCATATGAGTTTTATATAAATTAATTTTATTTATTCAATAGTTAAAAATGCATAAATTGAATTTTATACATTAAACATTCTCGTACTTTTTTTGAATAGACATTGCGTAAGAATTAAACTCATCTAAGAGAGCTAATTTTTCGTTATCATTTTCATTGGTGTATTTTTCTCTTAAAGTATCAATCTCGTTATATAAAGTTGGAATTGTCCACCATTTTTCTTTTTTTTCACTTAATATTCTTTTAGCTATATCTCTTCTTATAGACTTATACAAAGAATCTGGAAGGATCTCTGGAGCTTCTTGGAAAATGATTTTTTTACCAAAACTAACCAATCTATCATCGTCAAACTTATCTAATAAATTTAATTTCTCTTTCCACGGTGCTTCATGCCAACTTGGGAACAAAGCAGTATCTTTATTTGATGTAAATTTTGAATAAATACTTTCCTCTGCATATATATCTTCTTGAGATTTTGATTGTTCTTTTTCTTCTGCAACTTCACGAAGAGCAATTAAAATATTTTGCGAAAACTGTTCGTTATTTTGAACAAACTCTGCTCTTTTTTTAATTACGTTTTTATCTAGTTTGTTATATGGCTCAATATTCAAACCATATTTTGCATCAATTATTATTGGTGCTTTATTTGATCTAACTGTTCTTAAAAACTTAGGTGTTTTTTTCATCTCGGTTTTTAATTCATTTATAGATTTATTAATCAATGGTTGAATTTCTGTTCTAAGATCTATTGTGTAATACCATCCTTGATAAATAGGATGCATACAATGTTTTGCATGTAACGGTACAACTAAATGAAGTCTGGACTTTCCATAATAATATTCGTTTAAAGTTATAATTTCTCCTTTTTTTATTATAGTTTCAGTATTAGATTTATTTGCCGTACTTAAAAAACTTTCCCAAGTATGTTCTTGTTTTTCTTTAACAATTTTCAATACTTTTGCAGTAAGTTCTGCATCAGCTAGTGCAGAGTGAGCATCACTTGCATCTATACCTTGCATTTGAGCTAAAGATGCTAGTTTAAAAACAGGATTATTTTTTTCATTAATTTCAGTTTCTAAAACTGTTGGATCTACTGCATATGCAGCTCTTGCAATATTTATTCCATCGTGTCTTGTATTAGGAGCGGAATTTGTCAAATAAGGATACCTAATACTTTTGAAAAATTCTTTTCTTATCATCTCCTCATCAAAATTTAGCGAACTCCATCCCAAGAAAATAGCAGGACTCCATTTCTTAAAAATTTTTTCAACCTGTCCAAGCATTTGATAATGACTTAGATTTGTTTGAGTAAGTTGTTTAATTGATGTCTTGTTAACTATTAAAGCTGCTGCTTGAAAAATCTCAGTTTCATGAAGTCTGCATCGAAGATTAAATCTATCTTTTTCTTTAAAGTTCTCGTTAAATAGTATTCCACCAATTTCTATGATGCTACCAAAGTCAGTGCTGGCACTTGATGATTCTATGTCCCAAATTGCTAAATTCATATTGTAGACCTCAAATTAGCTATGTTTTGATGGGTTTTTGGAAAGTTTTTTAAGACTAAACCTTTGCATCTAAACAAGTAGCTTCTAGTTAGTTTCCTTTGTTGTATGTATTGGTTGGTTAAAGTCAAGCTATATTATTCATCTCGTAAAATTTTTTGACCCTACTCATAAATAAATTTTGATACATCTCTAATTCTGCGCCTTCAATTTTAAATTCTTGAAATAGAATATCTTTTGTACAGAGTAAAATTATCCCTGCTTTCATTTTTGTTCCATGTACTACATCATGAGCCAAAGTATATGCTCCAAGTTGTAAGAAATAATCTTGAATAAAATCTGTTTTTTTAGGTTTATTACTCTGCTTGAAATCTATTATGACATCTTTTCCTTGATAAATTCCAATTAAATCTGCAGTTCCTGCATATTGCTCTGGATAATAAATAGTTTCTTCCATACCATAAATTTCATCTAATTTATTATTTACACCTTTTTCAATTATTTCTTTGGCCATATTTTTGTATTGTTCATTACTTTCAAAAAAGCTTTCATTAATCCTGCCTCTTAAGTAATCTTCAATATAAGAGTGCATTGATGTTCCTCTCGAAGAAGCTTCAGTTTTAATTCTATTTGCTTCCTTAAAGCCTACCCGCTCCTGCCAATTTTTGATAGCTGCCTTTTCCTCTTCGGATTTAGTAGCACTTAATATTGTAGTAACACTTGGTAGTCTTTCGTTACCTAAAGAATATTTTCTATAACCATCCTCAATTGATCTTGTAGAATTTGGATAAATAAATTTATTACTCCATTTCATTCATTAAGGCTTTAAGAAACTTTTCGTTTTTCATCCTGACCATAACCAGAAATTGGAGACGGAGAACTTGGATCTGGATCATCGTCATCATTAGGATTTTTAATAGAATCAATACTTCTGTTTATTGCTCTAGCATCTTTGCCAAAACTATCGACAACAGACATTGCTTCTTCTAATTTTTTCCTTAAAACTAAAACATTATTAAAATGCATATTAAATCTAGTACTAATCTTTTTTAAATGATCATATATTTCAGAGGCATGTTTCTTAATTCGTAAGCTTTGAAAGCCCATATGAAGTGATTGTAAGTAACCAGATAAATTGTTAGGGCCCATGATAGTTACTTTGTATTTTTTCATTATTTCTTGAGTTAATAATTCTTTTGTAGATGGATCTTGATAATTAGCTAATTCTAAAAATAAACTTTCAGTTGGTGCATAAACAATCGCAAAATCTGTCGTTTTTGGCGGTACGATATATTTATCGTTCACACTTTTTGCTTTTTCTTTAAAAGCTCTAGCAAGTTTAGTTCTTGCATCAGCCATTGCTTTTTTATCATCTTCCTGATGAGCATCTTGGATAGCCTTAAATCTTTCGACTGGGAAGTGGCTGTCAACAGGTACCAAAATCCCATCTTGAAGTTTAATTGCAAATTCAACATTTTCACTCGTATCCTCTTTCATTTTTACATTTGAAGAATATTGAGATGCTGGCAATAAATCCTTAATCAGAGAACCCAAACTAAATTCAGCTAAAGTTCCGTATTTTTTAACTCCTGCCAATATTTGATTAATACCCTTTTGACTTTCATTTAAGTTTTCAACTTGAGTATTGAAAGAAGCTACTTTTTGATCTACTTGAGTTAAAGCATTTGTCATATCTTTAGTAACTCCTGATGAAAGACTATTGAAAGAACTTGCCATTGAGCTCATAGTGCTATTAATAGTTGTATTAAGTGATTCCTTCAGATTAATAATTTCTTGATTAAGTCTAACAATCTCCTGATTTTCCTCCTCATCTTGAGATTCATTCTTCAATTTAAAATTTAAATAGATAATTATTGCAGAACTAATAAGCGATAAAGAAAGCAAAATTAAAATTATAGTATCCATGATTCGTAAGATATACGTGAATTAATTTAAATCAACCTAAAGCTAAGAGCTAAGTATGTTTAAAATTTTCTTCAAACCTTTTTTGCTACTCAATTTTTTATTAAACATTAAAATTGCAGTGCTTTTAAGAATATTTCCATCTTTTAAGACTCTTAAATTATTTGCACGTAAAGTTTCTCCTGTACTAGTTATATCTGATAGAATTTCTGACGAACCAGTGAATGGATATACTTCAGTTGCGCCAAGAGATGGAACTAGTTTAAATTGAGTTACACCTTTTGAAAATAAAAACTCTCTTGTTAAATTTGGATATTTTGTTGCAACTCTCATTCTACTTTTCTTTTTATCTTTAAAATCAAAAGAAATTTCTTCTAAATCAGCAAGAGTCTGAATATCAATCCACTCGTCAGGCACCGCTAATACTAAAACTGCATGTCCGTATTCTAGCTTTTTTGCAATAGTAACTTTATTTTGTATACTTAATTCAGATTCTTTTAACAAATCATATCCTGAAAAACCGATATCTAGAGATCCATCACCCAATCTTTCTATAATTTCTCTTGCGTGAAGATAAATAATTTTAATATTTTTATTTCCTTTTATATATCCAAATAGATCCCTATCGCCTCTTTCTGATAGAATTTTGAGCTTTTTACTTTTAAATATATTTAGAGTATCTTTTCTTAATCGACCCTTGCTTGGAATACCAATTTTAATCATTTAGACTTATTGCACCTCCAACTGCTGGGATCTTTTTTGAAGATCCTAAATCAGAAATAAGATTGTCATAACGACCCCCATTAACCTGAATTTTTCTAGAGTTTGAATTTATTGTAATTTTAAATACCATACCAGTGTAATATTCCAGATGTCTTCCAAAAGAAGATGAAAAATTTACATTTAATTTTGAAACTTTATCTTTTGTGATTGGAAAATAATTTTTTGCAACAATAAGATTTATTTTATTTTTTTTAAAAAAAGTATTAAGAGTAATTGCTGCACTACTCATTTTGCAATTAATTTTTAAATAATCTCTTATAATCTTTACTACATTTTGACCTTTTACTTGTCTTCTAGGGTCTTTAATTTTGTTGTCAAATCTGATCAGTATTTCTTTAAGGGAACGTCCTGCTATATTTCTATTTTGATTTTGTTTAAACATTTTAAAATATCTTTTTTTATCTAACTCAACGATAGTTTCATCAACATCTGAATTAGTCTCTAAACGTCTTAATAATTCATTAAAATAAGTCTCTCTCCAAAAATGTCTTTGCAATCTAAATTTCCACCTTTTTGGAATATCTAATTTGTTTATCAATAAGTGAAAAATTTCTACATTTCCAATTGTTATACTCCCAGACTTATATCTAAATTTATTTAAAACTTTAATACCAGTATTTATTATTTGCTTATCATCTCTCTTTTCATTTTTTGATCCTATTATCTCAAAACCTATTTGTTCTCTTATAATTTTTTCATTTTTTTTCTGAACTTTTCTGAATGCTTGACCATTATAAAATACTTTTGAAGATCTCTTTTTTTTTTGATTTAGATATTTAATGCATGAAGCAATGGTTAAGTCAGGTCTTAAACAAATTTCCTTTCCATTCTGATCCATAAATGAAAAAATTAAACTTCTAAATGACTCCCCAGATCTCTCGAGAATTAAATTGGTTGGAATTACTGTGTCTAAATCTATATAATCAAATCCACTTGATTTTAAAGATTTGAGTATATTTTCAGATAAGTTTTTTGACTTCATCGATTAAATCTTTCTTGGGAATTGTTTTGTTGTTCTCACCCTTTACACCCTTTAAATTTTTAATGGTCACTGTATTATCTTTAAATTCATTTTCTCCACAGATTACCGCAACTGGTAATTGGCGTTTGTTTGCAAAAGTAAGCTGCTTACCAAGATTTTTTTTATTATCTAAAAATATTTCTGAATTAATATTGTTTTTTCTTAAAAGATCTAAAATTTCGTAGTAGTTTTTTAAGTATTTTTGATCCATCACACACACTAAAACTGGTTTTTGATCGTCTAATTCGATTTGTTCTAGCTGCAATAGTGCAAATAAAAGTCTATCTACTCCAAAACTTATACCTGTACCTGGAATATCAACCCCTTTAAATCTTGATATAAGTTTTGCATAAGCTCCACCCGAACAAATACTGCCAATATCTACCTCTTTACCTTTATTATTTGTAACTTTAAAATTTAAATTAGTTTCAACGATGAAATCAGAGTAATACGCCAAGCCTCTGACAATTGTGAAGTTGGTTTTGACTTGATCTAAGTTTGATCCATATCCAAGGACCTCAAAAAAGTCTTCTAATTCTTTTATTCCTTCTTGTGATAATGAGTTTTTTAATTTTTGTTTTAGTTCATTTAAATCTTTAATTTTTAAATAATCTAATATTTGAGAAACCTGCTTATCATTTAAGTCTGCACCTTTTGTAATAGCACCACTAGTATCTTTTCTTTCCTTTCTCAAAAGGTCCTCTACACCTTTTAATCCAAATCCAGGCTTATCAAGTTTATCAATTGCCCTAATAACTTTTAATTGTTTTTCCTCAGTTATTTGTAATTCATCTAGTAAGCCTTGAACTATTTTTCTGTTACTTACATTGATTGTAAACTGATCTTTCAGTAATCCACATTCTAAAAGTGTTAATGATATTAAATTACAAAGTTCAGCGTTAGCTTGTGATGAATTAACATTTCCTACAATGTCAAAATCTGCCTGTAAAAATTCTCTATATCTTCCATTGCCTGCCTTTTCGTTACGAAATACATTTTGAATAGCATATCTTTTATAAATTGATGGTAACTCTTGATTATTTTGTGCAACAAATCTTGCTAGAGGGCTAGATAAGTCATATCGAAGCGTAATATTTTTCTCTCCATCTTTAAATGAAAATACATCAGACATAGAATTAGCTTCATCTTCTGCTAGAAAAGATCCTATATTTTCGCTTACTTCAAACGATGGTGTTTCAAGCGGTTCTGCACCAAACTTAATAAAATTATTCTCAATTACTGTTAACAGCTTTTTTTTGAGAATAAGTTTCTTGTCCCAACGATCTTCAAATCCCGGCGGTAGCCCAGGTATTAATTTATTTTCTTTATTCATTTTTTGGTACCCTGGCTTGGAATTGAACCAAAAACTAAAGTTCCACAAACTTTCGTGATAACCATTTCACCACCAGGGCCTGTTGTTATTTTATACTAATTAGAGTTAAATTTAAATTTTAAAATAGTTAAATAGCTAGCTGCAAGCCAGCATGAAAATGATGTCTTTTGTGAAATACGAAAATTTTACTATTTTTAATCATGACGGTTGAATAGCATTTTAAACTTAAAATGCAAGTGTGTATTGTATAGGAATATTCATAGGGTTTACCTACTTTTATTCCTATACAAAATTTTAAATGAAATAAATTTTAAGAAGTTTTCTTTAAATTCACTGCGCTTGGACCTTTATCTCCGTCCTGAATTTCAAATTCTACAGCGTCGTTCTCATTCAAAAAACGAAGTCCTGCTTCACGAACTGCGCTTGCATGAACGAAACAATCTTTTTCTCCGTCTTCTCTTTCTATAAACCCGTAGCCCTTCTTACCGTTGAACCACTTTACTTTTCCTTTTAATGTACTCATACTTTTCTTTTACTCTTTCTTTATTATATTAAATTTAGCTAAACTTTAGCTAGCGGGATAGTTATTAGATTTTAAAATTGAATGCAAGCGTTTTTGCTACAATGTTTTATTTCAAAAATGGTGGCTTCGGCGGGACTCGAACCAGCGACACAAGCCTTTTCAGGGCTCTGCTCTACCAACTGAGCTACGAAGCCATTATTTAAAACCTAAAAATAATTCTTCCTTTTGTCAAATCATAAGGCGTAACTTCAACTGTTACATTATCACCTTGGAGAACTCTAATCCTATTCTTCCTCAACTTTCCAGCTGTGTGAGCTGTAACAATATGATCATTTTCAAGCTTTACTCGGAACATGGCGTTAGGTAATAAATCGATGACTTTACCTTTAAATTCCAATAAATCTTGTTTCGACAAATTTTGTTACTCCTTATTTATTCTAGATTTTATACTCAAAGCATGACCTTTTAATTCTTCATACTCAGCGAGATGTGTAGCGTATTCTCCTATTTTCTCAACACCTTTTTTTGAAAGAGTTATTAGGCTAATTTTTTTATAAAATTCACTTAAACTTAACCCTGATGAAAATTTAGCTGACGAATTAGTTGGTAATACATGATTTGTCCCAACAGCATAATCGCTTAATGCCATAGGAGAGTATTTACCTATACAAATACTTCCTGCGTTAAAAATTTTATCTTTATACTTTTTATAATTGCTAACATTTATTTCTAAGTGTTCAGGAGCTATCTCATTAATTGCTTCAATAATTTGTCTATCATTATTTACTTTTAAAATTAGTCCATTATTTTTAATACTTTTAGATGCAATACTTTTTCTTGGAATATCTTTTAATTTTAATTCTAAATCTTTCTTAAATTTTTTGATCAAATTAGAATTTTTTGTGATTAATATACATTGAGAATTTGGGTCATGTTCTGCTTGCCCAATCATAGATGTAGTAACTTGATTCAAATTAGTTTTACTATCTGCTAACACTGTAATCTCAGATGGACCTGCAATCATTCCCTCGATACCTACATCTCCAAAAACTTGTCTTTTAGCACCAGCAACAAAGATATTGCCAGGTCCAACAATTTTATTTACTTTTTGAATATAAGTTAAACTGCCAATAGCTTGTGCACCTCCCATTGAATAAATTTCTTTTATTCCTACCTTTTTTGCAGCATATAAAACTGCAGGGTTTAATTTTCCTTTATTTTTTGGATTCGCTAGTACAATTCTTTTAACACCTGCAATTTTTGCTGGGATGGCATTCATCAATAATGTAGATGGTAAGTTTGCTGGAACATAAATGCCAACCGATTGAATTGGTACATATTTATATTCAATTTTATTATTTAGATTATCTTTATAAAAAATATCTTTAGTTTTTTGTAAATTATGGAATTTGAGTATACGTTTATAAGCAAAATCTATAGCTCTTTTAACTGTTGGATCTAAAGATTTAATTGCTTTGTTAATTTGCTTAATACTTGGTTTAATTTGACTATTTTTGCTAAATTTTTTCTCGTAATTTAAAAGACTTTTATTTTTATTTTTTTTTATATCTTTTAAAATTTTAGATATAATTTTGCTTTCAATTCTTTTTTCAAATCTCCTTAAATCTAAAAATTTTGTTAAGTTATTTAAGTAGTTTTTTTTATTACAGTTAATTACTTTTATCATTTACTATTTTTTGATCCTCAAGTGTTACCTCAATTACTTCAGCGGCAAGAGTTATAATTCTATTTTTTGAAAATAACATAATTATTTCAAAATTCTCCTCTTTCTTAAAAATATCAATTGTTAATAATTCTAACGTAAGATTAGTGTCTTTTTGGTCTATATTCTTTGATTTTGATGAATTAATAAATTCAAATTTAATAATACTATTTATTAATTTATTTTTGTTTTCCTCTTCTTTGCTAAATCTTGCTATTGAAATCAAAAAAATCTTATTAGAAGCTAAATATTTAACATCATCAATATTAACTTTCCCCTCGGAACAGCAAGCTGAAATAATTTGAAGGTCTTCAGGAGTTTGTGCAATTATCTTTTTTAAGTACTGATTATCCATCAATTGACCCTTCGAATATTTACCCCGACTTTTCTAAGTTTGTGCTCTATATTTTCATATCCCCTATCAAGGTGATAAATTCTATTAATTATAGATGATCCTTTAGCAACTATTGCAGCTAAAACTAACGCTACTGAAGCTCTAAGATCGCTTGACATTAATTCAGCTGCTTGAAAATTAGTATTACCCGAAATAAAGGCCTTATTTTTTTTTACTATAATCTCAGCACCTAACCTTCTTAATTCAGCTACATGCATAAATCTATTTTCGAAAATACTCTCAGTTATTGAACTTTTACCTTTAGCCTTACAAAGTAGAACCATAAACTGTGCTTGCAAATCTGTAGGAAAGTTTGGATACTCTTTAGTAACTAAATTGGTTAAATTTTTGATTTTTTTTGGACCAGTTATATGAATTTTTTTTTTAGCTACTTTAATTTTGGCTCCAATTTTTTTTAATAAGGATAATTCTGTTTTTATAATTTTTGGATCAAAATTATTTATTTTTAAATTCCCTTCAGTTAAACATGCTGCTATACAAAAAGTTCCTGTTTCTATTCGGTCTGACATCACAGAATAACTTGTACTTTCTAAAGATTTAATACCTTCTATCTTCAAAGTACGTTTACCTATAAATTTTATTTTTGCACCACCTGATTTTAAAAAATTGATTAAATCAATTATTTCTGGCTCGATGGCACAATTTCTAAGTATGGTAATTCCATTAGCTAAACATGCAGCTATAATTGTATTTTCAGTTGCTCCAACACTAATCTTTGAAAATCTAATTTTTGCACCTTTTAGTTTTCCTCTCGTGTGTGCGTGGATATAACCTTTTTTAATCTCATATTTCATTCCAAGTTTTTTGAGTGCATTCAGGTGGTAATTTACAGGTCTTGCTCCTATTAAGCATCCACCTGGCAAAGAAGCAACGGACTTTTGATGTTTAGCAACAAGTGCACCTAAAACTAATATTCCAGCTCTCATAGTTCTAACAAGTGAATATGTTGCGAGATAATTTTGTTTTTTTTTCTTTGTTATTTTAACATTTTTTTTATTTTTACTAAATTGAATTACTGATCCAAGAGATTTTAGAAGGTTAATCATTGTATCTATATCTTTAACGCGAGGTAAATTTTTTATTATGACCTCTTTTTCAAATAAGATAGTTGATGCTAAAATTGGTAAGGCAGCATTTTTTGATCCAGAAATTGAAATTTCACCCTTTATTTTGCAAGGGCCTTTAACAATAAATTTGTCCATTATTATATTTTTGGAAGTGTAACTCCCTTTTGACCCTGATATTTACCATTTCTATCTGCATATGAAACAGCTGGATCCTCATTGCCCTTTATAAAAACAAATTGAGCAACTCCCTCATTAGCATAAATTTTTGCTGGTAATGGTGTTGTATTAGAAAATTCTAATGTTACGTGTCCTTCCCAACCTGGCTCAAGAGGTGTAACATTTACAATTATTCCACACCTTGCGTATGTAGATTTTCCTAAACATATGACCAAAACGTTTTTAGGTATCTTAAAGTATTCCACTGTTCTCGCTAATACGAAAGAATTTGGTGGTATTATACATTCAGATGAGTTTTTTGTTATAAAATTTGAAGATTTAAAGTTTTTTGGATCAACAATTTCTGAGTTTACATTAGTGAAAATTTTAAATTCATCAGATACTCTAGCATCATAACCATATGATGATACACCAAATGATATTTTGTCTCCTCTAACTTGTTTGTCTTCAAAAGGAGAGATCATATCATTTTCTCTGGCCATTTGAATAATCCATTTATCAGATTGAACTGACATTATTTATTTTTTTTCTTAGTTTTTTTTTGAAATTCTTTTCTTTTTTTTAAATTTTTTCTTAAAGCAAGTTCAAGTTTACTAAAATTATTCTTTTTTGAACTCATTATTTATTTTTTGTCAGGATTTGTAAGATGATCAAGAGTTATTACCTGATCAAGAGGAATGGTTTTATCTTCTTCAACTTTAATCGGGGCAGTTTTCACCTGCTTCTTAGCTCTTTTTTCTGCAAGCTTTTTTTCTCTTTTTGCTTTTTTTTCCATGAGCTTTGCATTTTTGTTAGCTCCATATGTGTAGTGAATTCCCATAACATTTTCCTAAGATAGATATAGCTTATTTTCAAAAAAAATTAAGGCAATAATTTGAAATAATTAAATTTATACACTAATTTAACTAAATATTGCCCCTATAGTTAAATGGTATAACACATCCATGGTAAGGATGAGTTTCCAGTTCAATTCTGGATGGGGGCACCATTGTTATTTTTAATAAAATTTTTTTTTTAAAAAAAGACCAATTAAAACTAAAAATAAAATTCCAAGAATTGGTAAATAAATATCTGGGGAAAAAATTAATTCTAAAAAACTTGGTGCCTCGGAATTTTCCTCTAAAATCTTACTCAAACCAGCGCCAAGAGATGCTCCAACAAATAATTGTGGTGTCATTCCAATTATTGATCCAAGAAAAAAATTTTTAAGCTTAACATTAAAAATTGTTGGTAATATATTTGATATAAAAAAAGGAATTCCACCTATAAATCTATAAATTAGAAAAAAAACAAATTCATTTTTTTTAAATTTCTCAGTCAAATTACTAAAACGAGACGAAAATTTTTCTTCTACTAAATTTTTTAAAAAATAATTTGCAAACATATAAAGAAGTGTTGCACCACTTGATAATCCAAGTACTATAAGTACAGTTCCTAACCACTTTCCAAATATAAAACCCCCAGCTAGAAATACTGGCGATCCAAATCCTAACAAGAGAACCCAGACTATGGTGCCTATTAAAAAAATAATACTTGATAAAATAATATTACTATTTTTAATATTATCTAAAGCTTCTCTATTTTGTCTTATTAATTCATAACTTGAAAAATCCTGAAAGGAAAAGTTATTAAAAAAAATCATTAAAAAAACAAATACTATCAAAATGTAGGCAGAGCCTAAAAATAGTTTAATTTTTTTTTCTCTATTCATTGATTTTTAACTTATTAAAAATCGCTGTACTTATATATATATATTTGTATAACTACCGAAATTTAACATTAATTTAACAACAATGAAACGTACATATCAACCAAGCAATAGAAAAAGAAAAAAGGCTGTTGGCTTTAGAGCTAAAAAAAAGACAAAGGGCGGGAGAAAAGTATTAAAAAGAAGAAGAGCCAAAGGAAGAAAAAAATTAACAAACGCTTAATGAAAAACAAGATTGTTAGCCTTTCTAAAAATGAGGATTTTAAGTCTATTCTGAGCGGAAATAAAATTTCTAACAAATACTTAACAATTTTCTTTAAAAAACTTTCTGATAAAAATAATAATAGATTAAATATTAGTTTTGTAGCCAAAAAGAAAATCGGAAATGCAGTAACAAGAAATAGAATTAAAAGAAGACTAAGAAATATTATGAACGAAGCTTTGAAATCAATTAATATTAATTTAAATTATTGTTATTTATTGATTGCAAGAATATCTGTTAGCAAAGATCCTTATGAAACAATAAAAAACGCAACAATAGAAGACTTTAAAAAAATTAAATGACAAATTTTATTAAATTTTTAATGATCAAGATTATTAGGTTTTATCAAATACTGATATCTCCATATATAGGTAATAATTGTAGATATCTTCCAACATGTTCTAATTATTTTATTGAAAACCTTAAAGAGAATGGAATTTTAAAAGGAAGTATTAATGGATTTAAAAGAATACTTAGTTGTCATCCAATAAAAATTTTGGGTGGTGGAGAGGGATTTGATCCAGTTAAAAAGAAAAAGTAATTTATGGATACCAAAAATGTAATTGCCGCAATATCTCTAAGTGCAGCTGTAATAATACTTTATAGTCTATTTTTCGCTCCAGCAGTAGTAGACCAAAAAGATATTCCAAATGACAAAAATATTACCAGTGAAAATTCCTCAACGGATGCACCATCATTAGTTCAGGATGAAGAAACAATTAAAATATCTAGAAATGATGCTTTAAAAGAAAACGAGAGAGTTCTTTTTGAAAATGACAAAATTAAAGGCTCAATTTCATTAATTGGGTCCTCAATAGACGACTTAACTTTTAAAAATTATACAAATACTTTAAATGGAGATGATAATGTAATCTTATTAAATCCTAAACAGTCTAATAATGGGTATTATGTAGAGACTGGTTGGGCAACAACTAGTAAAAACATTGACTTGCCAAACTCAAAATCTGTATGGAATATTGAAGGCAATAAAAAACTTACACCTAATTCTCCAGTTAAATTAAGTTGGACTAATAATCAAAATATTAAATTCGTAAAAGAAATAAGTTTAGATAATCAATATCTTTTCAATATTACTCAAACAATTATTAACAATTCAGATAAAACTTATAATTTTTATCCATATGGACAAATAATAAGAAATATAGCCCCAGATGTAACTAATTTTTATATTTTGCATGAAGGGTTAATTGGAGTTTTTGATGATCAACTAGTTGAAGAAGATTATGATGATATTGAGGAAAAAAAATATTCTAAGAATGCACAATCTGGATGGCTAGGTATAACTGATAAATATTGGCTTACTAGTCTTATACCAGAAAAAGATAAAAGTTTTAGATCTGATTTTGATTACAAAAATAAATTCAGAGCAAATTTTATTGAGACTAATGCAACAGAAGTTGGTGCAAACGAGACAAAAAGTAACTCAATTAGAGTAATAATTGCCGCAAAAGAAGTAAACGTTGTTGATGGATACGCAGAAAGTGAGAATATTAATAAGTTTGATTTAGCAATAGATTGGGGCTGGTTTTACTTTATTGTGAAACCTTTATTCTTTGCAATTCAATATTTCTTTAATCTAGCTGGCAATTTTGGAATAGCAATTATAATGATAACTGCTTGCATAAGATTAGCATTTTTTCCACTTGCAAATTACTCATTTAGGTCAATGGCTAAAATGAAAGTTCTTCAGCCAGAAATGACAAGACTAAAAGAGTTGCATAAAGAAGATAAAATGAAACTCCAACAAGAGATGATGGCATTATACAAAAGAGAAAAAGTTAATCCGATAAGTGGGTGTCTTCCAATTTTTATACAGATACCTTTTTTCTTTGCAATTTATAAAGTTTTGTTTGTAACTATTGAGATGAGACATCAGCCATTTTTTGGCTGGATAAAAGATTTAAGTGAAAGAGATCCTACATCCATATTTAATTTATTTGGACTAATTCCATGGGATCCACCTTCATTTTTACTAATAGGTGTATGGCCATGCTTAATGGGTGTTTCAATGTGGATGCAGCAAAAATTAAATCCAACACCTCCCGATCCTGTTCAAGCAAAAATATTTATGTTCTTTCCTTTATTTTTGACAGTAATACTAGCACCTTTCCCAGCAGGACTAGTTATTTACTGGACTATAAATAACATTTTAACAATGGCACAACAGTACATAATAATAAAAAGAACGACTGTCAAAACTGTTTAATAGAAATGGAAATAGAAAAAATAGTACCAAAAGATGGTCCTTCCATCGAAGAGGTTAAAAAATACATAGATAAATATAAAAATGAATTAATAGTTATTAAATATGGAGGAAATGTTTTTATTGATAGAAATATTTTTAACAATTTTATTTCAGATATAAGTATTCTCAATAAGTTAGGATTATCCATAATAATAGTTCACGGAGGTGGCCCTAGAATTAAAAGAGAATTGGAAAAATCAAATATACAGTCAAAATTTATCAGAGGTTTAAGAGTTACAGACGAAAAAATTATAAATATTGTTGAAGATGTCCTTATTGATTTTAATGAAGATATTGTTAATTCTTTAATTGAAAAAGGTTCAAAAGCAATCTCATTAAACACAAAAAAAAATAATGTTATTGAGGTTATTCCAGAAGCAGAGGAGCTTGGTTTTGTTGGAAAACCAAATAAAATAAATACAAATATTATAAAAGATATAATTAAGGTAAATTCAGTTCCAATTATATCACCTTTAGGATTAGGTAAAAATAATCAAACATTTAATATTAACGGAGATACAGCAGCTGGTGCTATAGCTAAATCTTTGAAATGTAAAAGATTATTATTAATGACCAATGTTGAAGGTGTACAAGATAAAGAAAAAAAACTCATTACGGAAATTACATCCTCAGAAATCTTAGAGATGATAAATAATGAAATTATAACAGAGGGCATGATTCCTAAAATCAACACTTGCTTAGATGCAGTAATGAATGGAGTTACAGGTGTCGGAATTATTGATGGAAGAAAAAAACATTCAATTCTTTTTGAGTTATTCTCAGACAAAGGTGCTGGTACATTAATAAGAAAATGAAAAATATAAAAAATATTTTATTCGATTGTGATGGAGTTCTTTATCAAGATTTAGAGGCAGTATTTGGTCAAGTAAGCAAAAGAATGACACAATACATTTCTGAAAAATTAAAAATTAACTTAGTCGAAGCTAAAAAATTACAAACTGAATATTTTCATAAATATAATACAAGTCTTAATGGATTAATGATTCATCACGATATTCCTCCTAAAGAGTTTTTAAATTTTGTTCATGACATTGACCTATCTTTTATGGAAAAGGATGTTGTTTTGAGAGGTGAAATAGAAAAATTGGATTTAAGAAAGTTTGTTTTTACCAATGGTTCTAGTGAGCATGTTAGTAATATAGCTACACATTTAGGGATTGATGATCTATTTGAAGACGTATTTGATATAGTTGATGCGGAATATAATCCAAAACCTGCAGCGAAAGCATTCGATCTGATGGTAAAAAAATTTGATATTGACCCAAAAGAAACAATTTATATTGAAGATATTGCAAAAAACTTGTCAATTGGAAAAGAAAGAGGAGCTACGACAGTTTGGCTAATCAATAATGAATATTGGGGTAAAAAAGAATCTGATAAAGACTATATTGACTATAAAATAGAAAATCTCTCTTTATTTTTAAAAGAAATAAGGATATTAAAAAACTCATAAATTATGAGTATAGAAAACTTAATAAATGAAGCTTGGGAAAAAAGGGATCAAATAAATCCTTCTTCAGATCAGTCTTTAAAAGATACAATAAATCAAGTTATTGATGACTTAGATAGTGGAAAGTCACGAGTTGCTGAAAAAAAAAATGGTGAATGGATAACTCATCAACATTTGAAAAAAGCAATCATGTTAAGTTTTAGATTATATCCAATGGAGAATTTGAACGGTCCATATAGTAGTTGGTATGATAAAGCTCATCTTCTAAAAGGTAAGACTGCAGGATGGACAAAAGAAGATCATGAGAAAGCGGGTTTTAGAATGGTGCCTAACTCTCCAGTAAGAAAAGGAAGTTTTGTCGGAAAGAACGCAGTTTTAATGCCATGCTACGTTAACATTGGGGCATACATAGATGAAGGAACAATGATTGATACATTTGCAAGAGCAGGAAGCTGTAGCCAAATTGGAAAAAATTGCCATATATCAGCAGGTTCAGGTGTGGGTGGAGTTTTAGAACCTGCGCAAGCTCTGCCAACTATTATTGAGGATAATGTTTTTTTAGGTGCGATGTCTGAAGTTGTAGAAGGCGTAATTGTAGGAGAAGGATCCGTACTGAGTATGGGTATGTACATAGGACAATCTACAAAAATTGTTAATAGAAAAACTGGAGAAATTACTTATGGAAAAATTCCTCCTTATTCAGTTGTAGTACCAGGTTCACTTCCTGATAAAAATAACCCAACTGCACCTTCGCTATATTGTGCTGTAATAATTAAGCAAGTAGATGAGAAGACAAGATCTAAAACTTCAATTAACGATCTCCTGAGAGAATAGTTTAGATGAAAATTATAAATGAACTTCAATTAGCTAAAGAGCTAATTAGATTTCCAACTGTAACTCCTACAGATGCTGGAATAATGAAATTTTTAGAAAAAAAATTGAAAAAACTTGGCTTTAAAACTAAAATTCTTGAGTTCAAAGAAAAAGGAATTGCTCCGGTTAAAAATATATATGCAAGATTAGGAAGCAAAAGTCCTAATTTTTGTTATGCAGGACATCTTGATGTTGTTCCAGCTGGAAATTTAAGAGATTGGACAGTAAATCCATTTAAACCAACAATTAAGAAAGGACATTTAATTGGAAGGGGTGCAAATGATATGAAAAGCTCTATAGCTGCATTTGTGTCTGCTATAAGCGTTTTTGTTGAAAAAAATAGAGGATTTAATGGATCGATAAGTCTTTTAATTACTGGAGATGAGGAAGGTGTTGCCATTAATGGAACCAAGAAAGTTGTAGATTATTTAAAAAAGAAACGAGAGAAAATAGATTTTTGCTTGGTTGGAGAGCCAACTAATCCTAATAAATTAGGTGAAATGATTAAAATTGGTCGAAGAGGAAGTATGAACGGTCGATTAACAATTACAGGAGTTCAAGGGCATGTAGCTTATCCTCATAGAGCAAATAACCCTTCGACTGCCTTAGTTAGAATACTTAAAGAACTAAAAGATATACGATTTGACAAAGGCACAAAGGATTTTCAACCAACAAATCTTGAAATTACGAAAATTAATATAAATAATACTGCAGACAATGTAATTCCAGGTCTTGCATATGCCTCATTTAATATAAGATTTAATAATATGCATACTTCAAATTCGATTAAAAAAAAAATTAATAAAATTTTAAAAAAAGTATGTAAAAAAACTAAATCTAAATATAAAATTGATTACAGTGTTTCAGGTGAAGCTTTTCTTACAAAGCCTAATAGTACAACATTTATGATACAAAGTATTATTAAAAAAGTTACTAAAATAAAGCCTAAACTTTCAACTACTGGAGGCACATCTGATGCAAGGTTTATTAGGGAAATAGCTCCTTGTTTAGAATTTGGCTTAGTAGGAAAAACTATGCATAAAGTTGATGAGGCTGTCTCACTAACTGATTTAAAAACATTGAGTTTAATATATTCAAAAGTTTTAAAAAATTATTTTAAGTGAAGACCGGTCTAATCACTTCAGATACTTATAAAAACCATAATACTGGTAATGGCCATCCAGAAAAAATTGATAGAGTTACTGCTATAATTGATAACTTTAGAAAAGTAGATAACAAAAATCTTATATGGAAAAAACCAAATAAATTTGACGAATTTTTTTTAAATAAAACCCATTCAAAAGAGTATATTAATCATATAAAACAGTCTTTTCCAAAAAAGGGTTTAGTATTTTTAGATGGTGATACAATTGTTTCCCCTGGTAGTAAAGATGCTACTAAAGATGCAGTAGGTTCAATTATTACAGCAATAGATGGAGTACAAAACAAAGAATTTAAGAATGCTTTTTGTGCTGTAAGACCTCCGGGTCATCATGCAGAAAGAGAAAAAGCTATGGGATTTTGTATCTATAATAACGTAGCAGTTGGTGCTAATTACTTAATTGAAAAGTATAAATACAAAAAAATTGCAATAATTGATTTTGATGTTCACCATGGTAATGGAACTCAAGATATTTTTTATGATAATGAAAAGGTATTATATGTTTCTACTCACCAATACCCTTATTATCCCGGCTCAGGTTCAAATAAAGAAAATGGAAAATTTAATAATGTATTAAATATTCCACTAGAAGCTGGAACAACATCTGAAGTATATTTAAATGCATATGAAAATGTTTTAACTAAAATAAAACAGTTCAAACCTGAATTTTTGTTATTTTCTGCGGGTTTTGATGCACATATTGATGATCCGTTAGCACAAATTAAATTATGTACTGAGGATTTTTATAAAATTACCAAAAGGACTTTAGAATATTCTAAATCTTTTTGTAATGGTAGGGTCGTTTCAATTCTTGAAGGTGGTTATGATATTAAAGCCTTACAAAATAGTACTCAAAGACATGTTGATGCGTTGTTAGAATTTAATTGATAATATTTTTTTAAGCACTAAACACAATCATATGAAACCATATAAGATTAAAAAGTCTGATATTGATAAGAAAGGTAAAGGCCTCTACGCAACAAGAGATATAAAAGAAGGTGAAAAAATAATAGATTACATTGGTAAATTAATTACCAAAAAACAAACTGAGAATTCTGACAAATACGATAACAGTAAGCCAATATATTTATTTACAGTAAATAAAAAATATGATCTCGATGGGGATTTCTCATGGAATACAGCTGGTCTAATAAATCACTCATGTGAAAATAATTGTGATTACGATGGTAAGGGGCTTAAAATTTGGGTTAAGGCTATAAAAGATATTAAAAAAGGTGAGGAATTAACTTGTGACTATGGATTTGGTTATGACAAAGATTATAAACAATTTCCTTGTAAATGTAAGTCAAAAAATTGTTGTGGCTATATTGTAAGAGCAGAGTCAAGATGGAGAATTAATAAAAAATTCTCAATGGGTAATAAGAAAAATTAGTATAAAACTTTTTTCAAAAATAATCCTTCTGCTGGTGCTGGTGGCGCGCATAAATTTCTATTTTTTGATTTAATTACACTAGTAAATTTTTTTAATGTCCACTTTTTTTCACCAACATATTTTAAACAACCAACCATTGATCTAACTTGTTGTTTTAAAAATGATTGAGATCTAAACTCTAGTTCAATTTTGTTTTTTGTCTTTTTAATTTTAACTGATTTAATTGATCTTATTGGGCTCTTTGCATTACATCCAGATGCTCTAAAAGTTGAAAAATCATGAGATCCAATTAACTTTTTTGCTGCTTTTTTCATTTCCTCTAATTCGAGGTTTTTAATAACAAACCAACCTCGCTTATTTTGAAGGATCGGTTTACTTAATTGATTGAAAATAACATATTTATAAACTCTTTCTTTCGCAGAAAAACGTGCATGAAATTTCATATTTTTTCTTTTTATTTTTAAAATTGCTATTTCGTATTTATTTAAAAAAAAATTAATTGATTTTAAAAATTGATTTAAATTTTGAATTTTTTTGGTGACATCAAAATGTGCAGATTGCTCAATTGCATGTACACCTGTATCTGTCCTTCCCGAGCCAATAAGTGTAATTTTTTCATTTAAAAGATATGAAATTTTTTTTTGAGTTAATCCTTGTATAGTTTTGCCTTTTGTTTGTACCTGCCAACCTATGAAAGAGGATCCAACATATTCGATTAGAATTTGATATCTGAACATGTTTAATTCAAATCAGTGCCTTTAGTAATTTGGCTACCGCGCAGAAATTCCTTAGTTTTTTGAACTGTTTTACCTTGTCTTTGTATCTCAATGATCTTTATTGAATTTTTACCACAACCAACTTCAAAATTATCTGATAAAACATAACCTGATTTTCCACTTAAAATTGATTTTTCTGCTTTTAGTATCTTGTATCTTTCCCCTTTAAATTCAAACCAACCTCCTGGATTAGGATATAGACCATTAATTTTTCCTATGATTTTTAAATTACTGTCCTCCCAATTTATTTTTCCTTCTGCTTTTTTAATTTTTTTTGCATACGTAGATTTGCTATGATCTTGTTCTTTAAAATGTGCTTTGTTGTCAAATATATCATCAATATTTTGTAGTATTTTTTCAGATGCTAAATTACTTAATCTTTGAGATAAATCCTCACTATTTTCATTTTCTAAAATATTTATGGAATATTGATTACAAACGGGACCAGAGTCTAAACCCTCATTTATTTTCATTATAGAAATACCTGTTGACGTTTCATTGTCCATAATTGCTCTTTGAATGGGAGCCGCGCCTCGTAATTTTGGTAAAAGTGAATAATGAATATTTATCCATCCATATTTTGGAATTTCTAAAATGTTTTTTTTAAGAATTTGCCCATAAGCAACAACGATACCCAAACTTATATTTTGTTTATTAAGAAAGTTTTTTTCTTCAGCATTATCTAGTGCAGTTGGAGTTCTAACAGGAATATTTAATATTTCAGCCATTATATGAACGGGTGACTTATTTAATCTGTGCCCTCTATTTGATGCTACGGGTGGTTGAGTATAAACAACCTCGATATCAAAACCATTTTGATACAATGATTTGAGTATTTGCCCAGAAATAGTGGGTGTACCCATGAAAGCAATTTTTTTGCTCATTAAACAATAATTCTATCAGGAGGATTTTTTTTTTTTGATAATTTTTTAACAATCATTGTTTTTTTTAATTTTGATAAATAATCTATGAATAGAATTCCTTCAAGATGATCCATTTCATGCTGTATACAGGTTGCAAGGAGTCCATCAGCTTCTAAAGTTTTATTTTCACCATTATAATCTAAGTATTCAACCTCACAATATTTAGGTCTGTCAACTTCCGCAAAATAATCAGGGACAGATAAACATCCCTCTTCATATGTTGTTTTTTCCTTATCCTTGTTTTTAATTATAGGATTTACAAAATACATTGGATTTTTCTTTCCATCTTTTGAAATATCCATCACTATAATTCTTTTGGGAATGCCAATTTGAATTGCTGCTAAACCAATACCATTAGCTGCATACATTGTTTCCAACATATCATCCATTAATTTTCTTTCTCCATTACCCACTGTTAATACTGGTTTTGAGACTTGTCTTAAAATTTCGTTAGGTTCTGTTATAATAGTTTTTATTGCCATGATTGATCAAAGTATTTTAAACTTTTAATGGAAGAATTTCCAACAATAGTTCGTTTCTTAAGCTAATTAATTTTGTTCTATTCATAATTTCTATAATAAAATTTAGTGACTCACTATTTAATTCATTCAATTCTTTTTCTCCAATGATCTCAACTAATTTTAATAGTATCATACCCGACTCCTCATTCTCTATCATTTTGTCAATTTCAGAATTTAATTCAGATTTATACTGAGAGAGTTCATCAATTTGATCTATTTTAATTCCATCTGATCTTAATGACTGCATTAATACAACATCTTTAAAGTCGAAAGAGTAATTTTTATCTTTTTTCATTTTTGACAATAAATTATCAGTTAATTTTTGTGTTTTAGGTAAGCTTTGCTTATTCAAAAAATAATTTAATACTTTTGATTGATGAAAAATTTCATTATTAAACTTAATTTTATTTTTTTTGTTTTCTTCGGTAATTAAATTAGTTTGGTAGAAGTCAGAAAACTTTAAAGGAATTTCTTTTTTATCCATTTTTTTTAATAACTTAGATAGCTCATCATCAAATGATTTTTTAAAATTTGAGTTTACAAACGAATTGTTTAATTTTGATAATAATGAAAGTTTATTTTCGAGATTATCTGTTAGTAAAAACCTCTGATACATTAGAGCTCTTCCTTCATAATCCGTTAAATTTTTCACTGCATTTTCATAATTTATAAGATCATCAATCTCAAATTGGAATTTTTTATACAAATTCAATAACTCTTTTTCATCAAAAATACCTTCACTAGTTGCTTTCTCTAAAAACTTTACCTGATCAGTATCACTGAGATTAAAATCATTTAGATCTTTGAGTAATTTCGAGTTAGACAAATATTTCCATATAAATTCTTCGGACTCTACGGATGGATAGTATAAAAATTTCTTATCTGTTTTGTGAGATAAATGAAAATAAAGAACATTTTCATCAGACAATATAAAATTATTGTCCTCATATCCCATTAATACTTCAAACTTTTTAACAAAAAAGTCATCCAAAGGATCTAGCTCAGAGTTAAGATCAAACAACAGCTGAGCCTCGTCTTTTTTGTTCTGAATTATTAAACAATATATTTTATAATATATTAAGTATTCGTCGGTTATTAAACTTAAACCATCAATAGCAGAGCATGAATTTTCTATTTCGTTTAATGACAAATAATAATCAGCAACATGTTTTATGAGTCTTTCTTTATCTTTTATTGACGAATTTTTTTGAATAAACTCCTCAACTAAATTAAAATCTTTTTTTTTAATTAGATGATCAAGTGTGTAATTTTCAAATTCATGTAATGAAAAGTTTTGATTTGGAATATATGAGTTTGTTAATAATGCTACATCCATTAACCTTTCAGAGAAACTTGATAAATTTTTAGACTGTATTTTTTCCAGTAACTTTTTAATTTTTATTCCATCTGTTTTTGACCACATATCAAGGTTTAGATCGTTATCATCAGGGTCAAATAGTCCAGCCAACAAAATTTTAGAATTGTCTAAATTTTGATCTACTACAATATTCTCATCAGAAAGTTTTAATTTTACTCCTTCAGGCTGGTCTGTGTTACTAGATGTACCTACATTACTTGTTGATTGAGTATTTGTAGTTTTTTTTTTTTCTATTTCTGGCCAAAACTCTTTAATTTCCTGAGCCTGGACAGATAGAACAAACAAAAAAAAAGAACCAGAAATTAAAATCTTACTTAATTGTTTTGAAATTTTCATTTGGTAAAATTTTTTCAATTTGTTTGTCTGGAGCGGGCAAATTAATCTGGTTAATCACAATAATGCCAAATACAATTATGAAAATGGCTATTATAATTTTTAAAATTGTCCCTAAGCTAAAAATTTTGTCTTTACTTGTATTTTTTGTAAATTGCATATAATTTAATAATTTCAAAATAAGACATATTTGTGTTTTTTCAATATAGAAACTCATGAAATCAAATAAAAATATTGTGTTAATTGGAATGATGGGATCTGGAAAATCATCAATTGGCAAAATTTTGTCAAAAAAATTAAACTTAACATTTATTGATATTGATCAAAAAATTGAAGAAACTGAGGGTTATAAAATATCTGAAATTTTTACCAAATTCGGAGAAAATTATTTTCGGAAAATTGAAGAAAAAATATCTTTAAAATTTCTTAATTCAAAAAATTCTGTAATATCTTTAGGTGGAGGAGGTTTTATAAATACCTCAATAAGAAAAATGTGTAATAAAAATTGTTTATCTTTTTGGCTAGACTGGAAAAATGAAACAATAATAAATAGGATTTATAAGAGCAAGAAAAGACCATTGGCAATAAATCTTACTAAGGGTCAAATTAATAATTTAATAAAAGAAAGATCAAAATTTTATAGCTTATCGAGTCACAGGATTAATTGTGATAAATTAGACAAAGTTGAAATTATAAATAAGATATTAGATATTTATGGATACAAATAAAATTTCGATTAAAACAAACACTAAGAACTACTCAATTATAATTGGGAGAGGTTTAATAGACAAAATTGATAAAATTTTAAAAACTAATAATCTGAAATTTGATAAATGTTTAATAGTTACAGACAATAATATTCCTTACAAGTTTAAAAGACTTTTATACAAAAAGTTAAAAACAAATAAACTTTTTAAAATAGAAATAAAGGCATCAGAAAAAAATAAAAATTACCGAACAATTAATAAAATTCATAAAGTTATGTTTGAAAAGAGGTTTAATAGAGAAGATTGTGTTATTTCTTTTGGTGGAGGAATTATTGGAGATATAGTTGGATTTGCATCTAGTACATTTAAAAGAGGGATAAAATTTGTAAATATTCCCTCAACTTTGCTGTCTCAAGTAGATTCATCGATAGGTGGTAAAACAGGAGTAAATAATAAATTTGGAAAAAATTTGATTGGAAGTTTTTATCAACCTGATTTAGTTGTTTCTGATATGAATATTTTAGCTTCTTTACCAGAAAGAGAAATTATTTGTGGATATGCTGAAATATTAAAAAGTAGCATTATAGATAATTTTAATAATTTTCTCTATTTAGACAAAAATTTAAAAAAAATTTTAAAATTAGAATCACCTTTCATTGAAAGATCTATAATCAAAAGCTGTAATTTAAAAAAAAGAGTTGTAGAAAAAGATGAGAACGAGAAAAACTATAGAAAGGTATTAAATTTAGGTCATACCTTTGCTCATTCTTATGAGTCGACTTTAGGTTTTTCTAAAAAATTAAATCATGGAGAAGCTGTAGTTTTAGGCATTAAAAATGCAGTTGAATTTAGTTTTAAAAAAAAAATTTTATCGAAACAAAAATCTAATATCATCTTAAATCATATTAATAAAATTGAGATGAAACCAAAAATTGAAAAATTAATTAAAAAAAAACATGTTTCTAAAATTATAAATTATATGAGAAGTGATAAGAAAAATAATTCAAATAACATTAACTTAATTTTAATAAAAGATTTTGGAAAGATAATAACTGACTTTCAGATTAATCCTTCAAATTTAAAAAAATATATATCTAGCAGTTTAAAGTAATTTGATTTGCAAGGAATGAATATATTTTTTTAATTCAGTATCTAAAATTTTATAAATAAACCTTGTTGAATATATCTTACTTTTATTCTTTAACTCATCTGACTCAATCGTAAGAACAATATGAAATTTTCCATTTTCGTTAGATTTGTGATTTTTATGTAGGAATGACTTATCCTCAATATAAACTTTTGTAATACAATCCTGCGACAAAATTTTTTTTTTTACAGTTTCAATTAGTTGATTAATATTCATTTTATAAAGTATTATACATCATGAAATATATTTGTGATTGGAATAATTGTTCAGAAGAAGGTCTTTTTAAAGCGCCTAAAGAAAAAGATAATAGCAAAGATTATAGATTACTATGTTTAAACCATGTTAAAGAATTTAATAAAAGTTGGAATTATTTTACAGGTATGAGTGATCAACAAGTAATTGATTTTTTAAGGTCTGACATGACTTGGCACAAACCAACACAAAGTTTTAGTTCATCTGATAATTTCTTCAAAGTTCTTTGGAGTAATGCCTTAAAAGATGAGATGGATAAATTTAAATTTAATAATGATTTTAATAATATGAATAAATTTAAATTTAATAACAATGATTTAAAAGCCTTTAATATATTAGGGATTAGTGTTGGATTAAAATGGGAAAAAGTTCAAGAAAAATTTAAAAAGCTTGTCAAAAAATTTCACCCTGATATGAATTCTGGGAATAAAAAATTTGAAGATAAGCTTAAAGTAATAACTTTGGCTTACACTCAATTAAAAAATACATATAAGGACAAAATTGACACCAAATATTAACCATACCCCTGACATTAAGTTATCTATTAAGCAAACTTTTGGTATCGAAAGTGACATGGAAGTTGATGCATTTTCAAAATCAAGTGAGTACGTCCCTGAAATCGACAAAACTTATAAGTTCGATAAAGATACAACATTAGCTATTTTGTCAGGATTTTCTTTTAACAAAAGAGTTTTAATTCAAGGATACCATGGAACTGGAAAATCAACTCACATCGAACAAATTGCTGCTAGATTAAACTGGCCTTGCATAAGAATTAATCTCGATAGTCATGTAAGTAGGATTGACTTAATAGGTAAAGACTCAATTGTAATAAAAGATGGTAAACAGGTAACTGAATTTAAAGAAGGCATATTACCTTGGTCAATTCAAAATCCTGTGGCCTTAGTTTTTGACGAATATGACGCTGGAAGACCAGATGTAATGTTCGTTATTCAGAGAGTACTTGAGTCAGAAGGTAGCTTTACTCTATTAGATAAAAATAAAGTAATTAAACAAAATAAATTTTTTAGGCTTTTTGCAACAACAAATACTGTGGGACTAGGTGATACAACCGGATTATATCACGGGACACAACAAATTAATCAGGGGCAAATGGATAGATGGAATATTGTATCTACATTAAACTATCTTAGTTTAGATAAAGAAATGGAAATTATATTAGGTAAGAACAAAAATTTAAATAATCCTAAAGGTAAAGAGCAAGTTTCAAACATGATAAAAGTTGCTTCACTTACAAGAAAAGGATTTATGGCAGGTGATATATCTACAGTAATGAGTCCTAGAACAGTTTTACATTGGGCAGAAAATTCTGAAATTTTCAAAGATATCGGATATGCATTTAGAGTAACATTTTTAAACAAATGTGATGATGCTGAAAAAAACACTATTGCTGAATATTATCAAAGATGTTTTGGGGATGAGCTACCGGAGTCAATGATCAATATTCAAATTTGATGAACAAAGAAGATAGTATTAAAGAAAAATTCAAACAAGCCCTTCAATCAACTTACAAAGTGATTTCAGATGACTATAAGGTTGTCAAAAATAAAAAAAATGACGAAAAAGTTTATGATATTGGGGAAATTGACAATATTAATGATAAAAATCAATTTAAGAAACTAAGGGCTGAAACAGACTCTGAGGCTTTAAAAAGAAGATTTTCAGACAGAAAATTATTGGATAAAAACAATCCACAAAATCCCTCTTGCAGAACACTCTACCAGCTAGCAGAAAAGGTGAGATATGAACTACTTGGTTCAGAGATGCTAAAAGGAATTTCCAAAAATTTTAAAGAAAATTATAAAAATAGACTTCAACATCTTAAGCAAGAAAAAATAACAAAAAAAGAAGATACAAATATTGTTGATGCTTTTGAAATTTATATGACAAACAAATTTTTTAATGTCGAATTATACCCAGAAAATAAAGAAATTCTTAAATTTTGGGAGAAAGATTTTAATAAGTCAATAGATAAACATTTTGAATTTTTAAACCAAAATCTAGAAAATCAAGAAGTGTATAATGCTAAGTTTTCTGAAATTTTAGAAAGTATGGATATATTTGAAAATGATGACACAACTGAAAAAGAAAATGATGAAAATGATGATACGCAAAATCAAAATAATTCAAACAACAATGAGGAAAATGAGAATAATGATTCTAGCAAAACAAGCGAAGATGAAAATATAAGCCAAGGAATGGATAGCGAGGATGACGTAAATGAATTTAGACTTGAAGATCAGCTTGGTAGTGAAAATAACGAGGACGCCGAGTCAGAAAATATTATACAAAAAAAAAATTTAAGTATAAGCGATAAAGAATACAAAATATTTACTACTGAATTTGATGAAGTTGCTAAAGCAGAAAGTTTGGACACTGCTGAAGAAATTCAAAAACTAAGAAAAAATCTGGACCAACAGCTTACAAGTTTTCAAGATTTAATTACTAAGTTAGCAAATAAATTACAAAGACAATTAATGGCAAAACAAAATCGATCATGGGAATTTGATCTAGAAGAGGGATTGTTAGATAGTTCAAAATTACCTAGAATTATCATTGATCCATATAATTCATTGTCATTTAAAAAAGAAAAAGATCTAGACTTTAAAGATACAATTGTGACACTTTTAATTGACAACTCCGGGTCAATGAGAGGAAGACCAATAACAATAGCTGCAATATGTGCTGATATTTTATCTAGAACCTTGGAAAGATGTTCGGTTAAAGTTGAAATACTCGGTTTTACGACGAAAAATTGGAAAGGTGGTAAAAGTCGCCAAGAGTGGAATAGATTGGGTAAAATGAAAAATCCTGGAAGACTTAATGATTTAAGACACATAATTTACAAAGGTGCAGACTCTCATTGGAGACAATCAAAAAAGAATTTGGGATTGATGCTAAAAGAGGGTTTATTAAAAGAAAATATTGATGGTGAAGCTATAACATGGGCATTTAATAGATTAAAAAAAAGAAAAGAGGAAAGAAAAATCCTTATGGTTATTTCAGATGGAGCACCAGTCGATGATTCAACATTATCAGTTAATTCAGGAGATTTTTTAGAAAAAAATTTGAAAAAAATTGTTAAATTTATTGAAAACAAAAGTGAAGTAGAAATATTAGCTATTGGAATTGGTCATGATGTATCCCGATATTATAAAAAAGCTATAAAAATCTCAGATGTACAAGAACTAGGGGATGTTATGATTGATCAACTAAGTGGATTATTTGAAAATAAAAAACTTCACTAAATACTAATTAAATCTTTATTAAGCCACTCAATTTTAATTTCAGCTCCACCTCTTGTCTCTGAATTTCTAATTAAAAGCTTTGCTTTATTTTTTTCTAGTAAAGTTTTTCCTATAAATATTCCTAAACCTAACCCTGCTTTAGATTTATTTTTTGATTGCAAGGATTTGATGTAGGGTTCTCCAATTTTAGTTAAAATATCTTTAGGGAATCCAGGACCATCATCCTCAATTGATATTGAAGAATTTTGACTATCACTTGTTACTGTGATGAAAATATTTTTTTTTGAAAATTTATTAGCATTTCCTATAAAATTTCTTATTCCATATACAATTTCAATTGATTTTTGTATATCAATAGAATTATAATTTTGTTCAATATTAATTATAAAATTTTTGTCAGATATTTCTTTAAAAGAATTTACTATTTCTTTAACATAAATTTCTAAGCTAATATCTTTACCTATAAAATCATCTTCTATATTTGGATTTAATGATAATTTTTTTAAAATTTCATTACACCTATTAACTTGACTTAAAAGTAATTCAAGATCTTTATTAATATCTTTATTATTTTTAAAATTATTAAATAAATCTTGAGATATAATTTTAATTGTCGACAACGGCGTACCTAAAGAGTGAGCCGCAGCGGCTGCTTGACCACCCAATGAGACTAGTTCTTGTTCTTTTGAAATTACTTCTTGGATTTTGTCAAGAGCATGCTTCCTAACTTTTGACTCATTTCCAAAAGTTAAAGCAAAAAAACTTAAGAAAATCAGTGCAATAATTAATGCGATGGGAACTGAATAGTAATAATAATTACTAAAAACATATTTATTTAGTGGTGATGGTAATTCATTATGAAAAAAAGTTAATATTATAATTGAGATAATTGTTAGTATGATAAGTAAAATATTTGATTTTATATTCAAACTGTTTGATGCAAAAATACAAGGAATTAAAAGAAAAATAGAGAATGGATTTATAGTACCTCCTGTTAAATAAAGTAAAAAGCTTAATTGTAAAATATCTAAAATTAAAAAAGTTAAAGAAACTTTTTCTACCAATTGGTTTTTTTTAAAATAATAAAGTAAAAAAATATTGCTTAATGCTCCAGCTAGTACAACAAAGTTTGCTAGTAAAAAATCAAACTCAAACTTAAAAAGAAATGCAACCGAATTAATAGTAATAAATTGTCCAAAAACACCAATCCATCTAAGATTTACATAAGTAGTTTTATTTAGAGGTGATGATTTAGAAGTATTACTTAACTCCATCAATTAAATATCTAAATTTATAACATTTATAGCATTATCGACTATAAAATCTTTTCTTGATGAAACATCATTACCCATTAAAGTTTGAATAAGATTTTGATCTTTTTCCGAGTTTTTTGAATATTGAACTTGAAGTAAATTTCTAGTTTCAGGATTTAAGGTTGTATTCCATAATTCATCAGGATTCATCTCTCCAAGACCTTTAAATCTTTGAATATTCAATTTAGATTTTTCAATTTGAATGAGTTTTTCGAACTCTTTTGAATTTTTCTTAACTTTTTTCAAATCTTTAGAATTTTTAAAAATATAGTCTTCTAAATCTTTTTCATCTTTTATATAAATACCTTTTGATCCTTTATTAATTTTAAAAAGAGGTGGCTGAGCAAGATACACGTGTCCCTTTTCTATTAATTTGTTGAAAGGCATATTATTAAAAAAAGTTAAAAGAAGTGCCCTAATATGAGATCCATCGACGTCTGCATCAGTCATAATAATAATTTTACCATACCTTAAATCCTCTAAATTTATTTCTTCTGTCTTGGGGTCTAATCCAAGTGCATTTATTAATGTAACTATTTCATTTGAGGAAATCATTTTAGAGAGTGTTTTAGTTCTTAAATCATTTTGATTTACATTTTTTTTATTACCGTTTATCTCAGTGAAGGTATTTAAAATTTTTCCTCTTAAAGGTAATACAGCTTGAAATTCTCTATTCCTGCCTTGTTTAGCAGATCCACCAGCTGAGTCTCCCTCAACAATAAATAATTCTGTACCATCTTGTTTAGAATTTTGACAATCAGCTAGTTTTCCAGGTAATCCAGTTAATTCCAACGCACCTTTTCGTCTTACATTTTCTCTAGCTTTTTTAGCAACATCTCTAGCAACAGCTGCTTGTATAATTTTAGTTAAGATTATTTTTGAAATAGATGGATTTTGATCAAACCACGTTGATAGTTTTTCATTAATTATTCCTTCAACTATGTTTCTAACTTCTGAAGATACTAATTTATCTTTTGTTTGAGATGAAAATTTAGGATCGGGAATTTTCACAGACAAAACACAAGTTAAACCCTCTTTAACATCGTCTCCTGATAGTAATACTTTACTTTTTTTTAGTAAGTTTTGCTCAGATGCATATTTATTAATTACTCTTGTAAGAGCACTTCTAAACCCTAATAAGTGTGTACCTCCATCTTTCTGATAAATATTATTTGTATAAGGATAAACATCCTCATTATATCCGGCATTCCATTTTAGAGAACACTGAACATCTATATTGTTCTTAATTCCCTCTATATATATAGGTTTTCTAAATAAATCATTATCATTTTTATTTTTTAACTTTTCTCTATCATTGTCTAAAAATTCAACAAATTCATTTATTCCACCCTCAAATTTAAATTCTACAGTTTTAGTATTTTTAATCGTAAGATCATTTAAAATTATTTTTATACCTTTATTTAAAAATGCTAATTCTCTCATTCTTTTTTGAATTATCTTAAAGCTAAATTTAGTAGTTGAAAAAATTTCCTTAGAAGGAAAGAAATTTATTTTTGTACCTGTATTTTTTGAATTACCAGTTACCTTCAAAGGCTTTATAGCTTCTCCATTTATAAATTCAACAAAATATTTTTTTCCATCTCTCTCAATTTGTAATTCTAATTTTTCCGATAGAGCATTTACAACTGAAATTCCAACACCATGCAAACCTCCTGAAACTTTGTATGAGTCGTGATCAAATTTCCCTCCAGCATGAAGTTGGGTCATTATAACTTCTGCAGCAGATTTTTTTTCTTCCTTATGTGTATCAACTGGTATCCCTCTACCATCATCTTGAACAGTAATTGACCCATTTAGATTCATTGTAACTTCAATTTTTTTACAATATCCTGCCAGTGCTTCATCAATTGAATTGTCAACTACTTCATAGACCATATGATGCAGACCTGTCCCATCATCTGTGTCTCCGATATACATTCCAGGCCTTTTTCTTACAGCTTCGAGACCTTTTAAGACCTTTATTGAGTCAGCTTGATAATTATTTGTATTTTTCTTATTCATTAATATTTATTTGGAAATAGTCTTTTATAACATTTTTAAAATTTTAAATAAAATCTAATAAAATAATAAACTCATATTAGTTAGTATTATCAACACTTATTAGTTAATATTTTATTATATTTTATGTTTCTCAATTATTTTTAAAAATAAGCTTTTTTTGGGCGTTACAAATGGCGGAGAGAATGGGATTCGAACCCATGATAGAGTTTCCCCTATACACGCTTTCCAAGCGTGCGCCTTCAACCACTCGGCCACCTCTCCAAAATCAAAGTTCATTTTTAAATTTATGTTCTACCCTAAAATATGAACCTTTATTAAATAAAAATGCAAAACAAGCTGATAACTTAATATTGTTAACCTTAAATTTGTTAATTCTAAATAATAACAAATTAAAAATATTTTTTACTAAACATAAAATTATTAATTTTGCTATTTTTTTTAATACCATAGATTTTCTACAGAATTTATTATCAAAATATAGGGATGACCAAGTAAAATGCCATACTCTACTTATGTTCATTGACGGTCTTATCTCGTCAAAATGTGAACTCCACCCCTTATGATCAACAATCGCATTTGAAATTTTAATAATATTAAATCCATTTAAGGTAAGTCTTAGACATATATCTATATCTTCTAAATACACATATATATTATTATCCCACCCACCGATTTTATTTAATGCATCTACCTTAATCAACATAGTAGTTGCATTTACCGCATCTACACAAAAATCACCACTGGGTAACTGACTAACTTGTTTTTTTTTCTTTTTATACAAAAATTCTTTTTTTTGTTTTGAATATTTAAGATCATAAAAGTCATATTTACTATAATTATAATTGTCATAAACAATCGGGACAACCATTCCTGCATTTTTATATTTTTCTAAACCAATAATTAAGTTTTTAATACAATCTTTTCTTAAAACTACATCAGGTTGAGTTAATAACATGTAAGGAGTTTTTACTTTTTCTAAAGCATAATTAAAAGTTTTTCCTAACCCAACATCGCCAATATTAAAATATATACAATTCGAATAATGTTTAATTTTATGTTTTAAATTGTTGTTATAGCTATTATCTATAATTAAAATATTAAGTTCTGGTGGAATACTTTTAATGTTTTCAAAGATTTCGTCCCCAGGAAAAAAAGTCGGCAAAACAACAGTGCATAATTCATCAATTTTTTTTGACATTTTAATTAGATATAATTATCTATGATTTTTGATATTCCTTCTTCTAGACTAAATTTAGGTTTCCAAAATTTAAAAAAATATCTGTCAGCTTTATTTTTTTTATTTAATTGTACGCTATCTTTCAATTTTGATGGAATTATCTTAATTTTTATATTTTTTTTAAGAAGTAATTTTTTAATAATATTTGCAACATAAATAATTTTTACGTATTTGGTGGATGTTAAATCAATACTTTTTTTTAATCTTTTGATTTCTTTATACTTAAGCATTATTTTTTCTAAGCCAATACAACAATCCTCTGCATACAAAAAATCTCTAACTTCTTGACCGTCGGTAAGCATATTAATTTTTTTTTTCTTAATACCTTTTAAAATAAAATCTGTAATTACATGAGACTTATTTGAATCATGTTCAATTCCATAAACATTCCAAAACTTAACAACTAAACCATCTAATATTTGAGAGTACTTTTCACCTAAATTTTTTAAAATACCATAATTGGAATATGTCATATTTGACATTTGACTGCTTGCAAATAAAAAAGGCTTTTTAAATTTTTTTACCAGCGTAAATGTATTTTCCATGATCCTTATATTGTTAGATAAAAATTCAAAAGTATTTTGATATTTTTTTAAATATCTTGATCCTCCTACATCAAAGGCTAGAAAATAAATAAAATCTGATTTTTTAATTTTAGAAATTAACAACTTATTATTAAATTTTCTTAAATCTTGATTATTTTTTTCTACAATATCAAAACTCATAACATTATAATTTTTACTTTTTAAATAAGATTTTAAGTGTAATCCTATCTGGCCTTCAGATCCAAGAATTAAAATTTTTTTTTTCATTATGATTAAAAACACATATACTAATAAATTAAACTTATGAGTAAAAAAAGAATATTTTTTATTGAAACTTTACTTACACATGGTGTAGGCCATCATCTTGATAACTTAATAGAATCAACACTTTTTTTTAAAGATAATCACAAATTTGATATTAACTGGTTACTAAATGAGAAATTTGAAAAAAAAAATCTTTATGTACCAGAAAAGGTAAAAATTTATAATTTATTTAGTAGTAAGAAAAATAGTAATCTTAAATTATTATTTAGAAATTTTATATTTTTTTTTAAGTATTTATTTATTTTTACAAAACAAAAAAAAATTTTTCGTTTCTTAAATGCTATTATAAAAAATTATTTTACTATTCCATTTTTTTTTAATTTAAAGGCTTATAATTTTTTTTTAAGTCAAAACTTAACTAATGATGATGTAATTATTATTCAAAGTTGTAGACCAAAAGAAGTTGAATTAATCAATTTTCTTTTATTTTTTTTTAATGAGAGGCCAAAAATTATTTTAAGAATATTATATCCACCAAAAAAAAATGGATTAAAAAATTTCTACTACTTTGTTGATGAGCTAAAAAAAAAAGATTTTAATGTTAAAATTTTTACAGAAGTAGAAACAATAAAAAAATATATAATGGAAAGATCAGACTACGATATAAAAAATTTTACTCAAATTTATGATTTTTATAAAAGATATAATAATTCCATCTTCACAATAGGATTTCTTGGTGAGTCAAGAGTCGACAAAGGATTTAATAAATTACCCGATTTGATAAGGTTAGTTTTAAAAAAAATTCAAAATATAAATATTATTATCCAGTTTTCTGAGAAAATTTATCCTGAAACAGAAAAGTACAAAAAAGAGATAATTGAATTATCAAAATTTAATAGAGGTATAAAAATAGTCTACGGTTATCTAGATTATTATGAATATAGAAAATTGTTAAAAGAAATAAATATAATGCCAATTTTATATGATGCAGATAAGTTAAATTTTGTAGGATCTGGTTTATTTTATTCTTGTATAACTCATGAGATACCAATCATAATACCAAAATCAGCCTTGTTAATTAAAAATGATTTAAAATATAAAAGTTTCTTAGAAGCAAATACAATTGAAGAATATGCTGATAGTATATATAAAATTTCAAAAAGTTATGAGTTTTATCTTAATGAATGTAAGAAATTATCCAATTATTATAAAGAAAAAATCTATTCTGATCCACTCATAAAGGAGGTAATTAATTAATCTACTTTTCTTTATTTATTTTTAATACACCTATAAAAGCCTCTTGTGGTATTTCAACCTTTCCAAATTGTTTAGCCCTTGCTTTTCCTTTTTTTTGTTTTTCAAGTAACTTTCTTTTTCTATCTGTTGCACCTCCACCATGTATTTTTGTTAAAACATCTTTTTTAAAACCTTTAATTGTCTCTCTTGCAATAATTTTTCCTCCTATTGCTGCTTGAACTGGAATCATAAAATTATGTCTTGGAATTAAGTCTTTTAATTTTTCACATACCTCTCTTCCTGTTTTTTGAGCAAAGTCTTTATGAATCATCATAGCTAAAGCATCTACTGGTTCTGCATTAACCAGAATGCCCATTTTAACAAGATCTCCTTCTCTATGACCTATTATTTCATAATCAAAACTAGCGTATCCACTTGTCATCGATTTCAACCTATCATTAAAATCAAAAACCACTTCATTTAATGGTAATTCATAATTTATAACAGCTCTATTCCCGGAGTAACTTAGATTTGTTTGGATTCCTCTTTTATCCTGACATATTTTTATAATTGGACCAAGATACTGATCTGGAGTAATAATCGTAGCTTTTATCCATGGCTCTTCGATAAATTTTATCAAACTTGGATCAGGCAAACTTGATGGATTTTGTAAATCTTCTATTTTTCCATTTTGCTTATGGATCTTATATACGACACCGGGCGTTGTGGTTAATAGATTAATATCAAATTCTCTTTCTAGTCTTTCTGTAACGATTTCTAAATGTAATAGACCTAAAAAACCACATCTAAAACCTAAACCTAAAGCAGATGAAGATTCGGGCTCAAAAGAAAAGCTTGAGTCATTTAATTTTAATTTAGCTAATCCATCTTTTAATTTTTGATACTCAGAGCTATCGACAGGAAATAATCCACAAAAAACTACAGGTTTACTTGGTTTGAAACCAGGCAATGACTCAGATAATGGTTTGGAAGCATCACAGATTGTATCTCCAACTTTAGTTTCTGATAAAATTTTTATACCTGTTGTTATAAATCCAATTTCTCCAGAATTTAATTCATTTATGTCTTTTGGTTTAGGTGTAAACACTCCAACCTTTTCAACAAAATACTCCTGATTAGTAGACATCATTTTAATTTTCATATTATTTTTGATTTTACCATCGATTACTCTTACCAAAATCACTACTCCTAAATAAGTGTCATACCAACTATCTACCAATAAACACTTTAATTTTTGGTCTTTTTCACCTTTTGGACCTGGCAAAGTATGAATAATTTGCTCCAATATGTCATCAATACCTTCGCCAGTTTTACCAGAACATGGTACAGCATTAGATGTATCAATACCTATAACATCTTCAATTTGTTTATTCGTTCTATCAATGTCAGATGCCGGTAAATCAATTTTATTTAGCACTGGAATAATTTCGTGGTTAATATCGAGAGCCTGATACACATTTGCTAATGTTTGCGCCTCAACACCTTGCGTGCTATCAACAATTAATATTGAACCTTCACAAGCATATAGAGATCTACTAACTTCATAACTAAAATCAACATGGCCAGGAGTATCTATAATGTTAAGAATATAACTTTTTCCATCTTTAGATTTATAATTTAATTTTACTGTTTGTGCTTTGATAGTGATGCCCCTCTCTCTTTCAATATCCATTGAATCAAGAACTTGGGCTTTCATTTCTCTATCTGTTAGACCACCACATCTGTGTATAATTCTATCTGCTATAGTTGATTTTCCATGATCAATATGAGCAATTATTGCAAAATTTCTTATATTATCAATTTCAGTAGACATCTAAGACCTAATTTTTGCTCCAGACTTACTTTCAACAGTTGAAATAATTAATTTATTAATTTTTTCAAGATCACTCTCCTCTAATGTTTTTTGAGATGACTGAATTGTTACATTAAGAGCTATCGACTTTTTGTCATTAGGAATATTTTCACCTTCATAAACATCAAAAATTTTAATTGACCTTATCAAATTTTTATCTACTGAAGATATAATTTCAATTAGATCTTGCGCTTTATAATTTTTATCTACCAAAAAGGCAAAATCTCTTTCTGATTTTTGATAGTCTGAGTACTCAAAATTTGATTTTTGGTCTTTAAGTTTTACTTTATTGTCTTTTAAATAATCTAGATAAATTTCAAAACCAACTAACCCTTCAGTTTTTATATCTAGCTTTTTAATAATATTTGGATGTATTTCTCCAAAGTAAGCAACAGGTTCAATATCATCCTTATCGAGATAGACTGAGCCAGCTTTACCTGGATGATAATATGAAGGAGATTTATCTCTTATAAAAAAACTTTGCTTGTTATACCCTGCTTCAACCAGTGTCTGAATTACATCCTTTTTAGCATCAAAGATATCGACTAACCTTTCTTTTTCTTTCCAGTTTAGTCTTGATATTTTTCCTGATTTTATTGCTCCAATTACTGTTAGTTGTTGTCCTGGTTTACTATCCTTAAAAATTGGTCCAATTTCAAACAGAGAAATATCTTTAAAACCTCTATCTAAATTTTTCTTCAAGTAAAAAGACAAATTTGAAAAGATTGAATTTCTTAAAACATCTAAATCTGAACTAATTGGATTTACTATTTTTATTTCTTTAAGATTTTCTCTAAAAAGAGTGTTTATTTTCGAGTCTGTAAACGACCAGGTTACGGTTTCAAAATAACCTTTTGATGCTACAGAGCGTTGTAGAAAGTGAAAGAGTTTTTGCTGTTTATTTAATGTATCTTTTATTCTGGTTTTTTCAGGCTCTAAGGTTTCTATGTTACTATATCCTTTAATTCTTACTATTTCCTCAACTATATCAATTGGTTGAGTTATATCAGGTCTCCAAGTAGGGATCTTTAAATCCAATTCAAATTTCTTCCTAGAAATTTCAAATCCTAGATCAGTTAAAATTTCAATTATTTCTTTATCTTTTACTTTAAAACCAGTTATTTTTTCAAATAAAGAGATATTGAATTTAATTTTGTTTTTTTCATGCTTGGCTGTTTTTTGAATATCAAATTTACTTATTTTACCTCCACAAATTTCTGAAATAAGTTGTGCAGCTTTTGTTAGGCCTATCTCGATTGATTGAGGATCAATCCCCCTTTCAAATCTAAATTTTGCATCTGTATCAATATTAAGTAATTTAGATGTTTTTCGAATAGAGCTTGGAAGAAAATATGCAGACTCTAACAAAATATTTTTGGTATCAATTTCTGTACCAGAGCGTGTACCTCCAATAATTCCTCCTAAACCTAAAACTCCAGAATTATCAGAAATGACACACATATCATCATCCAATTTATACTCCTTATTATCAAGAGCTTTAAAAGTTTCACCTTTTTTTGAATTTCTTACTATAATTTGCTTATCAATTTTATCTGCATCATATGCGTGAAGAGGCCTATTCAAATCTAACATCACATAATTGGTAATATCAACAATTGCTGAAATTGGCTTTTGACCAAGTGATACAATTTTTTCTTTCAGCCATTGTGGACTCTCTTGATTGGAAACACCCTCAATTAAACAGCTACCAAATACAGTACAACCTTGATTTTTATCTTTTGTGATTGAAACTTTAATTTTTTGAGATCCATTTTTTTTAATATCTTTAAGTGAAATTTTTTTTAATTTACCAGCCCCAGCAGCCGCGAGATCTCTAGCCACACCTCTGACACCAAGACAATCAGGACGATTGGGCGTTATAGATAAATCAACAACTTTTTCTGTATTATTTTTAAAAAAATTTTTTCCTATTTTATCTGAATAGTGGCTTGATTTTAGTTCTGTTATTCCGTCACTTTCTTGTGATAAATTCAACTCAGACTCTGAACATAACATCCCATAAGAAGTTACTCCTCTAATTTTACTAACTGTAAGTTTCATATTATTTTTTGGAATTATTGATCCAGGACCTGCATAAACAGTCAAAAGATTTTTTTTTGCATTTGGAGCACCACATACAACTTTAACAGTATTTTTCTCACCAATATCAACATCACATATTCTAAGTCTGTCTGCATTGGGATGCTTTTCGGCATTTATAATTTTTGCTACTTTGAAACTTTCTAAATCTGAACTTAAGTTATCAAAACTCTCAACTTCAAGGCCAACATCTGTTAATTTTTCAATTAACTCATTGTCATTTTTTTTTGTATCAAGATGGTCTTTTAGCCAATCTACTGTAAATTTCATCTGCTAAGGCCTCTGTAATTGGATGGTACATCTAATGGATCAAAACCAAAATGGTTAAGCCATCTATAGTCAGTCTCGAAAAAGGCTCTTAAATCATTTATACCATACTTGAGCATTCCAAGTCTATCAATCCCGATACCAAAAGCATAACCTTGATATTCCTCAGGATTTACTTTTACATTTTTAAGTACATTGGGGTGAACCATCCCACAACCAAGAATTTCTAGCCATTTGTCTCCGTCACCAATCACTATTTTTCCATCTTTTAATTCATAACCAATATCAACTTCTGCAGATGGCTCAGTAAAAGGAAAATGACTTGGTCTAAATCTCATTTTGATTTTATCAACTTCAAAGAATGATTTTATAAAATAATTTAAGCAGCCTTTTAGATGGCCCATATTTATATTTTTATCAATATGAAGTCCTTCAACTTGATGGAACATAGGAGAATGAGTTTGATCACTATCAGATCTATATGTTCTTCCTGGAGCTATAATTTTAAATGGAGGTTTCCCATTTAACATTGTTCTAACTTGAACTGGAGAAGTATGAGTTCTTAGCAACAATTCTTTATTATTATCTAAATAAAAAGTATCATGCATATCTCTCGCTGGATGGTTGTCAGGTGTATTTAATGCTGTAAAGTTATAATGCTCGTTCTCTATATCTGGACCCTCTTCAACAGTAAAGCCAATTTCAGAAAATATTGAAGATATTTCATCTATTACTTGGGAAACAGGATGTATTTTTCCTTGATTGATTTCTCTTTCAGGTAAGGTTACATCTATTTTTTCGTTTTCAAGTTTAGAGTTAATCTCTTTTATTTCAATTTCATGAAGTTTAAAATTTATTTTTTCTTGTAGTTCGTCTTTTATTGAATTTAACTCTGATGCAAATTTTTTTCTTTCATCAGTTTGTAAAGATCCTAATGTTTTAAAAAAATTTGAAATCTGTCCATTTTTACCAAATAATTCTGTTTTAATTTGATTTACTCCTTCAATATTTAAATCAGTATCTAATTTATTTAAGTATTCATCTTTAATTTTTTTTATATCGGACATATTCGTAGAATATTTGTTAACACTAGAAAAACAACAATGAAAATTAATTTAATGCTGCTTGAGCTTTTTTAACAATAGTTTTGAATGCTTCTGGATTATCGTAAGCTATTTCAGCTAGTATTTTTCTATCTATTTTAATGCCTGTTTTGTTTAGGCCATTTATGAATTTAGAATAAGTTAATCCTTCTAATCTCACACCAGCATTGATTCTTGAAATCCATAGTGATTTAAAGTCTCTTTTTTTATTTCGTCTATCTCTGTAAGCATACTGCATGGCTTTTTCCATAGCCTGTCTTGCAGCTCTTATAGTATTTTTTCTTCTTCCCCACTGACCTTTAACAGC
>CACDHV010000006.1 GCA_902552755.1 uncultured Pelagibacteraceae bacterium | reverse complement strand
CAAGAATTGTTAAAGCATCTAAATTAGGTGATGCAGCGATATTAAAAGTTTTGATTAAAATTTTGTCTGAAAATAAAATTAAAGTAATTAAATTAAATACATTCAACCCAGAATTAACCCTAAAGAAAGGAATTTATACAAAAATCAAACCAACTTTGTTAGAAAAAAATGAAATATATAAAGGGATTAATACATTGAAAAAAATTAATTCGTACAACCATACACAAGCAGTAATTATAAGAGACAATAAGGTTATTTCTCGAGAAACGAGAAAAGGCACAAAAGAAATGATAAAATCTATCTCAAAAACCAAAATTAAAAAAGGGGTTTTAATTAAACTACCTAAAGTCAAACAAGATTTAAGGGTGGATTTACCTACAATAGGAATTGATACATTTAAAGATTGTAACAAAGCTGGAATCAAGGGAATTGTGGTTAAAGCAAATCAAAATATTTTGTTGAATAAAGAACTCTCTATAAAATATGCCAATCAAAATAAACTCTTTCTTGTTGCTATATGAAAAAAATTTTTATTTTAACAGGTGAACCTTCAGGAGATAAACTGGCATCAGAAGTAATATCACAAATAAAAATTAAAAGAGATGATTTAGAATTCATAAGTGTTGGCGGAGCAAACTTAGAAAAATTAGGCATAAAGTCAATCTATGACCAAAAAGAGATAACCTTTATAGCTTTTACCGATATCTTATTTAACTTTTTTAAAATAAAACGTAAAATAAAAGATACTGTTAATGAAGTTTTGAAATTTAACCCAGATATTTTATTTAGCGTGGATAGTCCAGATTTTACATTAAGAGTAGCAAAACTAGTAAAAGAAAAAAATCCAAAAATAAAAATAATTCATTTTATTGCTCCTAAGGTTTGGGCATGGAGAGAGGGTAGAGTTAAGAAAATGAAACAATTTTTAGACCATATTTTATTACTTTTTAAGTTTGAAAAGGAATATTTTGATAAGGAAAAACTAACCAGTACATTTGTGGGCCACCCTTTGTTGGATAAAAAAAATAATGAAAATATTCAAATTGGTCAATTTTTAGATAAAAGAAATATTATATCAATTTTTCCTGGTAGCAGAGATTCAGAGATCAATCATCATATGCCAATTCTAATTAATTTTATTAAAAAAATGAATATCAAGGATTCTAATTATAATTTTATATTCCATGCAACTGATAAAAATAAAGAACTTATATCAAGTTATGTTGTAAATGAATCTATACAAAATCTAGAAATTATTAATGATGATAAAATTAAAACTGCAGTTTTAAAGAAATCAATTTTCGCTGTAGTAAAATCTGGAACAGTTTCGTTAGAAGTTTGTAAAATGAATATTCCATCAATAATTATTTATAAAATGAATTTTATTAATTTTTATTTAGCAAAATTCTTACTAAATATAAAATTTGTTAATATGATTAATATTATCAATAATAGAGAAATTATTCCAGAGTTGATACAATCCGAATGTAACCCTGATGAAATATTTAAAAGTGTTTACTATTTTTTAAAAAAACCAGATTTGATATCAAAACAAAAAAAAGAAATACAAAAAACTCTTGAATCTTTAACTTCTCCCACCTCTTCATCTGAGGAAGCATCAAACATTATCTTATCCTATATTTCCTAATCTTTTTATTACCTCATTTTTTCCAAGAGATAATATTATATCATATATTCCTGGACCAAATTTAGATCCAGTTAACATTATTCTTAATGGCTGCCCAACACCTTTAAAATTTGTATTATTTAATTTTATTAAACCATTTACGATTTGTTCTAAATTTTCTCTATCAAAAACTTCTAATTTTGAAATCTTTTCTTTAAATAAATGTATTATTGTTTTTGCTTCATCGTTTATCAGTTTTTTATCATTGTCATTAATAATAACCTTATCATTTAATATGTATTTAGAATTATTGAATATATCTTCAAGTGTTTTTGCTTTATTTTTTAAAAATGTTAAAGAGTTTTTTATTTTATTTTCTTTTTCTTCTTTAATTTTATCTTTATAAATCTCACAATATTCTTTTAACTTATTGTACAAAATATCTACTTCACTATTTTTAATGTAATATTCATTCATTGAAAGAATTCTACTCATATCAAGTTTTGAAGGTGATTTACCTATTCCTTTTAGGTTAAAAAGTTTTATACTTTCATCTAAGTTAAAAATTTCCTTATCTTTATAGGACCATCCTAACCTTAGAAGGTAATTTCTAAGTGACTCAGGTAGAATTCCAATTTTTGAGTAATCTTCTAATGTTGAAGCATTGTCTCTTTTTGATAGCTTCTTACCATCTATTGTATGAATAAGAGGTATATGAGCGAATTGTGGAATTTCCCATCCTAGCGCCTCATATATCTGTATTTGTTTAAAAGTATTAATTTTATGATCATCTCCTCTAATAATATGAGTCATTTTCATATTATGATCATCAACTGATGCAGATAAATTATATGTCGGCGTTTCGTCATTTCTTAAAATAACAAAATCTTCAATAGTATTATTTTCAATCTCTACGTCTCCTTGAACTAAGTCTTTTAGCGTAGAAGTGCCCTCTACTTTACTTTTAAATCTTATAACTGGTTTTATATCCTTTGGGGCTTGATCTTCAGCAATATCTCGCCATTTTCGATTATACACATAAGGAATTTTTTTTTGTTTAGCTCTTTTCTTTTGTTCTTCTATTTCCTCTGTACTACAATAACATTTATATGCATTTCCATTCTCTAATAACCTTTTAGCAATATTTACGTGTTCACCAATCATTTTTGATTGGATATACTCTTCACCATCATGTTCAATTCCCATCCATTTTAATGAGTTAATTATTTGAGTCTTATAGTCTTCTTTAGATCTTTCTTTATCAGTATCTTCTATCCTTAAATAAAATTTACCTGATTTATTTTTTGAATATAACCAATTAAATAGAGCTGTTCTTACCCCACCAATGTGAAGAGGACCGGTTGGAGAAGGAGCAAATCTAGTTGCTACTTTTTTCATGAAATTTATTTAAACTATTTTATTGAAAGTTTCTATATAAAGATACAAGAATTCCTTGAACTTTCACTCTATCTGGGCCAAAAATTTTTGTTTCGTAATTTCTATTTGCACTTTCTAATGCAACAGTTTTACCTTTTCTTCTAATTCTTTTCAACATAGCCTCATGATCATCAATTAAAGCTACTACGATTTTTCCATTATCCGCAGTATCTGCTTTTTTAACAATAACAGTATCACCATCATTAATTCCAGCTTCAATCATAGAATCTCCTTGAACCTTTAAACCAAAAAATTCTCCATCTTTTTCAATATTTGCTGGAAGTGAAATTCTTGAAACTTCATTCTGTATAGCCTCAACTGGAGTTCCTGCAGCGATTTTTCCTAGCACAGGGATTTCTGTATCGTCAGAATTATTTAAATTTTCCTCGTCCAATCCTCCCTTAATAACGCTTGGAGAAAAACTATTAAAAATATCGTTTGCAGATGCTGTTTCAGGTAACTTAATTACTTCTAATGCTCTAGCCTTATGGGCTAATCTTTTAATAAAGCCTCTTTCCTCTAATGCACTAATAAGTCTGTGAATTCCAGATTTTGATTTTAAATTTAATGATTCTTTCATTTCCTCATATGAAGGGGACACACCTGTGGATCTCAACTTTTTGTTGATAAAGAGTAGCAGGTTTTTTTGTTTTTTAGTTAACATAGAACAAATTAAGTACATCGATGTTCTATAAAAGTTCCTTAATTTATACAACAGCTAAAAAGCAATAAAAATCAAGGAAAATTTCTATAAAAGAGAAAAAATATTATTATTTTCCAAATCTTTTAAAAGTGATTCACCAATTAAAAAACTGCTGATTGATGTTCTGTTTTTTATATCAAGCAATTCATCTTTTGTTTTTAGACCACTCTCAGAAATTAGAGGGGAAGAGTGATTTGAAACAACATTATATATATCATAAGTTGTATTTATCTCAGTTTTAAGAGTTTTTAGGTTTCGGTTATTTATTCCAATTAATGCATCAGGATATTTTACTGATTTTTCTGCCTCCTCAACAGTATGAACTTCAACAATTACACTCATATTATGTTTTAAAGCTTCCTCATAAATTTCATCAGCAATTTTTTCAGAAATACCGGCTAATATAATAAGGATTGCATCAGCACCATAACTTTTTGCTAAAGGCACTTGAAACTTATCAACAAAAAAGTCTTTACAAAGAATGGGTAATTCAATTTTTTTTTTAATTTCAGAAATATGAGATAAATTTCCTAAAAAAAAGTCTTCCTCCGTTAATACAGATAAACAAGTAACGTTCTTAGATTTATATATATTTGCAATTTTTACTGGGTCGTAATCATTTATCAAAATACCTGCAGATGGACTAGCTTTTTTTATTTCAGCAATTACGGATATTTTATTTTCCAAGTTATTGGTTTGTATTTTTTTCTTAAAATCAAAAAAAATATCTTTTTTATTAATTGATTCTATCAAGCTCTTAATATCAATTTCACTTTTTAATTTTTCAATTTTAATCTTTTTTTGATCAATTATTTTTTGAAGAATATTTTCAGACATTTTGTATATTTTTTACATATTTGAATGCAGCTCCAGATTTAATAAATCCTCTGGTATAATTATAAGCGATTTTAAAATCATCATATTTTTCAGAAACTATTAATCCTGCTGCAGCATTTAGACATACTGCTTTTGAAAAATCATTATCTTCTCCTTGAAAAATATTTAAAATTTTTTCAGAATTAAATTTAGCATTATCTCCTACTAAATTTTCGAATTTATCAGCGTTAACATTTAACTCATTTGGATCAATTAAAAACTCAGATATTTCATTATTTTTCAGTTGCACAACATTGGTTTTAGCGTAAGGTGATATTTCATCTAGACCATCCTCACTATTTACAATCCATGCAAATTTTAAATTTAGATTTTTTAGTGCATTTGCAAAAACTTTTAGAAGCTTATTATCAAAAACACCAATTACCTGCCTTTCCACAAGAGCTGGGCTGCTTAATGGACCTATCATATTAAAAATAGTTCTTTTCCCTATTTTTTTTCTTGTTGGACCAACATATTTCATTGCTGAGTGATAATTTGGAGCGAACATGAAGCCAAAATTGTTATTTTTAATTTGCTCTTCGATTTGATTTGGATCTAAGTTGATATTTATATTCAAGGCTTCAAGAACGTCAGCAGACCCGCATTTTGAGGAAACTGCTTTATTTCCATGCTTTGCAACTTTTACACCCATGCTTGCTAACAAAAGCGCCGATGCTGTTGAAATATTTAGAGTATCTTTTCCATCTCCACCAGTACCACAAGTATCAATGCAATTTTCAGCTTTTACTCTTTTTGACTTATCTCTCAATATATATACACCTCCAGCTATTTCATCTGAAACCTCACCTTTATCTGATAATAAAGTTAAAAAATCATAAATTTGTTGATCACTGGCCTCACCATTCATTAAAATCTCAAATGCATTTTTACTTTCATTAAAATTTAAATTATTTTTGTTTGCGAGCTTTTTTAAGAATTGATCCATTTTTACTCCTTTACAAAATTCTCTAAAATTTTTAAACCATATTTTGTTTTGATACTTTCAGGATGAAATTGAACTCCATGAATTTTGTATTTCTTATGCATAATACCCATAATTGTTCCATCGGATGTACTAGATGTAATTTTTAAATCTTTAGATAAAGATTTTCTATCAATTACTAAACTATGATATCTCGTAGCTGAAAAATTTTTTGGTAAATTATTTAAAATACCAATTTTCTTATTTATAATATTACTTGTTTTTCCATGCACAAGTTCTTTAGCTTGAATTATCTTAGAACCAAATATTTGACCAATAATTTGATGACCTAAACAAACACCAAGTATTGGTATTTTTTTATATAAATTTTTTACTATCTTTAAACAATTTCCAGATTGATTAGGATTTCCAGGACCTGGAGATATTACAATTTTATTATACTTTTTTTTTAAAATATAATGATGATCTACTTTATCATTTCTTAAAACATCTACTTTAGAAAAGGATGAAAGATAGTGATATAAATTGAATGTAAAACTATCATAATTATCAATTAAAATTATTTTCATCTTATTTATTCTAATGCCTTAATTAAAGCTTTTGCTTTATTAACTGTTTCATTAAATTCATTAATAGGTTTACTATCAGCAACAATTCCTGCGCCAGACTGTACGTAAAATTTTTTATTTTTTGAAATTGCTGTTCTAAGCGCAATACAAGTATCAAAATCACCATTTGCAGAAAAATAACCAATACCACCAGCATAAACTTTTCTTCTAGTCGTTTCTAATTGATCTATAATCTCCATGGCTCTTATTTTAGGTGCTCCTGATACCGTTCCAGCAGGAAAACCAGCTAATAACGTATCAAATTTACCAAATTTTTTATTAAATACACCTTCAACATTTGAGACTATGTGCATTACATGTGAATATCGCTCTATCTTAAAACTTTCGGTTACTTTAACAGAGTTAATTTTAGAAACTTTTCCAGTATCGTTTCTTCCAAGATCAAGAAGCATTAAGTGTTCAGAAAGCTCTTTTTTATCTTCTAAAAGATCTTTTTCATAAAATTTGTCTTCTTTTTTATTTTTACCTCTAGGTCTTGTGCCAGCAATAGGTCTAATGGTTATTTTATTATCTCTGAGTCTCACAAGAATCTCAGGACTCGCACCTATAATTTGGAAATCTTCAAAGTTAAAAAAATACATGAAAGGTGAAGGGTTAGTAATTCTCAATTTTTTATAAATATCTAATGGTTCTTTATTAAGATCAGTTTCGAACCTTTGACTTAGAACAACTTGAAAAATATCTCCTATTTTAATGTAATTTTTAGCTTTAGAAACATTACTAAGGAATTTTTTTTTTGAAATATTTGATTTAATTTTTATTTTTGAAATCCTAGTTTCTGGCTGATTTATCTTGTAACTATAATTTGCCAAAAATATCATTTCTTCTATTTCTTTTTGTATTTGATCATATTTAGCTTGATAATTTTTGATTTTTTCATCAAAAAAACAATTAACTATAAAAAATAATTTTTTTTTAATATTATCAAAAACAACTAGATTTTTTGGTCTCAAAATTCTTGCATCAGGAATTTTGAGATCATTTTTTGTCGTATTAGGAATTTTCTCAATATATCTTATTGTATCATAAGAGAAATACCCTGATATAATTGAGCTAATTGGTGGCAATTCGCTTGGTATTTTGAAATTAAAATTTTCGATTATTTTCTCAATATTATCTTTTGGAGTTCCTCTTAATTTCTTCCTTTTATTTTCATACTTCAAAACACAATTATTATTATTAAATTCCCAAATTTTATCAGGATTTTTACCAAAAATTGTATATCTGCCTTTTATGAAACCTTTTTCAACAGACTCGAATACGAAGCTATTTCTTACATTTAAAAAGTTATTAATTAAATTTTCTATTTCTTTTAGGCCATTTGATTTAATCGCATAGTAAAGAACTTGATTTTTACTCTTTTTGTGATTTTTTTTAAATAATTTTAGATCAATATTCAACATTATCTAAAATAATTTTTAACTCTATCAATTGTTTGATTGAAAATTTTTACCTTATATTTTGAATTTAAAGATAGATCATAAGATGTATATACATCATTAATAATATCGTTATTTGCTTTAGTAGAATATTCTTCAACATTGTCAGTATTTTTTTTCATATCTGCATAATAAATATTCTTAATTTTTATAAGAAACACTTTATTTGTTTCCCCTGTTACTAACGAGAAACTTTCTTTCGGTAATGTGTATAAAAGTTTTAAAGAATCTGGGTCAAAAATTTCGTAATCATTACTATTTTTAACAGTTATAGTTTTAATATTTTTTGTATCTTTTGATAATTTCAAAAACTCATCATCATTTAATATATTTGCGTCAATTTTTTCAAAAAGACTTTTATTAAATTCAAATTTCTTTTTTAAAATTACATTATTTTTAACTTTTTCTAAAAATTTTGGATCTGCTTTGTTTGGAATTTTTTTATTGACATTTGATATTTCAAAAATTAGATAATAATCATTTTTGTCAACTAGTTGTATTTTATCCTGGTTTCTTCTTGAGTAAATTTCTTCAAGTATTTCATCGGAATCATCATTTAATACAAAATTGTTAATTTCATTTAGTTTGAAATTATAAATCTCATTAATTTCTCTAATATTTGATCCGTTTAAAATATTATTTTCTATCTCATCAATTTTCTTAAAAAATTCGTCATTAAACTCATCTATTTCTATAAGATTTTTAGGAGTAATTTTCGCATAAGTCACATCAATAAAATCAATTTTCAAAACTTCTTGATGATTTTTAATGAAATCCTCAACTTCTAAATTAGTTGCTGTTTTATCATGAATTAAATCTAAATCTAAAAATTCGATCTCTATTTTTTTATTTTCATTGATAAATATTTTATTTTTTAAAAAATAAGGCGACTTAATTCCTCCACTAATATAATTAAATAAATTTTCTTTTAGTTCTTGTTTCTTTAATGAATTTTCAAATGTTGTAGCACTTAAGTTATTTTCTAACAGAAATTTTTCATACTTAACTCTTGAAAACTTCTTATTATCATCAAGTAGAATTGAATTAGATTTTATTTTATTTGCTAAAGCTTCCTCAGACATAGATACATTTAATTTTTTAATTTCCATCTCAATTAATTTTTCAGATACCAATTCTGATAAGATATTTTCAATAATATTTTTATCTATATTTGCTTTTATAATTTCATTTGTAAGTCTTGATTCATTTATAAAGTTTATAAAATCTTTTGAAGAGATTGTTTCATTGTTTATCTTAGCAACGTTGTTAGTATTGCCTCCACTAAAAACACTACCCATGCCCCAAAACACAAATGGAATTATAATTATTCCTACAATCACTCCAGCTAATTTGGAATTTGAGAAACCTCTTAATTTATTTATCATAATCTATAGTCTTTATTTATTGATCTAAAAAAAAATAAACATATAAATTATATTAATCTTTATGACAAATAATAAAATTTATTTCATTGCCAATTGGAAGATGTTTGGGTCAGTCAAATCAGTTAATTCATTAAATAAAGTAGTAAGTTATTCAAAAACTAAGAAACTTAAAGCCAATATTGTTTATTGTCCACCTTATACTTTGATCAAATCATTTGTAGATAAAACAAAAAATTCAAATATTGAAATTGGTGCACAAGATTGTCATGTGCAACAAAACTATGGACCTTTCACAGGAGCTATTAGTTCAAAGATGATTAAAGATTTAGGAGGTAAGTTTGTTATAATTGGACATTCAGAAACAAGAGCAGAAAATGATAATAAAAAAATTAATTTAAAGATTAAGTCTGCACTTAACGAAAAATTAAATGTTATTTTATGCATAGGTGAAAAATTAATTGATAAAAAAAAAAATAAAACAAAATATGTTTTAAAAAAACAATTACTTGAAGGTTTAAAAAAATTAAAGAATTTAAATAAAGTTATAATTGCTTACGAACCCGTTTGGTCGATTGGTACAGGCATAATTCCTAGTGAAAATGATTTAAAAAAAAATATTAGATTTATAAGAAACACCTTAAAGATTTCAAAAAAATTTACAAAATCTAAGATTTTATATGGAGGCTCTGTAAACCCAAAAAATATAAAAAATTTAATGAGAATCGATAATATTGATGGTTTTTTGATTGGTGGAGCATCAACTAATGAAAAAATATTTATTGATATAATGAAAAAATCAATTAATTAGGCGTCGTGGAAAATATACTATTAATTATAAATATAATATTAGCTGCAATTTTAGTTTTGCTGGTATTATTTCAAAAATCTGAAGGTGGAGCCTTAGGTATCGGAGTATCTCAAGATAACTTTATGTTTTCAAGGTCAGCTGGGAATTTTATGACTAAAGCAACGGCTATTGTTGCAACATTATTCATAATTTGCAGTCTAGGATTGACTATTATTTCTCGAGGAGATCTTCCTTCAAATACTTCTGTCATTGATAAAATAGAAGAAAATGCAGATGATGCTCCTAAATTACCAGAAAATAATAATTAATACTTTTATTTTTACAAATCATTGGCTATAACATAATTCCATGGCGCGATATATATTTGTCACTGGCGGCGTGGTATCATCATTAGGTAAAGGTTTGTCATCAGCATCTCTTGGATATTTGCTTAGATCACAAGGTTATAAGGTTAGAATAAGAAAAATGGATCCCTATTTAAATGTAGATCCAGGAACAATGAGTCCTTTTCAACATGGTGAAGTTTTTGTAACCGACGATGGGGCTGAAACCGATTTAGATTTAGGGCATTACGAAAGATTCACAAATATTTCAGCTAAACAGTCTGACAACATTACTACTGGTAGAATTTATAGTGATATTATAAAAAAAGAAAGAAGAGGAGGTTATCTTGGAAAAACAGTTCAAGTAATTCCTCACGTTACGGATAGAATTAAAGAGTTTATAAAAAAAGATATAACAAATGAAGATTTTGTAATTTGTGAAATTGGAGGAACAGTTGGTGATATTGAGAGTTTACCATTTTTAGAAGCTATAAGACAGTTTTCTAATGATAATGAAAGATCAAAATCATTATTTATTCACTTAACATTTGTTCCTTTTTTAAAATCTTCAGATGAAATTAAAACAAAGCCGACACAGCATTCTGTTAAAGAATTAAGAAGTATAGGAATTCAACCTGATATAGTGATCTGTAGATCTCAACAGTCTATTCCTTTAGATCAAAGAAGAAAAATATCCTTATTTTGCAATGTAGATATTGCTAATGTTATAGAGACAGTTGATGTAAAAACTATTTATGAAGCTCCAATAAGTTTCTTTAATCAAAAATTAGATAAGCAAGTTTTAAAATATTTTAAAATAAAATCTAAAAAAAGACCAAACTTGCTACCTTGGAAAAAAATTACAAATATAGTTTTAAAAACAAAAAAAACACTAAATATTGCTATCATAGGTAAATATGTAAACCTAAAAGATGCCTATAAATCACTTGATGAGGCTCTTACACATGGAGGAATTTCAAATAAAGTTAAAGTTAACTTAATAAGAATTGAGTCAGATAAACTTGGATCAAAAGAAATTAAATCAAAATTAAAGAATGTATCAGGAATACTGATACCAGGAGGGTTTGGTAAAAGAGGAACAGAAGGAAAAATTGAGGCAATTAAATATGCTAGAGAGAGAAAAATACCTTTTTTAGGTATTTGTTTTGGAATGCAAATGGCCATGATTGAATTTGCAAGAAATATTTTAAAAATTAAAAAAGCTGGTTCTAGTGAATTAGATAAAAATTGTTTTCCTGTAATAGGATTAATTGATGAATGGAACAAAGATGGAAAAATTATAAAAGGAACTGATAAAAACCTGGGAGGAACAATGAGATTAGGTCTATATGAGGCAAAACTAAGAAATAATTCTGCCATAAAAAGTATTTATAAATCTAATATGATTAGAGAGAGACACAGACATAGATATGAGGTCAATATAAATTTAATGCAAAAATTTGAAAAAAAAGGCTTGATGTTTTCTGGAATTTCTCCTGACAATAAATTACCTGAAATTATTGAACTTAAAAATCATCCATGGTTTATTGGAGTTCAATTTCATCCGGAATTTAAATCTAGACCTTTGAATCCCCATCCTTTATTCTCATCATTTATTAAAGCTGCAAAATCTTTTAATGGAAAATAAAATAGTTAATTGTAACGGTATAGAAATTTCAAATAAGAATAAAATTTGTCTTATTTCTGGACCTTGCCAACTAGAAACAGAACAACATGCTTTGGACATGGCAGGTAAAATTAAAGAAATCACGACAAAGTATAATATTGGATTTATTTATAAAACTTCATTTGATAAGGCTAATAGAACAAGCTTGAAAGGCAAAAGAGGAGTTGGTTTAGAAAATTCTCTGCCTGTATTTGATAAAATCAAAAAAGAAATTAATGTGCCTGTTTTAACTGATATACATAATGAAGAACAATGTTCCCTAGTTTCTCAACATGTGGATGTTCTTCAGATACCAGCATTTCTTTGTAGGCAAACAGATTTATTAATTGCTGCTGCTAAAACCAATAAAATTATTAATGTAAAAAAAGGTCAATTCCTAGCACCTTGGGATATGGTTAATGTAACAAAAAAAATTTCAGACAGTGGGAATAAAAATATTTTAGTCACAGAAAGAGGTGCTAGCTTTGGTTATAATACATTGGTCTCAGATATGAGATCTATTCCCATCATGGCAAAAAACGGTTATCCAGTGGTATTCGATGGAACTCATTCAGTGCAACAACCTGGTGGTCTGGGCGAAAAAAGCGGTGGTCAAAGAGAATTTGTTGAGTATTTATCAAGAGCCGCAGTTGCAGTAGGAGTTGCAGCTATTTTTTTGGAAACACATCAGGACCCTGATAATGCTCCATCAGATGGTCCAAACATGGTTCCGTTAGATAAATTAGACGAGCTAATTAATCAAATTGTAGAAATTGATAATTTAGTTAAAAAGTAATTAATGAGCAAAATCAAAAGAGTTGTAGCCAGGCAGGTATATGATAGCAGAGGAAATCCTACAATTGAGGCTGAAGTATTTTCAAATAATTTAAGTGCGTCAGCAATTTGTCCTTCAGGTGCTTCAACAGGAACTTTTGAGGCCTATGAAAAAAGAGATAAGAGTAATAAAAAATACTTAGGAAAAAGTGTTTTAATACCAGTAGCAACTGTTAATAAATTAATTTCAAAAAAATTAAAAAATCAAAATATCCATTACCAAGAGAGAATAGATAGTATTCTTATAAAATTAGATGGCACAAAACAAAAAACAAAGTTAGGTGCGAATACAATCTTAGCTGTATCCATGGCTGTAAAAAAATTGTCAGCAAAAGTTAAAAAAATACCTTTGTATAAAAATTTTATTGTTAAAAAAAATTTTAAACTCCCCTTTCCTTTAATGAATATTATTAATGGGGGTGCACATGCTGATAATGGCCTTAGAATACAAGAGTTTATGATTAGACCTGACAAAGCAAAATCATTTAATGATGCTGTCAGAATGTGTTTTTTAGTAATAAATAATTTAAAAGTATTATTAAAAAAAGCAGGCCACTCTATTAATGTAGGTGACGAAGGTGGATTTGCACCAATGATAAGCGATAATGAGAGTGCTTTAAAACTTATAGTTCAAGCGATCAAAAAATCAGGTTTTAAAAATGGTAAAGATATATCTATTTGTTTAGATGTTGCAGCAAATGAATTAATTAAAAAAGGCAAATATTCTATTCATTCAAAAAACTACATAAGTGTTGATCAATCAATTAAAAAATACTTACAACTTATTAAAAAATATCAAATTAAATCAATTGAGGATCCATTTGGTGAAGATGATTGGAAGGCATGGTCTAAATTTGTAAATGGAACAAAAAACAAAACACAAATAATAGGTGATGATCTTTTTGTTACTAATCTTGAAAGATTAAAAATAGGCTTTCTAAACTTATCTGCAAATAGTATTTTAATAAAATTGAATCAAATAGGAACTGTAACCGAAACTTTAGAAGTAATTAAATTTGCTCAACTAATTGGGTTTAAAACAATCATCTCTCATAGATCGGGTGATACTGAAGATACATTTATAGCTGATTTAGCGGTAGGTACTAATTCAAATCAAATCAAAACAGGTTCTCTAGCTAGATCAGAGAGAATAGCAAAATATAACCAACTAATTCGTATTGAAGAAGATCTTGGTAGATCGGCTAAAATGAATAGAATTGATTAATGTTACAAAAATTAAAAAAAAACTATTTTATTCTTATCATCACATTCCTATTCATCTATTTTTTCTTTAATTTATTAGATGGTGATAGAGGTCTTATTTCTTACATGGAAAAGAAAGATATATATGAACAACTAAAAAATGATCAAATCACTCTAAATGCTAAAATAGAGGATTTAGAGCACAAAAATTCACTATTAACAGAAAATATAGATCTAGATTTCATAGAAATATTAATAAGAGAAAAGTTTTTATTTGGAAAAGAAGGTGAGACTACCTATATAATCAAAGACAATGGAAATCAAAAATAGACCAAGACATCCTGAAAAAGTTAATAAGCCGATTAATCCTATCAAAAAGAAACCTGAATGGATTAGATCGAAGCTTTTAAATAGCAAAGAATTTTTTTTAACTAAAACGGTTGTTAACAAAGATAATCTTGTAACAGTTTGCCAAGAAGCTAATTGTCCAAATATTACTGAATGCTGGAGCAAAAGACATGCAACGCTAATGATAATGGGAGATACATGTACTAGAGCATGTGCTTTTTGTGATGTTAAAACAGGAAAACCAGAAAAATTAGATCAGTTTGAGCCAATTAAAATAGCAAATGCTGTAAATAAACTTAATTTAAGACATGTGGTAATAACTTCTGTTGATAGAGACGATCTTTCTGATGGTGGTTCAAACCATTTTCACGATGTTATTATTACAACAAGGAAAAAAAATCCAAATACCACAATTGAAGTTTTAACTCCTGATTTTTTACGAAAAGGTGATGCTTACAAAAGAGTATTAGAGGCAAACCCTGATGTTTTTAATCACAATATCGAAACCGTACCTAGTCTGTACGTAAAAGTAAGACCTGGTGCAAGATACTTTGGATCATTGGAACTTTTAAAAAATGCCAAAAAGTTTAATAAAAATGTTTTTACAAAATCAGGAATTATGGTTGGATTTGGTGAATCAAAGGATGAGATAATTCAAGTTATGGATGATCTAAGATCTGCAGAAGTTGATTTTTTAACAATTGGTCAATATCTTCAACCTTCGAACAAGCACTTTCCATTAAACAGGTATTATCACCCAGATGAATTTAAAGAGCTTGGAAAAATAGCAAAATCTAAAGGATTTATATTAGTATCTTCCTCACCTTTAACAAGATCTTCTTATCATGCTGATGAAGATTTTAATAAACTTAAAAATAATAGAAAAAACATTCATTAATGCCAAAAGCATCAGTTAAGAGATTAATTGATAACAAAAAAGACAAACTCATAGAGTTCGTTTTAGATATTGAAAAATACCCTGAATTTGTTCCATTCTGTCAGGGTTCAAAAATACATGAAAGGAAACAAAAAGGAGATCTAACACTTATTGTTGCTGATCTTACAATAGGAAAAGGACCTTTTATAGATACCTATAAAAGTGATGTTAAATTTAATAAAAAAGAAGATAAAATTTTTGTAACAAATATTGATGGTCCACTAAATTATTTAAAAAATAATTGGAAATTTGTTGAGCAGGGGGCTTTAACAGAGGTAACCTTTGATGTTGATTTTGAAATTAAAAATAAGTTTTTGAATATTTTAATGACTAAATCATTTAAGTTTGGACTTGAAAAAATAGCTGATGCATTTCAGAAAAGAGCCGAAAGTTTATAATATATTCAAAATCATTTTAAGAGCTTGGTTGACGGTTGCTTTTTGAATTGAAATTCTTTTTTTACTCTTAAATAAGTTTTTCTTTATAATTATTTTACGTCCTTTTTTAAGGCCTATGTAAACTAGTCCAATTGGTTTTTCTTTTGTACCACCATTAGGGCCTGCGACTCCGGTGATTGAGATGGATATATTTGATTTACTAATCTTGCTTAAATTTTCAACCATTGATAGACAGGTCTCATAGCTAACTGCTCCATGTTTAGAAATAGTTTTTTTTGGAACTTTAAGTAATTTTACTTTTGAATTATTTGAATAAGTCACTAATCCCATATCAAACATTTTAGAGGACCCACTATGAGATGTAATTGAACTAGATAATAGCCCTCCTGTACATGATTCAGCTAAAGATACCGTAAGTCCTTTACTAGTTAGTAATTTCACAATTTTTAAGGATAAATTACTCATGATGATATAATCATATAAAAGACGAGGATTGCAACTACGTATAGACCAGCACAAACATCATCCATTATAACACCAAAACTATTTTTAAAGTTTTTATCGTAATAACTTACAGGGTAGGGTTTTGAAATATCAAAAATTCTAAAAAGAATAAACATTATAAAATAAAAGGTTAGAACCCTTGCTGGATCTGTAGGTTCACTATGGGAAATTTCATAAAGGCATATTGGAATTGATTGACCAATAAACTCGTCAATAACAACTTCTTTAGGGTCTTTGTTAGTTAAATCTTTGATAAATAAATTTACTGCAAATAATGAAAATATAAAAATAGCTACTAAAAAAAATAAAAAGGTGTTGGCAGATATGTGTAGCAAATGAAATATTATGTATAAGAAAATAACTGTAACTAATGAGGCGTAACTACCAGGTATCCTTGGTAATTTTCCAATTCCAAACATAGTAACAAATAAAGAATTTATTTTTTTAAGCATATCGATTTAGTGAGACTATTGCTTCACATGCAATAGCTTGTTCTTTTCCAATCAAACCTAATTTTTCAACTGTTTTACCTTTCAAGTTAATTTGATCTTTATTTATATTAAGTAAATTAGACAATGAAGTAATAATTTTTTCTCTGAATTTAGAAACTTTAGGTCTCTCGCATATTAAATTAACATCAATATTATTAATAAAATACCCTTCTTTATCCAGGTTTTTCAAAATTGGAGAAAGCATATTAGGAGATCTTATATTTTTAAATTTCATTTTATTGCTTGGATATAGCGATCCTATATCTTTTTTTCTCATTGCACCAAGCAATCCATCTATTATGGCATGTAAAATTACATCTCCGTCAGAATGCCCTTGAAGACCTGAGTGGAATGGAATTTTTAAACCGCCAAGGTACAATTTCTTATTTTTAGTTAATTTATGTATATCAAAACCTATACCATAAAAATTTTTTATATTTATTTTTTTTAAATCATCTTTAGTTGTTATTTTAAAATTTTCTTGTTCACCTTTTACAAATTTCACTTTTTTATTATTGTTAAGAAATAATGATACATCATCTGTAATTTTTATATTGTTTGATTTGGAAAGATTATATAAAGTTTTAAAATCAAAGCATTGTGGTGTCTGTGTAAACAATAAATATTCTCTATTTAAATTTTGAATTTTATTTTTAATTCTATATTTTGTTGAATTATCTGTTGTAAGATAAGGTACTACAGCCTTATTTTTTTTTAGATTAAAATTTAGTTTTTTTAATAATTTAAGTGAAAAATTTGGTCGAGCTGCATCATGAATAAAGACATTTTTAAATTTTTTGTTTTTAATAAAATCCAATGCTTTATGTGAAGATTGATATCTTTCATTACCACCTGTAATAACTTTAATAGATTTATTTCTAATATTTTTAATGGGTTTATTTGATACAATTATTATTGACTTAAATAATTTAGACTTCAGTGCCTTATTCACGGAGTGCATAAATAAGGGTTTATTTATATAGTTTGTGAATTGTTTTGGATTATTTGATTTAAATCTCTTACCTTTACCTGCTGCTAGTAGTATAAAACAATTTGTCATGATTATTATAAAATTTTTTGTAATATATTTTTAAATTATGTTTGCTTTGTTAAAAAGAAATTTGTTTATTATAGTAATATTTTTATTAACTATTTCTCTAGGTTTTTTAACGTTTTTAACATTTATCAATAAAAGTTTTATTAAACTTAACGAAGATAACCTTGAAATTCTTCTTATATCAAACATCTGTCTGGTACTTTTATTTTTTGTACTAATATTTATTGATATTAAGAATTCTATAAAGAACAATATTAATGTTAGGGGTTCAGTTGCAAATAGAAAATATATAGTTTCATTTGCACTATTTACTTTAATCCCATCTTTACTAATTGCTGTTTTTTCGTTATTTATTTTTTCTTTTGCTTTAGATAAGTATTTTGACAAAAAAATTACTACGGCAGTTAACAATTCATATGAGATAGCCAAAAATTATTTAGACGAAAAAAGAAATAAAATAGAGTCTGAAATTATACTTATTGCATTTGATTTAAATAAATCTTTTGAATTATTTAAATCTGATCCTGAAAGATACCAAGTTATATTAAATACTCAAAGATTTATAAGAGACATTGATCAACTTCATTTGATCGATGGAGATGGAAATCTGATAAGATCAGCTGGGAATTCGGTTTATAAAAGAATTGAAAATAGAGCTATGCAGATGGTAATTAATGATGATAGACCACTAAAAATAATAAACACTTTTGAAAATAAATCAGCAGCAGTAGTAAGACTATCAAATTATGAAAATACATATTTATATGTGCTAAAGTATATAGATAAAGATATTTCTAATTATTTAATTAAATCTGAAGAAGCAGTTAATTTTTATTATACTGTAGAAAACCAAAACTTAGGAATTAGAATTTCGTTTGCTATAATTTATATAACTCTTGTTACACTTTTGCTTTTTTTATCGATAACGATAGCTATTAGATTTTCATCTCGTTTTTTTATATCAATAAATAATTTAATAACTGCCTCTGAAAAAATAGGAAAAGGAAACCTTGATACAAAAGTCCCAGATTTAAAAGCTGATATTGAAATGGAAAGACTAAATAAAAACTTTAATTCAATGATTGATAGATTAAAAAATCAGCAAGAAAAGTTACTTACTAATGAAAGGCACGAAGCCTGGGAAAATGTTGCAAGAAAACTAGCTCATGAAATAAAAAATCCCTTAACACCAATTCAATTAACAATAGATAATCTTAAAACAAAATATTTACCTAATATTGAAAATGAGAAACAAGAAAAATATTTAAACAATCTTAAGACTATACTTAAGCAAATTAAGCAAATTGAAAATTTAGTAAATGAATTCTCAGATTTTGCAAGAATGCCAAAGCCATTATTTAAACCAAATAACTTAAATATTGTGATTAAAGAAAATATAAATTTAGTGAATAAATTTGACAGTTCAATAAAAATTAGACTGGTTAACCATTTATCTAAAGATGTAATTATAAAATTTGACAATGAGCAATTTAACAGATTATTTTTCAATTTAATCAAAAACTCAGTCGAGAGTATTCAAGAAAAAGCAATAAAAGATAGCAAAACTGTCAAAAATATAGATATAGAAATTAGACAAAGAAGAGATTATATAAACGTAAATATTGCCGATACAGGAACAGGATTTAAAAATAAAAAAACTAAAGATATAATTAAACCATATTTTACAACTAAAGAAAAAGGAACTGGATTAGGATTATCAATTGTAGATAAAATTATTAGTGATCATGAAGGGTCAATTAAATTTTTAAATCATAAAAATGGGGCAAAAATTCAAATCGTAATTCCATATTCTAAATAATGTCAGCTGAAATTTTATTAATAGATGATAACGCAGATATAAGATCAATTCTCGATGAATTGATTAGAGATGCTGGATACAAGACAAGACTTGCTGCCAACTTTAATCAGGCGTTAACTGAAATTGACAAAAAACTTCCTGATGTCGCAATCATAGATGTTAAGTTAGACAAAGGTGATAATGATGGAATTTTGCTTTTAGATCACATAAAGAAGAAAAATTCTGATCTTCCAGTTATAATGATTTCTGGCCATGCTAACATCGAGATGGCAGTAAATTCTCTAAAATCTGGTGCATTCGAATTTATTCAAAAACCATTTGATAAAGAGAGACTCTTAAATTTTGTTAATAGAGCTGTTGAAAACTACAATTTAAAAAATGAAAATAAATCGTTAAATACTAAGCTTTTTCATACTTTTGAATTAGTTGGCAAAAGTTCCAATATTTTGTCAATTAAAGATCAGATAAATAAGTTGTCCAAATCTGAGAGTAGAATATTTATCACTGGTCCTACCGGATCAGGCAAAGAACTAATTTCAAGAAAAATTCATAAATACTCTAAAAGAAAAGATGGACCATTTGTGGTTATAAATGGTGCACTTTTAGATGCAAAAAAATATGAACTTGAATTATTCGGTGAAGAAAAAAAGGATGGATCTATTTTTTATGGAGCTCTTGAGAAAGCATCTGGAGGCATATTATTAATAGACGAAGTTACAGAAATACCACTTGAAACACAGTCAAAAATTTTGAGAGTTGTAATAGATCAAAAATTCAAAAGAATAAATAGTAATCACGATATTAAAGTTGATGTAAGAATAATTTGCACCAATAGCAAAGACGTACAACAAGAGATTAAATTTGGAAATTTTCGAGAAGATTTATTCCATCGATTAAATGTATTTAATATTAAAATTGATCCTTTGAACAAGAGAATTGATGATATTCCAATACTAATAGATTATTTCATTGAAAATATCTGTGAAGCTAACAATTTTAAAAAATTTAAGATAATTGATAATAATTATCTACTAAATTATGATTGGCCTGGAAATGTCAGAGAATTAAGAAATTTGATAGAGAGAATTGCCATATTGGCACCAGGCGATGATAACGAAAGGTTAATGAATATAATTAAAGAATCCTTATCTAAGTCAATCGAAGATGAGTTTTCTGTAACAGAAACTCTTACTGTTCCACTAAAAGAAGCTAGAGAAAGTTTTGAAAAACAATATTTAGTTTCACAATTGAAAAAATTTAGTGGAAATATTTCTAAAACCGCAAAATTTATAGGCATGGAAAGATCAGCTTTACATAGAAAATTAAAACTACTTGGTGTGAAGGATCTAAACTAATGAATATTATTATATGTGGCGCAGGTAGAGTAGGATCTACAATTGCAAAGATGTTAATTGAGCAAAATCACTCAATTACGATGATTGATCAATCTAGCGATGATATTCAAAAAATAAATGAATCTTTAGATGTAAAAGCAATTGTTGGTAAAGCAACATCTCCTGCGATATTAGAAAAAGCTAATACAAAGGATGCTGATATGATCATTGCTGTAACTAGAAATGATGAGATAAATATGTTGATATGCCAAATAGCTTTTTCTTTATTTCAAGTTCCTAAAAAAATTGCGAGAATTAGATTTCAAGAATATCTTGATCCTAAATATTCAGGATTATTTAACAGAGAAAATTTACCAATTGATAATATTATTTCCCCAGAAATTGAAATTGCAAAATCTATTCAGCGAAAATTAGAGGCTCCTGGAGCTCTAGACAATGTGCCATTTGCAGAAAATAAAATTAGATTATTAGAAATTTTGATAGATGAAAAATGTTCAATCAAAGGAGTAAATTTAAATGAACTTACAAAAAAATTTCCAAAATTAAATGCCTATATTCTTGGTGTTATTAGAAATGAAAAATTTGTTATAATGAAAAAAACAGATCAGCTTCAACTTAACGATAAAGCATATGTTGTTGTTAGTAGTAGTCAAATGCAAGAAACTTTGAGTGTATTTGGACATAACGAAAAAATTTCAAATAAAATGTTGATTATTGGTGGCGGCAATATTGGTTTTAATCTTGCTAAAAATATTGAACAATCATTCGACTCTGCAAGAGTTAAGATAATTGAAAAAGATAAGTCTAGAGCAGAACATATAGCAAATGAACTAAATGATACTATTGTGATTAATGGCAATGGTTTAGACGAAGATGTTTTGAGTGAGGCCAATATTGATGAAGTTGAAACAGTTTTGGCTTTAACTAATGATGATGAGGATAACTTAATGGTAAGTGTAATTGTTGAAAAATTTTCTAAAGATAAAAGAACAATGGCATTGATAAATAAACCCAATTATTCTTTATTGCAGTCCTCTTTAAAAATTGATGATTTAATTGACCCAAGAATGAGTACAGTTTCTAGTATTTTGAAACATGTTCATAAGGGAACAATTGAAAACGCCTATACAATTTTAAATGGTGAATATGAAGTTATAGAGGCAGATATTATTGAAACCTCTGAGTTAATTAATAAACAATTGAAAGAATCAAATTTACCTGATGATATTAGAATTGGAGCGATATTAAGAGATGAAAACGTTATTATTCCAAGATCAAGTTACGTTTTCCAAAAGGATGATACAATTGTTCTTTTATCCAAAAGAGATCAATTACCTATTGTAGAAAACATGTTTAGAATTAGTTCAATCTAATTTTAATATGACAAAATTTAGTACTCTTTTTCTTAGTTCTTTTTTATTTTTGATAAGTATCTTTTCTTTTTTTAATATTATTTATTCAAATTATTTTGATATTTTTTTTAATATAGAAAATTATATTTATACTTTATTTATAAGTCTTATTTTGGGGGGGGTGTTATTATTTTATAATAGAAAAAATACCAAAAAAATTAACCTTTATGAAAAAATATTTACTGTATTATTGGGCTACATATTATTTCCATTAGTAATATCAATTCCATATTATTTTAGTATTCAAAACATTTCTTTTTTAAACGCATATTTTGAGGCTATATCTGGTTTTACATCAACTGGTTTTACAATTTTTGAAAATATAAAACAGTTAGATGAAAGCTTAATTATATGGCGATCAACATCTCAATGGATTGGAGGAATTTATTTTCTTTTTTCCATTTTACTATTGATTGATATTTTTGATAAAAATCTTAAGCAATCATTCACTGAATACTTATCTTTTAATTATAACGAAATTTTTAAACAATCACTTAAAATTATAATAATCTATTCTTCATTAACCTTAATTATATTTATTCTTTTTAAGATTATTAATTTAAGAACTTTTGATGCATTTAATTTATCATTATCAGTAATATCATCGGGTGGTTTTTTACCTGTAAATAGAGTTGATTTTTTATTTCAAAGTGACGTAAGTAAAATTATTTTATCATTTACAATGATGCTGTCATTTTTTAGTTTATTTTTAGTATACAATCTCATATTTTTTAACAAAAAAAAATTAAATTTTCTAAGTGAGGATTTTAACCTCTTAATATACTTATTAATCATAGTTTCTTTTTCATTCGTTTTTTTAAATTCAAATAATAATTTTCCAACTATTTTAGTTGCCATATCAAGTAGCATTTCAAATATTGGTATTTCATTTAAAGATACACCAAGCAATTTAATATTTATTTTTTTTATTATGGTTGTAATTGGAGGTTCTTTCTTTTCAACCAGTTCAGGGATAAGGGTTATAAAGATATTAAGTTTATTAAAATTTTCTTTAAATAATCTATTATCACATACAAAACCAAATCAAATCTATCCCAACAAAGTTACATTAATAAAAGAGAACACTGAAAAGTCTGATATAAATAAATATTTCTTTTCGATAATTATTTTTATTATTTCACTCTCTATATTAACTTTGCTTTTAACACTTTCAGATATTCAGTTTGAAAAATCATTTAAACTTTCAATATTGACAATTATGAATACAGTTAACTCGAGTATGTTTGAACTTTCTAATTTTGATTTTTATAGTCTGTCTTTTTTAACTAAGATTTATCTAATAATTTTCATGATTATTGGTAGAGTTGAGCTATTAACTATTCTTATTTTATTAAAAAAATTTATATTAAAATAAATGAATTTAAATTTTAAATGAACGAGCAAAATTATAACTCTTTAAAATTTATTCTTTTATTGTCTATCTTAATAGTATCTCTAATATATTACTCGAATTTTGTAGTATTAAGCGAACTTACTAATCCTAAAATATTCTTTCATTGGTACAATCAAGATCAGTATCTCTTGAATTATAGAGACTTTGGTTTCATTAAAAGAGGATTAATTGGGACAATTTTTAATCTTAATGAGGAAAATTATAAAATTATTTCAAAATTAATAGTATTGTTTATTCTATTTATAATTTACACAACATTTATCTTATTATTTTTTACAGTTCAAAATAGAAATTTACAAAAATATTTAATTCTTTTGTCATTGAGTCCTTTTTTTTTTCAACAATTTGGATTTGATTTTGGAAGGTTTGATATTTTTGGTGTGGCTTTTTTTTTGCTTTTTATCTATTTTGTAAAAAGAAATAAATACATTTTAGCATTTGAACTAATTTGTCCATTTTTAATTCTCATACATGAAATTCATTTTTTTTCGGTTATCTTATTTGTTGTTTATATTCAAATTTTGCATGGAAGAAATAAATTGAATATTATTTATGTTTGCATAACTTCAATTATAATTTTAATCTTTTTATATTTTGTTGGCGGTATAGATGACCTGGTATTTAAGCAGTATGAAAATAAATATTGGTTTATAAAAGCTTATTTTGACAAAGGTCACTTAGAAAGTTCCATGAGACTATGGACTACAGACGTTTTTAAATTTAATTCTACAATTTTTTTTAGACATATAATTTCAATTATTGCATACTTATCTATATCTTTTTTTCTTATTAAAAAAAATATCGATAAAAATATTATTCTACTTATAGTTTTTTATTTTCCTTGTTTTATTATTGGAATAGATCATGCTCGTTTTTTAAGTTTATTTATATTAAATTTATCTATAATTACTTTAGTATTTTATGACAAATATAAATATTTTAATTTACCAAAATTTAATAATTTATTTTTTTTGATAATTTTTTTAGGTCCTTGGGGAGTTAATATCTGCTTACCTATTTTGACTATAATTAAAAAAGCTTTGTTATATGGTACGTTAACGTTTCACTGATTAAATTTAATTGAATTTTTATTTTAAATAAAATAACTATTTATTTATTTATAAATGTGCGCCCTTAGCTCAGCTGGATAGAGCATCGGTTTTCTAAACCGAGGGTCGGAGGTTCGAATCCTCCAGGGCGCGCCACCTTTAATTTATCAACATTGATGAGGTTATTTTACCATTGATGGTTTTATTACTTTCTGCTTTACTCCGGTATTCAAAAAATAACATTTTGAATAATTTGTTAACAAATAAATAATAAAATGAGGAAAATAATGTTTAAAACAATAAAACAATTGACTTCTATGGTTGCTATGTTTGCTGTGTTATTTGCATTTTCGACAGAGACAATGGCTGCTAAGAAATCAAAAACTCTTGAGAATACTAAAAAAAGACAATTCGTAAGATGTGGTGTTTCTCAGGGTCTACCTGGATTTTCAAACGCAGATGAGTCTGGAAATTGGACAGGAATAGATGTTGATGTATGTAGAGCTGTTGCAGCTGCTACACTAGGAGATGCAACTAAAGTTAAGTTCACTCCTTTAAGTGCAAAAGAAAGATTTACTGCACTTACTTCAGGTGAAATTGACATTTTATCAAGAAACACAACTTGGACACTATCAAGAGATGCTGACATTGGACTAACATTTGTTGGTGTAAACTTCTATGATGGACAAGGTTTCATGGTAAGAAAAGGTTCTGGTATTAAATCTACTAGTGAATTCAAAAATGGAACTTCAGTTTGTACAAACTTAGGAACTACAACTGAGCTTAATATGAGAGATTTCTTTGACTCAAGAGGAATTTCATATGAACCTGTAGTTTTTGAAAAAGCAGACGAAGTCGTAGCTGCTTACGATGCAGGTAGATGTGATACATACACAACAGATAAATCTGGTCTTGCTGCTCAAAGAACTAAATTATCAGCTCCAGATGATCATGTAGTTTTACCTGAGACTATTTCAAAAGAACCACTTGGACCAGTTGTACGTCAAGGTGATTCTGTTTGGGAAGATATAGTAAGATGGTCATTAAATACTATGATCGAGGCAGAAGAGTATGGTGTTAACTCATCAAACGCTGACATGATGAAAACTTCAAACAATCCAGCAATCAAAAGATTAGTTGGTGCTGAAGGTGAATTAGGTGCAGCTTTTGGTTTAGATAACGAATGGAACTTAAGAATTATCAAACAAGTTGGTAACTACGGTGAAAGTTATAAAAGAAACATAGCAGACACTGGAATTCTACCTGATAGAGGTCCAAATGAATTATGGACTAAAGGTGGAATACTATACGTACCACCAGCAAGATAATTTTATTTCAAATTATTTAAAAAGGGCTAGAAATATCTAGCCCTTTTTTTTATTATAGTTTCATATGAACAACATTATAAAAAAATATATACCTCAGATTTTAGCTATATTATTTGTTGTTCTTATTTTTGGGTTTTTAACCATGAATGCCCAGACCAATATGGATAATAGAGGTATTGATTTTGGTTTTGGATTTTTATCACAAGAGTCTTCATTTGATGTTCAGTTTTCTTTAATTGAATATAGTGGATCAGACTCCTATGCTCGTGCTTTTCTTGTTGGACTTTTAAATACTTTGCTAGTTTCTTTTATAAGTATAATTATTTGTACAATACTAGGTATTATAATTGGTGTAGCAAGATTATCATCAAATTACCTAATTAAAAATTCAGCTGCATGGTACGTTGAGTTTTTTAGAAATATTCCATTATTGTTACAAATCTTCTTTTGGTATTACGCAGCTCTTAGAGCATTACCTATGCCAGAAAAAGCTGATGCATGGTTTGGGGTAACTTATATGACTGTAAAAGGCTATTACATACCAGCAATGGTATGGGAAAATTTGAATGTATTTCTATATAGTGGTCTAGCATCAATAATTGCAATTATCGTATTAAGGAATTACGCAAATAAATTAAGAGATACTAAAGGCAAACAAATTCCAGTACTCCTCTATTCTGTATCTCTATTAATTGTATTGCCTCTTTTATCATTCATATTTGGTGGAGTTACCTTAGAATTTGAAATACCTGAGCTCAAAAAATTATCAAAGATTTCTTATATTTATGAAGGTGGAATAAGTTTGCCACCTGAATTAATAGCATTAGTTCTAGCACTATCTTTATACACTTCTACCTTTGTAGCAGAGTGCGTCAGAGCTGGTATTGAAGGAGTTAGCAAAGGTCAAAAAGAAGCTGCAGCATCTGTTGGTTTAACACCTAATCAGGTTTTAAAATTAGTTATTATGCCTCAAGCTTTAAGAATTATTATACCGCCAACAACAAACCAATATTTAAATTTAACTAAAAATTCATCTTTGGCAGCTGCTATTGCATACCCTGATTTAGTACTTGTATTTGCAGGGACTGCTTTGATGCAGACAGGTAAGGCAATAGAAATCGTTTCAATAACAATGCTAACATATTTAACTATTAGCCTAACTATAGCAGCAATAATGAATTGGTATAATAAAAAAATTGAAATTAAAGAAAAGTAAACGATGCAAACATTAAATTTTTTAAAACCTAACAGAGATAATATTAAAAACTATTCTATTATCGGTTCTTTTTTAGTTTTAGTAAGCTTAATTGATGTCATATCAAATGCTTTTTTAAAAATAAATTTGACATCTTTTCTACCTGGCTCCTTAACAACTTTGTTTCCATTAATCATAGGATTAATTGGATTAAATATGATGAGAATTGATTATTCAGGAAATAAAAAATTAGATTTATTAAATAAAAATATAAACACAAATAATTTTAATGCTTTACTAACTCTAGTAATATTATTTTCAATTATAAAAGCTCTTCCGCAGTCTCTAAGTTGGATGATTTTTGACGCCACTATTTCTGGCGACTCAAAAGATGCTTGTACGGGTACAGGCGCTTGTTGGACATATATTAAAGTTTGGTTTAGAAGATTTATGTATGGAATGTATCCCAATGAATTTCATTGGAGGATTAATACTGCATTTATATTAGTTATAGCACTAGGCTTTGTTGGATATTTCATGAAGGAAAATTTGAAAAAATATTTAGCATTGTATTATGTTATTATCTATCCAGTAATTGCATATTTAGTTATTTACTATTTAATATCTGGTGGATCATTTGGACTTCAATGGGTAGAAACTGGAGCATGGGGAGGATTGTCACTTACTTTTATAGTTTCTTTTTTCTGTCTAATTTTCTGTTTTCCACTAGGTATGATTTTTGCATTAGGAAGAAGATCTAATCTTCCTGCAATAAAATATATATCAATTTGTTATATTGAATTTTGGAGAGGCGTTCCGCTGATTACAGTGTTATTTATGTCATCTGTAATGTTTCCAATGTTTCTTCCTGAAGATTTTTTCATGGATAAATTGGTAAGAGTAATAATTGCAATTACTTTATTTGAAGCTGCTTACTGTGCTGAAGTTATAAGAGGTGGATTACAATCACTTCCACGAGGTCAATACGATGCAGCTAAATCCTTAGGAATGGGTTATTGGAAAATGCATATTTTTGTAATTTTACCTCAAGCGCTAAAATTAGTTATTCCGGGAATAGCAAATACCTTTTTAGCATTAGTTAAAGATACTCCTTTAATCTTTGTAGTTGGTTTAGCTGAACTAGCAGGTATGCTTGCTTTAGCAAAAACAAATCCAAAATGGCTAGGATTTGCGATGGAGGGATATATTTTTGCATCAATAGTATTCTGGATTATATGCTATGCAATGAGTAAATATAGTTATAACTTAGAGGCAAAATATAAAACTGAAAGATAATAAATGTCTGACCCAATAATAAAAATTCAAAATATGAATAAATGGTTCGGTGATTTTCAAGTTTTAAAAAATATAAATCTTGAGGTTGAGGCAAATAAAAAAATTGTAGTATGTGGACCATCAGGATCGGGTAAATCAACACTAATTAGATGTATCAATAGATTAGAAGAGCACCAAGAGGGAGATATAATTGTTGATGGAAATGAACTATCAGAAAAAACAAAAGATATTGAGAAAATTAGAGCTGAAGTTGGAATGGTTTTTCAACAATTTAATTTATTTCCACACTTATCAATTTTAGACAATTGTACTCTTGCACCTATCTGGGTTAAGAAAATGCCAAAGAAAGAAGCTCAAGAACTTGCATTAGATCAACTTAAAAAAGTACAAATAGATGATCAAGCCAATAAGTTCCCAGGACAACTTTCTGGAGGTCAACAACAGCGTTGTGCGATAGCAAGAGCATTGTGTATGCAACCAAAAATCATGTTATTTGATGAGCCGACTTCAGCATTAGACCCAGAGATGATCAAAGAAGTGCTTGATGCAATGGTAAATCTTGCAAAAGGTGGAATGACCATGATTGTTGTGACACATGAGATGGGATTTGCAAAAGAAGTTGCTGATGAGGTCATTTTTATGGACGAAGGTATGATAATTGAGAAGGCAGACACTAAAGAATTCTTTGCTAACCCAAAGAGTGACAGAACTAAGCTTTTTTTAAGCCAAATTCTTTAAAATAATTCTAAAGACTTCATAAAAAGTTACTTGACAGGTTTCGAATAAGTTAAAAAAACCATTTTTTTTAAAAATTATTTTACTTGCATAAAGTTTTCTATTTAGATTAACTCACATTATTATTTTATTTAAAGAGGGGTCTTAAATGGAAGATAATTTTAACAAACATCTTGGCAATAAGCTCAAGCTAAGAAGATTAGCACTAGGTTTAACTCAGACTAAAGTAGCAAAAGCTATAAACGTAACATTTCAACAAATTCAAAAGTATGAAAAAGGAACTAATGGTGTTAGTTCAATTAGATTACTACAACTTTCTAACTATTTAAAAGTACCAATTAACTATTTCTTTGAGGATTTTTCAGAATATTTAGTAAATCTTGATAAATCAAAAGAGGGACACATGAATGTAAATTATAACTTTTTAGTTAAAGTTTATTCAGAGTTAACTCAAGATCAAAAAATTAAATTTGGAAAAAATTTACAAATAGCACAAATAAATACTTCTAAAGTTGTTTAATTGATTTGGCTCCTCGGGCAGGACTCGAACCTGCGACCAATTGATTAACAGTCAACTGCTCTACCAACTGAGCTACCGAGGAATATTTTCTCACAACTTACTTTTTTTAAAATTTATCTCAATACTTATTTTGGAGGCAACGCCCGGAATCGAACCGGGATACAAGGATTTGCAATCCTCTGCGTAACCATTCCGCCACGTTGCCATCAAATATAAAATATTTGGTAATCGACATTTGTATAATCCATTTTGATCATTAGTCTATAAATTTAGCAATGATTTTCATTATTGTTTATTAATTTGATTAATTTATAAAACAAATCAATGAGTTTTGATAAATATGAGCATAAAAATGTTGAGAATAAAATATATGATTATTGGGAAAAACATGAATTATTTAAACCCAAAGAAAATTCAAAAAAATTCTCAATTGTAATTCCACCACCAAATGTAACTGGAAGCCTTCATATGGGGCATGCTTTAAATAACTCTATTCAAGATGTTTTAACAAGATTTCATAGAATGAATAATTATGAAACTTTATGGCAACCAGGAACAGATCACGCCGGTATTGCAACCCAAGCATTAGTCGAAAAAAAACTTGCAAAAGAAGGAGTTAAAAAAAATGAATTAGGTAGAGAAAAATTTATAGAAAAAGTCTGGGAATGGAAGAATGAATATGGAGATATAATAATTAATCAACTTAAAAAACTTGGATGTTCATGTGATTGGTCCCGTAATGCATTCACAATGGATGAAAATTTATCTAAGTCAGTCATAAAAGTATTTGTTGATCTTTATAATAAGAAATTAATCTATAAAGCAAAAAAACTTGTAAATTGGGATGTTGTTTTAAAAACAGCAATATCTGATTTAGAAGTTGATCAACGTGAAGTAAATTCTCAACTTTATTATATAAATTATCCTATAGAAAATTCAGATAAATTTATAACAATTGCAACAACAAGACCTGAAACTATGTTGGGAGATACTGCAATAGCAGTTAATCCAAAAGACGATCGATTTAAAGATATTGTTGGAAAGCTAGTGACCATTCCTTTAGCTAATAGAAAAATAAAAGTAATAACAGATGACTATGCTGATCCTGAACAAGGAACAGGAGCAGTAAAAATTACTCCAGCTCATGATTTTAATGATTATGATGTAGGCATTAGAAATAAGTTAGAGGTAATTAATATATTTACTCCTGATGGAAAAATAAATGACAATGCACCTGACCCATATAAAGGTTTAGATAGATTTGCTGCAAGAAAATTAATCTTAGAACATCTTGAAGAAGGTAAATTTTTAGAAAAAATAGAAAAGTTAATAAATAAAGTTCCTTACGGTGATAGATCTAATTCTATTATTGAACCTTATTTAACAGAGCAATGGTTTGTTGATGCTAAAACTTTAGCCATTAAAGCAAAAGAAGTAGTAAATAATGGTAAGACTAAATTTTTTCCAGAAAATTGGTCTAAAACTTACTTTCAATGGATGGATAATATTGAACCTTGGTGTATTTCCCGTCAGTTATGGTGGGGACATCAAATTCCAGCATGGTACGGACCTGATGGAAAAATATTTGTAGCTGAAAATGAAGATGAATGTAAAAAACAAGCAAAAGAATTCTATTCAAAAGATGTGGAATTAAAAAGAGATGAAGATGTATTAGACACTTGGTTTTCATCAGGTCTATGGCCATTTGCTACTTTAGGTTGGCCAGAAAAAACACCAGAAGTTGAAAAATTTTATCCAACAAGTGTTCTTGTTACTGGTTTTGATATCATATTTTTCTGGGTTGCTAGAATGATTATGATGGGAACTGAGTTTTTAAAAGAAGAGCCTTTTAAAAATATATATGTTCACGCTTTAGTTAGAGATGAAAAGGGTCAAAAAATGTCTAAATCAAAGGGTAATGTAATTGATCCTTTAGAACTTATTGAAAAGTATAGTGCTGATGCTTTAAGATTTACTCTATTATCAATGGCATCACCTGGTCGTGATGTAAAATTGTCTGAAGACAGGGTTAAAGGTTATAGAAATTTTTTAAATAAAATATGGAACGCTAACAATTTTTTAAGACAAAATGAATGTGATTTTAGTGACATTAAAAAACCTGAAAATCTTAAATTAACAATCAATAAGTGGATATTATCTGAACTTGTAAAAGTCAAAAACGAGACTGAAAACAGTTTAAAAAACTATAGATTTGATGAAGCCGCAAAGAATATTTATCAGTTTGTATGGCATTCCTTTTGTGACTGGTATTTAGAGTTATCTAAAACTGTATTTAATTCTAAAAATGAGGAAGATATTAAGGAGTTAAGACAAACATCAGCATATGTTTTTAAGGAAATTTTGATAATACTACATCCTTTCATCCCATTTGTTACAGAGGAGATTTGGTTGAATAACAAGTTAGATAAAAATGGAGGTGAATTTTTAATGCATGCCAATTGGTTGGAAAATGATTATCATGAAAAAAAATCTTATGATGAAATTAATAATATCATTAATTTTATTACATCTATTAGATCATTTAAAAATGAATTAAACATTAGCCCTGGATCATTTATTGAAATTTCAACAGAAAACACCAATAAAGAATATAAAAACTTTTTATCAGCTAATGAAAATATTTTAAAAAAAAATGGAAGAATTAAAAGCTTTCATGATAATGATTTAAAAAAATCATCAGCAAGCATCGTTATCAATGGTGAGCTATTTAAATTATATTTTGATGAAGATGTTGATTTAAATATGATCAAATCAACACTAGAGAAGAAAATTAAAAAAATTAGTGAAGAGATGAAAAAAATTGATGTTAGGTTATCAAATAAATCCTTTGTGGATCGTGCACCACAAAATATAGTAGAGCAGGAGAAAAGCAACTTTGCTAATCTAGAAAAAGATGTTAAAAAAATAGAATTAACTCTAAAAGGTTTATAATGAAAAAATTTAATAAGAAAAAATTACCAAGTAGACACACAACAGTAGGTGCAGATAAAGCCCCTCAAAGATCATTTTATTACGCAATGGATTTAACAGAAAAAGATGTAGCAAAACCATTTGTTGGTGTTGTTTCAACATGGAATGAAGCAGCTCCATGTAACATAAATTTAATGAAACAAGCACAATCGGTCAAAAAAGGAGTTAAAGCTTCAGGTGGAACTCCAAGAGAGTTTTGTACCATTACAGTAACTGATGGTATTGCGATGGGTCATGAAGGAATGAAGTCATCATTAATATCAAGAGATGTGATAGCAGACTCAACTGAACTTACGGTTAGAGGACATTGTTATGATGCATTAGTTGGATTAGCGGGCTGTGATAAATCATTACCTGGTTTAATGATGTCGATGGTTCGTTTAAATATTCCAAGCGTATTTATATATGGTGGATCAATTCTCCCTGGGAGATTTAATGGAAAAGATGTAACTGTTGTAGATGTATTTGAGGGAGTTGGAAAATATACATCAAAAAAAATGACAGCTCATGCATTAAGAAAATTAGAATTAAAAGCATGTCCAAGTGCAGGTGCTTGTGGTGGACAATTTACTGCAAATACAATGGCATGTGTTTCTGAAGCAATAGGATTAGCTTTACCTTTCTCAGCAGGAACACCAGCGCCATATTTAGAAAGAAATAAATATGCAATAGACAGTGGTAAAGCTGTAATGAATTTATTAGCAAAAAATATTAGACCTAGAGACATAGTAACAAGAAAAGCTTTAGAAAATGCAGCAACAATTGTTGCAGCAACAGGTGGATCAACAAACGCAGGATTGCACTTACCAGCTATCGCAAATGAAATTGGAATTAAATTTGATTTAATGGATGTTGCAAAAATATTTAGGAAAACTCCTTATCTTGCTGATTTAAAACCTGGTGGAAAATATGTTGCAAAAGATATGTGGGAAGCAGGAGGAGTTCCAATGTTATTAAAGACATTAATGGATGGTGGCTACATTCATGGAGACTGTATGACAGTTACAGGTAAAACAATGAGAGAAAATTTAAAAAATGTAAAATTTAGAGAAAATCAAAAAGTAATGAGATCTTATAAAAATCCAATTTCACCAACAGGAGGAGTAGTTGGATTAAAAGGAAATTTGGCTCCAGAAGGTGGAATTGTAAAAATAGCAGGTTTGAAAAAATTACAATTTACAGGAAGAGCTAGATGTTTTGATAATGAAGAGTCTGCGTATAAAGCAGTAATAAACAGAAAATACAAAGATGGAGACATCATTATAATTAGATATGAAGGACCTATAGGAGGTCCTGGAATGAGAGAAATGCTTCAAACAACTGCTGCAATCTACGGTCAAGGAAAAGGGGAGAAAGTAGCCCTTATTACTGATGGTAGGTTCTCTGGGGCTACCAGAGGCTTTTGTATCGGTCATGTGGGCCCTGAGGCCTCCGTAGGCGGTCCTATAGCCCTTTTAAGGAATGGAGATATCATCGATATAGACGCCAAAAAGGGTACAATTAACGTAAGGCTTACAAAGAAGGAATTAAGTGCAAGACGTAAAAAATGGAAACCAAGAAAGATGAATTTTGGTAATGGTACTTTATGGAAATATGCACAAACTGTTGGTCCTGCTTATAAAGGCGCCCCAACTCATCCGGGTGGTAAAAACGAGGTTAGAACGTACGCTGATATTTAATGAAAATTAGACCTGTAATACTTTGTGGTGGCGCAGGAACAAGACTTTGGCCAGATAAAAAAAAACATCAAGCAAAACAATTTATTGATTTTGGCGGATGGAGTTTAATTCAAAAAACTTTAGAAAGAGTAAATAAACCAATTTTTGATTTTCCTATAATCAGTACAAATTTAAAATACTTAAAACAAGTCAAATTAGCTTTAAAAAAAAGTAAAATAAAAAAGTTTAAAATAGTTTTAGAGCCAGCTAAAAAAAATACCGCACCAGCAATATTAGTGTCCGCATTAATAAAAGATATTCCATTAGAGCAACCATTAATGTTTTTTGCAGCAGATCATTTAATTGAAAAATCTAATATTTTAAATAAAGCCCTATTAAAAAATAAATCAAATTTAGATGATCAAAATTTATTTATTTTTGGAATTAAACCAACAAATCCATCAAGTGAGTATGGATATTTTTTAACTAAAAAAATTAAATCTATAAATAAAGTTACAAAATTTATTGAAAAACCAAATTTATCAAAAGCAAAAGAAGTAATTAAAAAAAAAGGTTATTGGAATTCTGGCATGTTTTATTTAAGAAAAGATTCAATTATTAATAACTTTAAAAAATATCAAAATAAAACCTACAAAAGTTGTGTTGAGGCAATTAAAAAAGGCAAATATAAAAATAATACCTACTACTTAAATAAAAGAGCTTTTGAAAAATCAATCGAGAAATCTTTTGATTATGCAATACTTGAGAAAACAAATAAAATTAATGCTATTAAACTAGATATACCTTGGTCTGATCTTGGTAGTTGGAAAGAGATACTCAAGATATATGATAAAAATAAAAGAAAACACTTTAAGAAAAAGAATATTTTTTATAGACCATGGGGGAGTTATTTAAATTTATTCGAAGGAAAAGAGTTTTTAATTAAAGAATTATCAGTTAAACCTAAAGGTATATTAAGTCTTCAAAAACATCATCACAGAGCAGAACATTGGTTAGTTACAAAAGGTAATCCAAGAATAACTTTAAATAAAAATATTATTAATAAAAAACCTGATGAGCATATATTTATTCCATTAGGAGCAATTCATAGAATACAAAATCCTGGAAAAAAACCTGTAAAAATTATGGAAGCTCAAGTTGGTTCAATTCTAAAAGAGACTGATATTGTTAGATATCAAGACATTTATGGTAGAGCAAATAAACTTTAATTAAATTGTAATAATCTATAAATATTTTTGTCATCAACATTAATTATAAAATTCTAATAAAATTTTAAATTATAAAACATCTTTATTTTCCCTTAATTTTAAAATTTTGTTGATTAACTACTTTCCCCTTTTTTAATTACAAAAAGGGGAAAGAAGATTTAGAAATTAATTATTTACAGATGCGGAACTCTCGATAGTCCTCTTTTTAGCTAGTTTTTTTGTTTTTTTTTCAGCAACTCTTTTTTCAATACTTGCAATTTTAATATTAATTTTAGATAATTTTTTTTCTTTTAAATTGATCTTATTTTTAAGTTTTTCTATTAACTTGATAACCTTTTTTTTTCTTTTTTCATTTTTCTTTAACTTTTTACTCATAATGACCTCCTGTGTAATTTTATAATAATTATATTTAAATTAAATATCTTAGTAAAATGATTTTTTGATAAATTCTCTTATTTAAAAGTTATGCTGTTAATATGTTAAAATATTTTCCTGATTTCCTTAATTCTACGTTATCACAATATTGATATTTATCACCATCAATTTGAATTGGAATTTTTTTCCCTTGTCCATCAATTTTTAGCTCACTGGAATAAGATGTTATAACACTCGTAGACTTCGATAAATCTCCAAAAAAAATAATCAAATAAATATAATAAAGTATTTTTATTCTTGTAAGGTCTTTGAATACATAAGTAATAATTTTGTTATCAAATATATTTGTTTTATTAATTTTGTAGTGACCCGCATAATAATTGGTATTAGAACATAACACCCAGTCAGCTATATGATTTTGACCATCTATGTTAACTTTTAATTTTTGATTTTTCATTAACAAAAATTTTTGCAATCCTTTATATCCAAAAATAATTTTACCTAACAGTTTTTTTAGAGAACTATTAATTGAATGGACTATCGTTGCATCCCAACCTATACCTGCCATTAAAATAAAATAATCATTATTAATTTTTACTAAATTAGTTTGTTTTAAATTGTTTGATTGTAAAATTTGAACAATTTTACTTATTTTTTTACTCATATTTAGTTCAGCTTGAAGTAAATTAGCAGTTCCAGCTGGTATATAACCAATAGCAAAATCTTTTTTTGGAACAAAATTATTTTTAATAAGTTTGTTTATTGCAAATGATACTGAACCATCGCCTCCAGCAACTACAAGTCTATCTATATTTAACTTAGAAATATTTTTAAATACTGCCTCTGCTTTATCCACGCTCTCAGTTTCAAAAAAAGAAACATCGTTATACTTAGAAAGTTCATCAGAAATTTTTTTTATAAATTTAGATTTTCTGCCAGAGGAAGCGTTTTTGTTGTAAATAATGCAATATTTCATAATAAATTTTAATATTTCCTTAACATTACTATGGCACAAAGAATTAAACGATTCTAGTGCAAATTGAATTAAAAAAAAAGGATTAAATGAAACCTATATTAAAATACAAAAGTATATTCATTTCAGATGTGCATCTTGGTACTAAAGGTTGCCAAGCAAATAAATTGCTTGAATTTTTTAAAAATACAAGATCAGAAAAACTTTACTGTGTAGGCGATATAATAGATGTTTGGGCACTTCAAAAAAATTTTTATTGGCCACAAGAACATAATGACGTAATTCAAAAAATATTAAGAAAAGCAAGACATGGAACAGAAGTTTACTACGTTATAGGTAATCATGATGAAGTGTTTCGAAAATTTATTCCTATGCATTTTGGACAGATAAAAATGATCAATAGAGTAATTCATCAGTCTGTTTTAAATAAAAAATATTTAGTTGTTCACGGTGATGCTTGGGATGGTGTTATGAGATATGCCAAATGGTTGTCGAAGTTAGGCGCAATAGCCTATGAAATGCTATTGAAATTAAATGTAGTGATTAACTTTTTTAGACGTCTAAGAGGTAAAGGCCAGTGGTCTTTAGCAAAGTTTCTTAAATATAAGGTAAAAAATGCAGTTAAATATATGGGAGAATACGAAAAAACAATTGCAGAATATGGAAAGAAAAAAAAATTTGATGGAATAATCTGTGGGCATATTCATCATGCCCAAAATGAAAATTATGATGGTGTTAATTATTTAAATTGTGGAGACTGGGTTGAGTCTTGTACTGCCTTAGTTGAAAACTTTGATGGAACGTTTGAAATAATTTATTGGGATAAATTAAGAGAAGAATTTTCAGATAGTCGTAATAATTCAGATAAAGAAGTAATTGAAACTCCAGGTCTGAAAAAGGCATCATAATGAAAATATTAATTGTAACAGACGCTTATTTTCCACAAGTAAATGGTGTGGTAAGAACTTTAAATGAAACAGGAAAAAAACTTGAAGCAATGGGTCACGAAGTTGAGTATTTAAATCCCCAACTTTTCTTCACTGTGCCAATGCCTAAATATAATGAAATAAGACTTTCTGTGAATATTTGGCCAAGAGTAAGTCATTTAATAAAAAAAATAAATCCTTCAGCCATACATATAGCTACCGAAGGTCCTTTAGGATTTATGGCAAGAAGATATTGTCTTAAAAATAATCTAAAGTTTACCACAAGTTTTCACACAAGATTTGATAAATATATGAAATTATATTTACCTTGGGTTCCTGAAAAATTATCACAGAAATTCCTAAGCAACTTTCATAACAAAGCAGAAAAAATTTTGGTTACAACCGAATCTATGAAAAAAGAACTAATTCAAATTGGAGTAGATGAAAGTAAAATGGTTGTTTGGACAAGAGGTGCTGACCATGGATCGTTTAAAAATCCAAAAAAAATCAATTTAGAATATAAAAGGCCTATATGGATATATGTAGGTCGAGTGGCTATTGAAAAAAATATTCGTGCTTTTTTAAATCTAAAATTAGAAGGAACAAAACTTCTTGTTGGTAAAGGACCAGATATTGAAAAGTTAAAAAAAGAATTTCCAGATGCTCACTTCTTGGGTGAAAAAACTAATGGTGAATTAGCTTCATATTTTACATCATCTGATGTTTTTGTCTTTCCAAGCAAAACAGATACGTTTGCAATTGTAATATGTGAATCCCTCAGTTGTGGTACACCAGTTGCAGCATTTCCTGTTCCTGGTCCTAAAGATATTTTCAAAGATAGTGAAATTAATTGTTTAGATGAGGATTTAGAAAAATCCGCAATGAAAGCTCTAAAAGTTGAAAGAGAAAAGTGCCTAGAATACTCTAAAAACTTTACTTGGGATAAAACCGCAGAAATTTTTATTAATAATATCTCCCCTAATTAAGTAACTAAAATTTAAATAATTGCATATTAAATTTTTAATATGTTAATTATATACTTAACTTTTAGAACATCATGATTGGCCTCTTTGAAATACTATTAATCTGTGTAATTATATTTCTACTAATAATAATTTATTCAAACAGAAATAAAAAAAATACTGATGATAAAATTATTATTTCAAAGTATGAAAAGGATGATAGCAAAACATTTATATTAGATGAATTAGAGGATCAATTTATAGCATTAGATAAATTAAATATTATAAAATATGCCAATCCAAGTGCCGAAAAAAGATTTGGTAAAAATATTTTAAATACACATCTCGGCACAATTTTAAGAAATCCTAATCTAGATGAAAAAATCAGAGAAGTTAAGTCTTCAAAAAAAACCAGTAATTTAGATTTAGAAATAAATTTGCCTTCATATCAGTATTACAGAATTTATGTGATTCCTGGACCAACTGTAATTTTTACAGAAAAAGACTCTGTTGTTTTATTTTTAAAAGATCTTACTGAAATTTCAAAAGCACAAAAATTTAGAACTGACTTTGTTGCTAATGTTAGCCATGAATTAAAAACTCCTCTTGTTTCAATTAAAGGCGCTATAGAGACAATAGAGGGTCCCGCTAAAGATGACGAAATAGCAAAGATAAAATTTCTTAAAATAATCTCTTCACAAAGCAAAAGAATGGAAAATTTAATAAGTGATCTATTAATATTAAGCAGAATTGAACTCCAGGAGCATATAAGACCTGACAAACCAGTTAATTTGAAGAATGTATTGACAAAAGTAAAAGATGTTCATTTTACTAGCTTAAAAGAAAAAAATATTAATCTTGAAATTAATTTAGGTAATGTAAGTGATGTTATTGGTGATGAAGATAAATTAATAACAGTTTTTTCTAATTTATTAGACAATGCTATTAAATACTCAAAAGAAAAATCAACTATAAATATATTAGCTTCTCCAAGCAAAGGGAAACTCATAACAAAAGGAATTAAAATATCTGTATCTGATCAAGGTATTGGAATTCCCGAGGATCAAATTAACAGGGTAACTGAAAGATTTTATAGAGTAGATGTTGAAGAGAGCAGGAAAGTTGGTGGAACAGGTTTAGGTCTTGCAATTGTCAAACATATAATTTCTCAACATAGAGGTGATTACGAAATAAAAAATCTTAATGGTAAAGGAACCGAAATTAACATTCATTTACCCAGTGAATTATAAACTTCATATAATTTAACAATTTTCACAATATAATTTAATTTGTAAATAACGGATTTTTTAAATAAGGTTGTTAAATGAAAAAAATAATAATAAATTTTTTTATTTTTTCTTACTTATTCTTTAATTTTATATCAAATTCTTACTCTGAAGTTTCTAATAAAAAAGACATTACAACACTTTTAAGAAACCAACAACTTACTGTATTTGATATTGGTATTTTTAGAATGAAAAATGACTTAGAAAATACCAAAAACACTGTCAGTAAACATTTTCCATCTGACAAAGTAAATGTTGATCATATCTATACTGAGGTTTTAACTTCATTCTGGAGAGATACAATTGATTTGATTGTATCAATCCCAATGAACAAAAACTTAAAAAAAGAAAATTATATGTCTGACATGCATAGATGTAAAAATATTTTCTTTTCTGTAAGAGATCATTTGTTAAGAAAACAAAATGAGAGTAATTATAATTTTAATAGAGCCTCAAGTTATATAATTACTACTTTTTCTACCCCCACAAGTTGGCCTTCATGGAAATATGATCAAAAACAAGTAAAAGACCTTATATCAATGATACAACTAGAAGTTACTTTAAGACCAACAAAGAGCTTAGCACTAAGTGAAAATGTGAGCCCAATTCGTTGTAGAGGAGATTTAGCTGCAGATAATGATACTTTAATCATCTCTAAAAAATACAACTAAAAAGTTACCTATTTAACAAAACTGTAACAAATTTGTAATACTAGAGTCCTCAATAAAATTTATTTAGCGAGTCGTTAATTAAATTTAATTCACGAAAGGATATTAAAAATGAAAAAACTAACTATAGTCCTTGCTTCAATAGTTGCCATTTCTGTTGCCACTATTGCTCAAGCAAGAGATCAAATCAAAATAGTTGGATCATCTACTGTATTCCCTTACGCAACAATAGTTGCTGAAAGATTCGGGCAAACTGGATTTAAAACACCAGTAATCGAGTCAACTGGTACAGGTGGTGGTGCAAAATTATTTTGTGCAGGTGTAGGAGAAGCTCACCCTGATATAACAAATGCATCAAGAGCAATGAAAGATAAAGAAAAAGCTCTTTGCAAAAAAAATGGTGTTAATGAAATTGTTGAAGTTATTATCGGTAACGATGGTATTACTTTAGCATACAGTGTTGATGCTGAACCAGTAAACTTCACTAAAGAACAACTTTGGAAAGCTTTAGCAAAACACTCAGTTGTTGATGGTAAATTAGTAAACAACATATACAAAACATGGGATCAAATAGACCCAAGTTTACCAAAACAAAAGATTTCAGTTATGATTCCCCCAGGAACATCCGGAACAAGAGATGCTTGGAATTCGTTAGTAATGAAAAAAGGTATGCCTAAAGAGGCTAAAGCATTATACAAAGCAGGTTTCGAAGCTGGAAATAAAAAATATAAAAAACCACAAAAACTTTACAGAGAAGATGGTGCTGCAATTGAAGTTGGAGAGAATGATAGTTTAATTATTCAAAAATTATCTGAAGACAAAGAAATGTTTGGTTTCTTTGGATTTAGTTACTTCTTAGCTGCTAGAGATAAATTGCAAGCTGCAAGTATAGAAGGTGGTCAACCATCACTAGAATCTATCCAAGACTATAGTTATGCTGTTGCTAGACCATTATTCTTTTACGTAAAAAAAGCTCATGTTGGTGTAATTCCAGGATTACATGAATTTGTAAAAGAATTCACTACAACTAAAGCTATTGGTAAAAGAGGTTACTTAGCGGAAATAGGACTTGTTCCACTTGATGCTGAAACTTACAGAACAGTTAGAGATAATTCGAAATCTCTTACTGCAATGTCAATGGAGTAATATAATATTTGTTAATAAACTCAAAAGGGGCCCTATTAAATGGGCCCTTTTTTTTGTATAAATCTAAAGGAGCCAATAATTGAATTCAGTAATATTTTTAACAATCGTTCTTTTAGCTTTATCCAGTTACTTCTTTGGAAGAAAAAAAGCTATTTTAATTCAATCTAACAAACGGTTAACAGCTCTTCCAAAATTTTATGGATACTATCTTGCTATATGGTGTGGCGCACCTGCTTTTCTTTTGTATGCTTTATGGTCGATATTTGAACCTAGCATAGTAAGATTTTTTATACTTAGTGATTATTCTTCGCAAGGACTTCTAGAAGGAGAGTTGAATTTATTTTATGAAAAAGTAAAATCACTTTCTCGAAACCAGTATTCAGGAGAACTTACTGCAGAGTTACAAAGATCAGCAGAAAAATATTTAAACTTTAGAGACATAGCAAAGTGGTCTAAGGTCGTTATAGTTTTATCATTATTAATTGCATCAACAGGTTATGCGTATACAAAGATTTCAAACAACACTAAAACAAGAGAACCAGTTGAAATATTTCTTAAAGGAGTATTTTTTTTATCATCACTGGCAGCGATATTAACAACCATTGGTATTATTTTTTCCCTTTTGTTTCAAACAATAGAATTTTTTCAAGTTATCCCACTATTTGATTTTGTATTTGGAATGCACTGGTATCCTGCAAAAGCTTTTGTTCGAGATGCAAGTGAAGCACTTGATCCATCAATGTATAGTGATACTTTTGGTGCAGTTCCGATATTTGCAGGCACCTTTTTTATAGCTTTGATTGCAATGTGTGTTGCAATACCAATTGGTTTGTTAAGTGGTATATATATGGCGGAATATGCGAGCAAACGTTTAAGACAATATGCCAAACCTGTCATTGAAATTTTAGCAGGAATTCCAACTGTTGTTTATGGTTTTTTTGCTGCTTTAACAGTTGGACCTTTTTTAAAAGACCTTGGATTATCATTAGGACTAGAGGTGTCAGCAGAAAGCGCACTGGCAGCCGGTGGTGTTATGGGAATTATGATTATTCCATTTATATCAAGCTTAAGTGACGACGTAATTACAAGTGTTCCTCAAAATCTTAGAGATGGTAGCTATGCCATGGGAGCAACAAAATCTGAAACAATAAAAAGAGTAATTTTTCCAGCTGCTTTACCTGGAATTGTTGGATCTATTTTATTAGGTGTTTCTAGAGCTATTGGTGAAACAATGATTGTTGTAATGGCATCAGGGTTGGCAGCAAACCTAACTCTTAATCCATTAGAGTCCACTTCAACAATAACTGCTCAAATTGTTGTTATCTTAATTGGTGATCAACAATTTGGGGATCCGAAAACCCAAGCAGCTTTTGCACTGGGATTAAGTTTATTTATAGTTACTTTAGTTTTAAATATTGTTGCCTTATCTGTTGTGAAAAAATATAGAGAGAAATATGAATAAAGAAGAACGTTTAATTAAAAGATACAAAGCTGAAAAAAGATTTCAATTTTACGGTAAAGCTGCAATATTTATGGCTTTATTATTTCTAGTGGTATTTCTAACAAAGATATTTTCTACTGGTTACACAGCATTTCAAAAAACATGGTTGGTAATACCAGTCAATTATAATGCAGATTTATTATATTTGGATCCAGATAAAAAACCAACAACCGAAGATATTAATGATGCAGACTTTTATGAGTTTGGGATAGAAACATTTATCACTCTCGATCCAGATGCAAGTGAGGATCAAATTATGGAATTAAAAAAAATGTTTGCATTTACTTTTGAGAGAGAATTAAAATATTATCTTCTAGACAATCCTGATAGCTTTGGAAAAACAGTTGATGTAAAATTAACAGCCTCTGACGACTTAGATCAAGTATTTAAAGGAAATTATCCAAGAGATATACCTGAAAATAGAAGAAGAGCATCTGATTATCAATTAAAAATTTTTGATAAATTAAATGAAGATGGAAGAGTTATAAGTGAATTTAATGCCAGTTTTTTTACAAATGCTGATTCTAGAGAAGCTGAGTTAGCGGGAATAGCAAGCTCATTTATGGGTTCATTATTTTCCATACTTGTCTGTCTGTCAATTGCCTTTCCTGTTGCCTTACTAGCTGCAGTTTATCTAGAAGAATTTGCACCAAAAAATAGATTTACAGATTTTATAGAAGTAAATATCAATAATTTAGCAGCAGTTCCTTCAATTGTTTTTGGATTATTAGGATTAGGTGTTTTATTGGCCGTGTTTGGTTTACCTAGATCAACACCCTTAGTTGGAGGTATAACCCTTTCGTTAATGACTCTTCCAACAATTATAATAGCAGCCAGAGCATCATTGAAGGCTGTTCCACCCAGTATAAGAGAAGCAGCTTTAGCAATGGGAGCTAGCAAAATGCAAACGACGATGCATCATACCGTGCCTTTGGCTTTACCTGGAACTTTATCAGGTACTATAATTGGCTTAGCTCAAGCATTAGGTGAAACAGCGCCTTTAATATTAATTGGAATGGTTGCTTTTGTTAACACAATACCAGGAACCCCTATGGATCCAGCAGCTAGCTTGCCTGTTCAAATCTATATATGGGCAGAGAGTGCCGAAAGAGGATTTGTAGAAAAAGTGTCTGCTTGCATAATGGTATTATTATTTTTCCTAATATTTATGAATTTAGGAGCACAATTAATTAGACATAAATTTGAAAAGAAATGGAACTAAAATATGAATAAAATAGAAGCAAAAAATGTTGATGTCTATTATGGAGCGAAACAAGCTTTATTTGATATCAATATGGATATCGAAGCAAATAAAGTAACTGCTCTTATTGGACCTTCTGGTTGTGGTAAATCAACATTCTTAAGATGTTTAAATAGGATGAATGATGTGATCGATATTTGTAAAGTCAGTGGTGTCGTAAAAATTAATGACTATGACATAAATCAAAAAGATACAGATGTTGTAAGGCTTAGAGAAAAAGTTGGAATGATTTTTCAAAAACCAAATCCTTTTCCAAAAACCATTTATGAGAATATTTCTTATGGACCTGAGATACATGGGATAGCTCAATCTAAAAGTGAAATGGATAATATTGTTGAAGAGAGTTTGAGAAAAGCAGCACTTTGGGAAGAGGTAAAAGACAGAATTCACGAACCAGGTACTGGTTTATCAGGTGGACAACAACAAAGACTTTGTATTGCAAGAACAATATCAATTAAGCCAGAGGTAATACTCATGGATGAGCCATGTTCAGCTCTTGATCCAATTGCGACAGCACAAATAGAGGAGCTAATTGATGAATTAAGAAAGGAACATACTATAATAATTGTTACTCACTCAATGTCCCAAGCTGCAAGAGTCTCTCAAAATACTGGTTTTTTTCACCTTGGCAAATTGATTGAAGTAGGTTCTACTGATAAGATATTCAAGAATCCGACTCAACAACAAACGCAGGATTACATAACAGGAAGGTTTGGATAATGAATGAAAAACCACACACAGTAAAATCTTACGAAGACCAATTAAAAAAATTAAACAATGATTTAGTTGAAATGGGGGCAAATTGCGAAACCGCTTTAGGTAATGCAATGAAAGCAATATCATCAAATGATCATAACCTTGCTGATGATGTTATAAATTCAGATATGGTTATAGATAATTTTGAGTCTCAGATAGAGAATGAGGTAGTAAATTTAATTGCTTTAAGACAACCAATGGCTGTGGATCTTAGAGAAACAGTTGCAGCTCTAAAGATGTCTTCAGACTTAGAAAGAATAGGTGATCTTGCCAAAAATATTGCAAAAAGAACAAAACTTATAAATACGCATTTGCCAAATAATTTAATTGAAGCAATGAGTAGAATCTGCATTTTGGTTCAAAAACAATTAAAAATTGTTTTAGACTCATATCTAAGTAGATCAAGCGATGTAGCTCAAACAGTATGGGAGAGTGATGAACAAGTTGATGATTTAACAAATAAATGTATGGAAGAAGTCATCTCATTAATTAAATCAAATATGGAAAATATTGAATATGGCTCACATCTTTTATTTGTTACTAAAAACCTTGAAAGGATAGGAGATCATACAACAAACATTGCTGAGCAAGTATTTTATTTAGTTACAGGTGATTATTTAGAGGGTGAAAGACCTAAGGGTAGCGACTCAGTATTAACAAAGTAATGAGTGCACACATATTTATTGCAGAAGATGAGGCGCCAATTTCAACCTTATTAAAATATAATTTAGAAAAAGAAGGTCATAAGGTTTCTTCAAGTGAAAATGGAGAGGACTCTTTAAAATCAATAAAACAAAAAATGCCAGACTTAATCTTATTAGATTGGATGTTGCCAGATTTATCAGGTGTTGAAATATGTAAACAGTTAAAAAGGGATAAAAAATATAATGACATTCCAATTATTATGCTTACTGCAAAAGGAGAGGAGGAAGATAAATTAAAAGCATTTGAAACTGGAGCCGATGATTACGTCACTAAACCATTTAGCCAAAAAGAATTAAATGCAAGAATTAAATCTTTGTTAAGAAGGGCTAAACCTTTGTCATCAACTGATGTTGTGGAATTTAAAGACCTTAAAATTGATAGATTAGCAAAAAGAGTTTATAGAAATGATAAGGAAATAATTTTGGGACCCACAGAATTTAAATTATTAGATTTTTTTATTAAAAATCCAAAAAGAGTTTATTCAAGAGAACAATTACTAAATAATGTTTGGGGTGAAAATATTTATGTAGAAAGTAGAACGGTTGATGTTCACATAAGAAGATTGAGAAAAGTTTTAAATGTAAGTGGATTAGAAAATTTAATTCGCACAGTGAGATCTGCAGGCTATTCGTTAGATAACTAAATCTTTAGGCCTTACAAATTCAGAAATAATTCCTTTCTCTTCAATATTTATCCAATCATTCGTATCGAAAACTATTTTAGCAAATGCACAAGTTGGGAATTTATAATTTAATAGTTTAAAATTACTATTATCTTTATTTTTAGTTAATTTTATAACTAAATTTTTAAGAGCAGGTTCATGATTTATTATCAATACTTTCTTAAACTTTTTATGGATATTTTTTATATTAGCTATTATTTCATTTTCATTAACCAAATAGAGTTTTGAGGAACTTTTAATTTTTTTTGGTTTATTTATTTTATTCAGTATTAAATTTAGAGTTTTTTTTGTTCTTTTTGATGAAGATAAAAGCACGTAGTCAAAGGAGTATTTTTTTTTAACAAAAAATTCACTTATAGTTTTTGCACTTTTGATGCCTCTTTTATTTAGTGGTCTTTCAAAATCACTTAAATTTGGGTCTTCCCAACTAGATTTTGCATGTCTCATGACATATAATTCGCGCATTAAATCTAAATATATGACTGCATTAAAAAAACAAGACAAAGAAGAGCTTAAATCCAATTATATAAATAGAGAATTATCATGGTTAAAATTTAACGATAGAGTTCTGTTAGAGGCGCAAAATATTGAAAATCCTCTTTATGAGAGAGTAAAATTTTTATCTATTGCAGGCTCTAATTTAGATGAATTTTTTATGGTTCGAGTTGCTGGACTATACAGTCAAATTAAACAAGAAGTCGACTCACTAAGTTCAGATGGACTAACGCCTGAAGAACAGATGGAGATGGTTATTAATGATACAAAAAATCTATTAAATAAACAAAATACCATATTTAATAATCTATCAAATCAGCTGAAGAGAAATAATATTTTATTGACTAAGCCAGAAAACCTTAACACAAAAGAAAAAAAGAAATTATTAGAAATATTTAACGAAGAAATTTATCCTCTACTTACACCATCAGCGATTGATCCTTCTCATCCTTTTCCATTTATTATTAATCAAGGTAGAGCTTTAGTTATGAAGCTGAAGAAAAAGAAAAAAAAGAGAATTCTTAATTCAATTATCGTAATTCCTAAAGCTTTATCAAGATTTATTGAAATAGATGGAGGAAAATCATTTAAGAAATTTTTGGTTCTAGACGATGTTATTGGTTACTTTGCCTCTGAAATTTTTCCAGATCATTTATTAGAAAAGAAAATGATATTTAGAGTAATAAGAGATAGTGATGTAGAAATTCAAGAAGAGGCTGAGGATTTAGTCAGATCATTTGAACTAGCATTAAAGCGAAGAAGAACTGGTGATATTGTTAGATTAGAAATTTTAGAAAAAAGCGACAAAGAACTTGTAAAATTTATAACAAATAAATTAGAAATTAATCCAAATTATATTTATGAAGTAGCAGGTTTAGTTGGAATCCAGGATATAGACCAAATTTGTAAAATTAAAAATTCTAAATTAAAATTTAAAAACTTTACACCAAGAGAAGTAGAAAGATTAAAAGAATACAATAATAATTTTTTTGAGACAATTAAGAAAAAAGACCTAATAGTTCATCATCCATTTGAGACTTTTGATGCTGTAATTGAATTTTTAAATCAAGCTGCTATGGATAAAAAAGTAATTGCTATTAAACAAACATTGTACAGAACTACTTTAGATTCACCAATTGTTAAAGCATTAATTAGCGCTTCCGAAAATGGCAAAACAGTTACTGCTTTAATTGAAATCAAAGCTAGATTTGATGAAGAAGCAAATATACAGCTGGCAAGAAGTCTTGAAAAAGCTGGAGTTCAAATTGTTTATGGTTTTGCAAAATACAAAACACATGCTAAATCATCACTAATACATCGACGTGAGGGTGGTAAAATTCAAACATATTTCCATTTAGGTACTGGCAATTATCATCCTGTAAATGCAAAAATATACACAGACTTATCTCTATTTAGCTCTGATAAAAAAATGGCTGCAGATGTAGAAAAATTCTACAATTACGTGACTGGATATTCTAAACCAAGAAATTTAAATAAAATTTCCATTTCACCTGTAAATTTAAGAAAAACTTTAAATCAGAATATAGATAAGGAAATAAGTAATGCAAAAAAAGGGAAACACGCTGAGATTTGGGCTAAAATGAATTCATTAGTTGATTCACAAATAATTGATAAATTTTATGAGGCTTCTAGTGTCGGTGTAAAAGTCTCTTTATTTGTAAGAGGTGTATGTTGTTTAAGACCTGGTATTAAAAATAAATCGGAAAATATTATTGTAAAAAGTATCATTGGAAGATTTCTTGAACACTCAAGAATATATTGTTTTGCAAATGGAAAATTAATGCCTAACAGAAATGCAAAAGTTTATATTTCATCTGCAGATTTGATGCCAAGAAATCTAGATAGAAGAGTCGAACTTCTCGTGCCAATTGAAAATCAAACTGTTCATGAACAGGTTTTAGACCAAATAATGATGGCCAATTATCTAGACACGAATCAGAGCTGGGAACTTTATCCTAATGGAAATTATCAAAAAATTAAATATAGTCGAAAAGATTCTTTTTCTGCACATGATTATTTCATGAATAATCCAAGTTTATCAGGAAGAGGAAAGGCAAAACTAAAAATTAAACCTAAAAAATTAAACTTAAGGTTGGTTAAAGATGGAACTTAAAGTAATTAAAAATAAGCAAAATTTAAAATTAAGAGAATCAAAATTAGCTATTATTGATATAGGTTCAAATTCTATAAGAATGTTAATTTACGATGATTTTACATCATCTAGAGTACCTTTTTTTAATGAAAAAGCAGTTTGTGAACTTGGTAAAAACTTAGATAAATCAAAAAAACTTCATAAATCAGGCAAGATATATGCTTTAAAAGTTTTAAAAAGATTTTCAGAAATTCTTAATGTTTCAAAAATTAATAACCTTAAAATTATTGCAACAGCTGTATTAAGAGAAGCTACAGACGCAAAGCCCTTTATTGAAGAAGTAGAATACTTATTTAAAAAAAATATAAATATTTTAACTGGTGAAGAAGAAGCTGAATCATCAGCTGAAGGCGTTAAAATTGGATTTGAGAATGTGGATGGACTTGTTGCTGATTTAGGTGGTGGAAGTTTAGAGCTTGCTAGAGTTGAAAACAATGTTGTAACAAATAAAACATCACTTCCAGTTGGTGTTTTAAGGTTAATTAACAATCCTATTGTTAAAAAAAGAAATTTACCTAAATATCTCAAAAATCTTTTAAGAGATGAAAAATGGTTATCTAAAAAAAAATTTAATAATTTATATTTGGTGGGAGGTACGTGGAGAGCTCTGTTTAAATTACACTTATTTCAAAATGAATATCCAGTCCATATTATTCATCAATACTCAATAGAAAATGAAAAACTTACAAAATTTTTAGAAAAAATTTCTTCATTTAATAAATCTAAATTGAAATCAGTTGAATACATATCAAAGTCTAGAACGCCTTATCTTCCTTATAGCTCAATAATTCTAGAAGAAATTATGAACATAGCAAATCCAAAAAATGTTATTTGCTCAATTAGCGGTATTAGAGAAGGATCTCTTGCCAAAGATTTATTTAAAAACTCAGATAGTAATTTTGTTTTTAATAAATCATTAGAGCATATTTCAAAAAAAAGAGGCGATTTAGGATCTACATATAAGAAATATTTTGATTTTATAAAACCTATATTTGAGGGAAATGAGCATTTTAATCAAAAATTGCTTCATCTATCTTGCGTACTAAGTCATATGGATTGGGGTTTGGGAGCATTCCAAAAAGCAGAGTTGGTTTTTCAAGAAACATTAAATACGCCTTTATTAAAACTTTCACATAAAGAAAGAATACAATTGGCACTTTCTTGTTACTGGAGATATTGCAGTATAAAATACAACCCAAAGATAGAATACTTAACGTTTTTAAATAACAACGAGATATATTCTTGCAAACAAGTTGGTGCAGCCTTAAGATTTGCTAATTCTCTTACATCAATATCTACAATTTTTTTAGAAGAATTTAAACTTTATAAAAGAGGTAATTCAGTATTTTTAAAAATACCTTCGCAGCATCAAGAGATAATCTCAAAACAAGTTACGAAAAAATTCAAAGCTTTAGCAAGAGAATTATTTTTAGATCCTAGGGTAATTTATTCAAATTAATTTAATATTAATTTAAATTAGATTTAATATTTTATTAATTTATCAGTAATATTTCATCATTAATTACATTAACTAAATCATTATTTTCTCTTATAAAAGGTGCTTACTTTGTAGGCACCTTTATAACTTTAAAAAATGAAGCCACATGAGATACATTACAAAATTTTTCATTTAAAATTAATTTGTTTATTTCTTCTTTAGACAGAAAATGAATTTTAATAGCTTTCTCAGGTCCTTTTTTTTTAATTATTCTATTTGAATAATAGCAGTATATTTTAGTTGTTAACCTTCCTGGCTCACAATTAATTGTAAATAATTTTTTTGGTCTTCCTAATATTTTATATCCTGTTTCCTCATAAAATTCTCTACAAGCAGCACTTATAGAATTTTCTCCTTTATCAATCATACCAGATGGAAATTCATAGTTGATTTTATTAACTGGAATTCTTTTTTGTCTAACTAGAACAAAAACGTTTTTCTTAATTTCCGCAACTACCAAAGATAAATCAGAGGTTTTTAAGAAATGATAATATTCTTTTTTTTTGAATGGCTTATTAATTAAAGTAATATTATTTGTAAGCTTAATATTTTTCAAATAATTCATAAGTTATTATATTTTAATAATATTAAAGATATTTTACAGATAAAGTAATTATATTGTTTTTTCTTTAATTAATTTAGAGACTTTGTTTATTTGATTTATTGTATCAGTATTCATTGGGTTTATATATGAAGCTTCTAAATAACTAGTGTAGGCTTTTTCGTAATCTTTCATTTCCATGTATACTTGTCCTTTTCCAATTAGAGCACCGAAATGCCTGCTTTCAAGTTTTAAGACCATATCAATATCTCTAAGTGATTTTTTATACTTACCCATAAAATATAAAGATGTTGCACGTCTATTCCAAGCTTCAGCCCAATTAGGATCTTTTTCTATAATTTTACTAAAAATCCTATATGCCCTTATATAATTTCCATTTTGAACTAGTCTTGAACCTTCTTTTAAATCAATAGTTAATTGAAAATTTGATGGATGTGTTTCCCACAAATTCCATATGCTTTTTTCTAAAATTTTTGCTTCACTTTGTGTATTACAATCTTTTAACTTACTCAAAAGTTTGTTTAAATCTAACTCATCTGTTTTTGCTGCTGAAGTCAAACATACTGTTGAAATTATCAATAAGAAATTTAGTATTTTCAGCATATGTAATAAATCTGTAATATTTTTGTAACATTAATAAAACAAGTTAAAATCAATATAAACAGCAATAAAATCAGTATTATTATTCAATTAAAGATATGATTAATTTCAAATATTAAATTTTAATTAAAAGATTCGAAAAAAAACATATGAAAAATTCCAATATAGAAGGAGTTGTATTTGATTTAGCTGGTACATTAATAGATTTTGGAAGCCTTGCGCCATCTCAAGTTCTTATAGAATTATTTGATAGGTTTGGAATTAAAATTACACGAAAACAAGCCATAGGACCAATGGGTATTGAAAAACGAGCCCATATAAAAGCATTGCTAACAACAAGAAAAATTAATTCGCAGTGGAAAAAAAAATTTAAATCAAAACCAACAGATAAAGATATTGATAAATTGTTTAAACTTTTTAATCCAGAATTAAAAAAAATAATTAAGAAACATTCAAAATTTATATCAGGAAGTAAAAAAACTTTAGATTTTATAAAAAACAAAAAAATAAAAATAGGAATCAATACCGGATATTCAGAAGAAATTCTAAATGTTATATTGCCAGAACTAAAAAAACAAAGATTTATACCTGATGTGTCATATAGTTCTTCATACACAAAAATTGGAAGACCCTCAGCTGAAATAATATATAAAATTTTTTCTGAATTAAATATTACCAAGGGATCAAATTGTATAAAAGTTGATGACACTATTCCTGGATTGTTAGAGGGAGTTAATGCTGGGATGTGGGTAGTGGGTGTTATATTTTCAGGTAATGAATTTGGTAAAACAGAAGTCGAATTTAATAGACTTTCTTTTAAAGATAAAACTAAATTTAGAAAAAAGATCAAGAATAAATTTAAGAAAGTAGGCGCTCACTATGTAATAGATACAATTAAAGATTTACCTAAAATTATCAAAATAATTCAAACTAGAATTAAATAAAATTACTTAATGAAAAGCATTTTTTAAGACCGTGGAAATTAAAAAAGCTTCTTTTTGTGTGTCCATGGGCCTTTTTTTGTTTTAGGTAAAAATTTTTCAAGATCAATAAGGACTTTTTCAGACAATTTTCTGTAGGTGGTAAGTTTTCCTCCATAAATATTCAATAAAGGTAATTTTTTTATAATTTTTAAATCAAAAACATAATCTCTTGTGACTTTTGAGGCTGTTTTAAAATCTTCAATTAGAGGTCTTATCCCAGAATATGTATCTACGATGTCCTTTGATGTTATTTGTTTTTTTAAGTAATTATTTACTGAACTAATTA
>CACDHV010000005.1 GCA_902552755.1 uncultured Pelagibacteraceae bacterium | reverse complement strand
GACATGCTTGGTAAATCTATGGGTCAAAAAGCTAAGAAGAAAAAAATGTCAGTAAAAGAATCTCATGAGATATTACTTAACGAAGAAGCTGATAAATTAATCGAACAAGATAAAATTATTAAATCTGCAAAAAACACAACTGAAAATAATGGTATCGTATTTTTAGACGAAATAGATAAGATTTCAGCAAGAACTGATAGAGTTGGTGGAGATGTTTCAAGAGAAGGTGTTCAAAGAGACTTACTTCCTCTCATTGAAGGAACGACGGTGAGTACAAAATACGGTCCAATAAAAACAGATCACATATTATTCATAGCTTCTGGAGCATTCCAGTTAGCAAAACCATCAGATCTTTTGCCTGAGCTTCAGGGGAGATTGCCAATCAGAGTTGAACTAGATGCATTGAATAGCGAGGATTTTAAGCGAATTTTAAAAGAGCCGGATAATAGTTTGATCAAACAATATAAAGCTTTACTTAAAACTGAAAACGTTGATTTGGAATTTACTGAAGATGGAATTGATACGATCGCAACAATTGCAAGTGAAGTAAATACAACTGTTGAAAATATAGGTGCTAGAAGACTGCATACTATAATTGAAAGAGTTTTAGATGAAATTAGTTTTACTGCAACAGATAGAGCTGGTGAAAAGATCAGCATAGATTCAGATTATATTAAGAAAAATATTGGTGAACTTGTTAAGGACGCAGACCTATCAAAATTTATTTTGTAAATATTACTTTTTTTTTCTTAAAAAAATATCAAAATTTCCAACGGAGGGGTTTTCAACAGCCTCAAAATCAATACTTATAATTTTTTTCATTAAATGGTCACTACCTCTAATAAAATTAGGCACTGAGTGTTTTAATATACTCAAATTGCTAGATTGATATGGGTCATTTAAATTTTTAGATCTAAGACCCTTTCCTGTAATCACACTAATTTTGCTAACTCCATTTGCATAACACTCTTCAATGTAAGAAGTCATCTTTTGATTTGCTTCCTCTAAGGAATAACCGTGTAAATCAATAGATCTTTCAATATATCTTTTAGGTGTTGAAGAAATTTTTTGATCTTTATTTTCTAGTTTATCAGAACTATTTAAGAAATTTTGCCAATCTTGTTTATCTTTATCTGATATTTTTTTAATCAACTAAGCTTGAGTATCTACTATTAACCAGTTAGGATTTTTTGAAGTACTGTCTTTTGTAAATTTCCAAGTATCTAAGACTTTTTTAACTTTTTGAGCATCACCTGAGATAATTTTATTATCTTTATCTTTAATACAAGATATAATTTCACTCACAAATTCAACGCTTACTTCAAGCATGTTTTTATTTTGATTATGCTCTTTTATCTCTGCAGAATTAATACCTATAAATGTAGTTTCTGAGGTAACATTTCTTGCTTTTTTATCTTTGATAGCCTCATCAAATTGTTCATAAACATTTTTTGCTAAAAGATTTTTTATTGACTTTAAGTCTCCTTTAGAAAAACTAGTAATAATACTTTCATAAGCAATTTTAGCACCATTTAAGAAATCTTTTTTTGCTGCATCATCAAAAGTTTCGGCATTCAAAATGGGAGAATTTTTTCTTTCTGGAGCCTCTTCGTGAGGAAAACTTGAATTAATATTTTCCTCAAATCCAGTTTTTTTCCCTAAAATCCCTCTTAATCTTAGGAAAATAAATCCTGCGATCATTGCTAATAGTATTATATCGATGTATTCAAAGCTATAACTCATAAGCTAATAATATTTACTATGTTGATTAATTTCAACCTGCAATTTACATTATAGACAAATGAACACAGCAATTATTCTTATTTTAGGGATCCCTCTAATCGAGATATACTTATTCATTAAAGTTGGCTCTCAAATAGGAGCTTTAAACACTATATTTCTTATACTTACTACAGCAGTTGTTGGAATTTGGTATGCGAGATATGAGGGATTTAATACCTTGCGTTCTGGCATGTCTCAATTGGTCAAAAATGAAGTTCCTTTGTATGAAATGGTTTCTGGAGCCGCAATTGCGTTTGCAGCATTGCTTTTAATACTTCCTGGCTTTGCAACTGACATAATTGGGATTTTACTTGTCTTTCCAGTTACAAGAAAAATAATACTTAAAAAATACTCAAAAAAATATTCATCAAAGAAAAAACCAAAAGAAAATAATCTTGTTGAAGGTGAATATGAGGATATAGAAGATAAAGATGGAAGATAAATATAAAATAATAATAAGTTATATTCAAGATTTGTCAGTTGAAATTACTAGTCCAGAAGCTTTGGTTACCATAAGGAATACTATTCCAGATTATAAAATGACTGTTGGTTTAAAATCAAAACCTTTAAAAAAAAAAATGATAGAAGTTTTAACAACATTAAGTTACGAAAATCCAAATAAGAAAATAGATAAAGGTATATTTCAGATTAAATATGCAACAGTAATCGATATATTAGATCCACAACTTAATAAAACTGAATTAGAAAAGATAGTTCTATGTGATACCCCAACTAAAATATACCCAGAATTAGAACAAAAATTTTTAACTATACTCAGAGAATCAGGTCTACCAAATTTACAATTTGAGAAAAAAATTGATTTTGAGGAACTTTTTAAAAAAAGATTAAGTTAAAAAAAATTTTTTTTTAAGTTTTTTTTAAGAAATTCTTTATGGTTTGATAATTCTTGTTCAGTTGGTAAAATAATTTTTTTATAATAATCTGACTGATCGCTAATTGAGGAAAATTTATTCTCATTATTGTCTGATAAATTTAAGGTGGGTTCTTTTTGGTCTATTAAATTTATATATACTTTAGCAAGTAACTCACAGTCAATAAGAGCAGTATGTTTTTCTCTTTTGGAATTATCTATCCGAAATCTCTTGCATAAAGCATCAAGGCTAATACCAGATCCTGGAAACTTATTTCTTGCCAATTCTAATGTATCAATAACATTTGCATTGTTAATTTTTTGCTTTCCTATTAAAGCTAATTCATTATTGAGATGACCAATATCAAATTCGGCATTATGGATTATAATTTTTTTATCTTTGATAAAATCTAGAAAATTATCAGCAATTTCAAAGAATTTCTGCTTGGTAGATAAAAATTCATCAGAGTATCCATGAACCTCAAATGCTTTTTGCGATACTTTTCTTTCTGGATTTAAATAAAAATGAAATATATTTTTTGTTGGTATTAAATTATCAAGTTCTATACATCCGATCTCGACAATCCTATGGCCATCTCTTACAGACAGACCCGTTGTTTCAGTATCTAGAACTATTTCTTTCATTTAAAATTTCTTCTTTAATTAGTTTAACTTTTTTTTTCATTACATTTATAGAAAAATTATTATTGATCACGTAATTTGATAATTTTCTTTTTTTAGATAACATAACTTGACTCTCCTTGAGACTTCTAATCAATTTTTCATTAAAATTTGGTCTTTTTTTTAACCTCTCAAGGACCTTAGAACTTTTAGAATTTACAAAGATTATTATATCTTTTTTTTTATTAAGATTATTTTCAATAAATAAGGGGATATCAAAGATGATCATACTGCGTTTTTTGTTTTTGTTTATAAATTTTTTCATTTTATCTCTAACCAAAGGATGAACAACAGAAGAAATTAATTTAAGATTTTTTTTATCTGAAACGATTGCTGATATGAGCTCTTTCTTTTTAATTGGAAATGATTTAATGAATTTTGGTAATTTTTTTCTTAATTTGGTGAAGCATTTTTTATTTTTTCTGTAAATTAATTTTACTTCATTATCTGCATTAAATACTGGATATCCAAAAAGTTTTGAAATAAAAGATTTTCCTGAACCTATACCGCCAATTATCCCAACTCTAATCATTTTTAATTTTAAAACTCATAATTTCAGTTTTTTAGAAATTCAATTACTTCTTTGTTAATTTCTGGTTCAACATTATGCCAAATATTAAAAGCTTGTTGGCCCTGAAATAAAAACATATTTAAACCATTTTCAATTGAATTACCCTTTAGATTTCCTGCCTCTGAAAACTCTGTTTGAAATGGCGCGTATATAACATCATAAAAAAGCTTGTTTTGACCAGTCTGAGAAAAGTCTATGCCAAATTTATCTGAGTTATTTAAACCTAAAGTAGTGGCATTTATTATCATATCAAACTTTGGTAGATCACCCCATTCCAGAATATTAATCTCGTTGAATAAATTTTTTAAATTTTCAGCCTTTTCTTTAGTTCTATTACTCAAAAATATTTTTGATACTTTCATCCTTAACAAGGAAAAAATTATTGACGGTACAACCCCTCCAGCACCTAATATCAGAACTGTCTTGTCACTAACATCATAATTCAATTTTCTAATACTTAATTCAAACCCGTTAATATCAGTGTTATCTCCAATTAAATGACCTTTATTCAACGAGATAGTATTTACAGACTGTGTCCTTAATGCATTACTACTTAAAATATCTAAGTGAGGTATTATAGAATTTTTAAAAGGAACAGTAACATTTAAACCATCCAAATCTCCCTTTTTGATAGATTTGCATAGTTCAGACAAATCATTGTCATAGGTTTCCAATTTCCCATATATTGCATCTAAACTATTTTTTTTTATCCAATAATTATGCAACTTTGGAGATAAAGAATGTTCAATTGGATTACCTATTACTAAAAATTTTTTCATTTTTGTATTTCCAAATATTCCTTAATTTTTTTGATAGGCAAGCCCATTATAGTATCTTCATCTCCATCAATATTTGAGAATAAGGCTCTTCCTTCTCCTTCAATTTGATAAACATTATAAGCATATAAAGCCTCATCACTTATTTTATTTAGATAAGTAGTTAATTCATTTTCAGAAAAATCCTTCATGGTCAAGTAAGCTTTGTCAGTGTAGTTCCAAACCATAGATCCATTTTTAGATATACAAACTGAACTGATCAAAGAATGTTTTTTTCCATTGAGTTTTTTTAAAATATTCAAAGCCTCTTCTCTACTTTCTGGTTTTGAAATTAATTCTCCAGTTAAATCGATGACGCTATCTGCTCCTAATACTAGAGCATTATTAATTTTTTGACTTACCTTGTTTGCTTTTAATTCTGCTAGATTTTTAGAAATAATTTCTGGTGAAGCTCCCTCTTTCAATAAACTTTCTTTTATCGGATCTTCATCAACATTTGATGCTTCGACTTTGCTATTAATATTATGATTGTCTAATATTTCTTTTCTTACTTTGCTTTTCGAAGCTAAAATGATGTCAGTCATTTTTTTTATTTTTTATTTCATAAATTTTAATAATAGAGGCAGCTGTTTCTTCAACAGATTTTCTTGTTACATCTATTGTGGGCCAATTATTTTCTTTAAATATTTTTTTACTATTATTCACCTCATCTCTAATTTTATCAATATTTACATACTCACTATTATGATCTTCCTTTAAAGAATTTAGTCTATTCTTTCTTAAATCGTATAATCTCTCTGCTTCGGTAAATAACCCAACTACACACGGTGAAAAATTTTTCTTAGTCGCTTTACTTGGTATAGAGTTTTTGTTTACTAGTGGGATATTTGACGTTTTAAATCCTCTATTAGCCAAATATATAGATGTTGGGGTTTTACTAGTTCTGCTAACACCCAAAAGGACAATATCTGATTTTTCTATATCGTCCGTTTGGTTACCATCGTCATGATTCATTGTAAATTGGATTGCTTCAATTCTATCATAATATTCTTCATTCAAAATATGTTGGCCGCTTGGTTGGTGTGAAGCTTTTTGATTTAAAACTTTGGAAAAGTTTAATATTAAATCTCCAAGTACTCCAAAACAGGGTATTTCTCTTTCGTAAGCCTTCTCTGTAAGATATTTTGCTAATTTACTATTTACAATAGTATATAATATTATTGAATTTTTCTCTTTTTTTGCTTGTTTCAAAATGCTTAAAGTTTGACTTTCAGTTCTTGTGAAAGAAAAATGATTAGTTTCATATTCAAAATTAGGGAACTGTGCTTTAAGTGCTAGAAAAATTCTATCTAATGTTTCACCAGTTGAATCTGAAATAAGATAAATTTGATACAAGTTTTTCATGTATAAGATGTTTATAAACTATTAGAAAAAATAAGAAAAATGTAGATTTGGTAACTAGACCTGCCAAAACTTGTTTTTTTTCCATATAATTAACCTAGTTATAAATTGTGATTAATTTTATACATAATAGTAATAAAATGAGAAAAATCTAAAATTAACCCTTAAATACCTTACTAATTTAAGATTTTAATTGTTAATAAGAAGTTAATTAAGTGTGGTAATTGACTAATTTACGTTATTCACATTACATAATACTAATGAAGTAAATAATATATATCTATTTATATGGGTCCCTTAACTAACTGTATTAAAAATAAAGATACGAAGACTAATCCTATATGGTTAATGAGACAGGCAGGAAGATATTTACCTGAATTTAGAGAGATTAGAAAAGAAAATCAAGATTTCATAAAACTCTGCTTAAATAGCGATCTGGCTTCTGAGATAACACTTCAACCAATAAAAAGATTTGGATTTGATGGTGCAGTAATATTTTCAGATATTTTAATGTTACCATATGGGTTGGGTCAAAAAGTAGAATTTGAAAAAAATTTTGGGCCCAAATTGGGAGACATAAATTTAGAAAAGATAAAAAATGTAGATGAAGTAATTTTTACAGAAAAAATTTATAAAGTTTATAAAGCAATCTCAAAAACATCAAAAGATCCTTTAATGGTTAATAGAGATATGATTGGATTTGTTGGAGCTCCTTGGACAATACTAGTTTATATGATTAATAAATCATCTCCCAAAAAAGGTTTATCGAGTGAATTTTTTAAAGATGATTTTTTAATTAATAGATTACTAGGAATAATAGAGAAATTTTTAAAACTTCATATAAAAAATCAAATTGAGGCTGGAGCCCAAGTTATTCAAATTTTTGATAGTTGGGCTGGATTATTAAAAGATAAAATTCCAGAATATATTTATATACCAACCCTTAATATTGTCGATTACGTAAAGACATTGGGAGTGCCAGTTATTTGTTTTCCTAGAGGTATAAAAGATTATAAAAATTTTTGTGAAATTATTAAACCTGACGCTGTTAATATAGATTATGATATTGACCCAAAGAAAATAGTCAATGAGATTAACATACCAATACAGGGTGGCCTCGATCCAAAAATATTATTAACTGATCAAAAATCTCTTAAAATAGAAGTTGAGAAATACCTTAATGTTTTTAAAGACCACCCATATATTTTTAATTTAGGTCACGGAATACTTCCAGAGACTAAAATTGAAATGGTTGAAGAATTAATAAAGATTGTAAGAAATTTTAAATGACACCAGATCATCCAAAAATTAATTATGGTAAAACAGGGATACTAATTGTAAATCTTGGCACACCAGACTCAACAAGTTGGCTAGATGTAAGAAAATATTTAAAGGAATTTCTATCTGATAAAAGAGTGATCGAAGTAAATCCTCTAATTTGGCAAGTAATACTTAACCTATTTATACTTACCTTTAGGCCTTCCAAAACTGCTAAAGCATATAAAGAAATATGGATGAATGATAAAAATATGTCTCCACTTAGATACTATACAGATAGCCAAGCAAAAAAACTGTCAGAAGAGATTGGAAACGAAGAGATAATTATTGATTTTGCAATGAGATATGGAAATCCAAGTATTAATAGTAAAATTCATCAACTTCAGAAACAGGGCTGCGAAAAATTGATTATATTACCTCTCTACCCTCAATACGCTGCAGCAACAACAGCAACAGTGTGCGATGAAGTTTATAGAACTTTAATGAAAATGAGGTGGCAACCCAATCTTAAAATAATTCCACATTACGAGTCAGAGCCCCTTTATATCGAAGCAATTAAAAATAGTATTGAAAAAAAACTAAGTGAAATAAATTGGAAACCAGATTTAATTGTAGCATCTTACCATGGCATACCAAAAAAGTATTTTGAGAAAGGTGATCCTTATCACTGTTATTGTCACAAAACAACCAGACTTATTTCTGAAAAATATTCAGATATAAAAATAATTACAACTTTTCAATCAAGATTTGGCCCTCAAGAATGGTTACAACCATATACCGATAAAACTTTTGAAAATCTTCCAAAAGAAGGCAAGAAAAATATTTTAGTTATATGTCCAGGATTTTCATCTGATTGCGTAGAAACTTTAGAGGAAATATCTATTCAAGGAAAAGAAAGTTTTATTAAATCAGGTGGTGAAAATTTTGAGATGGTGCCATGTTTAAATGATAGTGATGATCATATAATGTTATTTAAACATCTTGTTATGAAAAATATTTAATTATGAGTGGATATCTTTTATTTAAATCGCTCCATCTAATCGCAGTTATTTCTTGGATGGCAGGGCTTTTATATTTACCAAGAATATTTGTTTATCATGTTGAAAATTCTGAAAAAGACCAAGCAACTCAAATTTTTGAGATAATGGAAAGAAAACTATATAATTACATAATGCGACCGGCCATGCTTCTATCATGGTTTTTTGGTATTATATTGATTTGGATAAACGGTATTGAAAGTTTTGCATTTCTATGGCTACAAATTAAAATTCTATTAGTAGTTTTATTAACGATTTATCATGAATATCTTGGACGATGTATGAGGTTATTAAAATCAAAAGAAAACACAAAATCATCTAAATTTTACAGAATAATCAACGAAATACCCACATTATTGCTAATTTTTGTTGTTTTCGTTGTAGTTTTTAAACCTATCTAGGGTTGAAATTTTTGAACTTGTATATATATTTAATTTATCTCAAACAAAACCCCCACAAATGAATATTCAAGAATTAAAAGAAAAAAGCTCTGAAAAGTTAATCACTGAAGCAGAAAAATTAGGTATTGAAAACGCAAGCACACTTAGAAGGCAAGAAATTTATTTTGCAATTTTAAAAAAACTTGCTGAAAAAGGTGAAGAGATAACAGGTGGTGGTGTATTACAGTTACTTCAAGATGGTTTTGGTTTTCTTAGAGCAATGGAATCAAATTATTTGCCAGGAGCAGATGATATATATGTAAGTCCAAGTCAAATAAGAAGATTTGGATTAAGAACTGGAGACTCAGTTGAGGGACCCATTAGATCTCCCAAGGAAGGTGAAAGATACTTTGCACTTCTGCAGGTGAGTAAAATAAATTTTGAAGAACCAGATAAATTTAAACATAAGATAGCTTTCGACAACTTAACTCCTTTATATCCTAATAAACAATTAGGAATGGAAGTTGAAAGTAATAAAGTCGAGAAGAAGCCTGACTTAACTCCAAGATTAATTGATTTAGTTAGTCCAATAGGAAAAGGACAAAGATCATTAATTATCTCCCCACCAAAAGCTGGGAAAACAATGATTCTACAAAGTATTGCAAATTCAATTACAGCAAATCATCCAGAATGTTATTTAATGGTATTGCTTATAGATGAGAGGCCTGAGGAAGTAACTGATATGCAAAGGACTGTAAAAGGAGAAGTAATAAGTTCTACGTTTGATGAACCAGCTCAACGTCATGTAGCAGTTGCTGAAATGGTAATTGAAAAAGCTAAGAGATTAACAGAACACAAAAAAGATGTTGTAATTTTATTAGACTCAATAACAAGACTTGGAAGAGCATATAATGCGGTCGTGCCAAGTTCTGGTAAAGTATTAACAGGAGGAGTTGATGCAAACGCTCTTCAAAGACCAAAAAGGTTCTTTGGAGCAGCTAGGAATATTGAAGAGGGAGGCTCTCTAACAATTATTGCTACCGCTTTAATAGATACTGGAAGTAGAATGGATGAAGTAATTTTTGAGGAATTTAAAGGAACTGGAAATAGTGAAACTATTTTAGATAGAAAAATCTCAGAGAAAAGAATATTCCCAGCTATTGATATAACTAAATCTGGTACAAGAAGAGAAGAACTAATTTTTGATAAGAATGATCTTCAAAAAATGAATGTTTTAAGGAGAATTATAGCTCCAATGGGATCTATGGATGCGATTGATTTTATAAATTCAAAATTGAAAACAACAAAAAATAATGCTGAGTTTTTTAACTCAATGAATAAGCCTTCCTAAGTTTAAACCTTATTTTATAAGCTTTTCAAATATTTTTTAACATTTATTCTTAATCATAAAAAAAATATAAGTTATCATAATAATCTTAAATATGGTTGATCAAAATTTTCAAAGAATAATCTTAGATTTATTTTCAAAGAAAAAGTACAAGGATATAATTCTTAAAGTCGAGCAATATTCAAAAAGAGAAAATCGTCCTGGCGGTTTATCATCTTTTGTTGGAGTTTGTAAAATGCTTAATCCAAATTATACAGAAGAAGATGTTATATCTGCACTATCTGACTTTGAAGATGCCTACAAAAAATTAAAAACCCACCTAGCAGGTATTGAAGCGTTAGGAAATTATATCACCGCATGTATTAAAAATTCTCAAAAATATCTTAAGGTTATTGATTTTTTAGAAAATGCTAAACTAATGTTTGATGAAGCTGAAAAAAATTTTCCCTACAATGAGAAATTATATCTAAGTGGTATTGATTTATATAAGTATTTATTAAATCCTAAAAAAGTTCTTCAATTGTCAAAAATAGTTTTAGAAAATAATTCTAAATTAAAAATAAATGCTTGTACTTATGGTATGATGAATAATTATATCTATGACTGGGGAATTAAAGATTATTATAATTATTCCAAAGATTTCAAAACTTTTTTTCCCAAACTTAATGTAAAAGACATAAATAATATCGACTACAAAAAAAATAATAAAATAAAAATAGGTTTTGTATCCCCTGACTTTGTGGTCAATCACTCAGTTACATATTTTGTAAAGAATACAATAAAAAATTTAGACAAAAATATTTTTGAAGTATTTGTATATCAAATTGGTGAGTCTTCACTTCTTAAATCGTCGTCAAAAGAGCTTAAAGATAATTCAGACTTCTGGTACGATCTATCGAAAACTTCAAATCAGGAAATTATCGACAAAATTCAAGCTGACAAAATTGAAATATTATTTGATGTAATGGGATTAACTGGAGCAAAAAATATTGAAATATTTAACAATAGGATTTGCCCCATACAGATATCATGGTTAGCTTTTTGTAATACGGTTGGTTTCAATGATATTGATTACTTAATAGCAGATAAAAATCTAATTTATGATGAAGAAGAAAAATATTACTCAGAAAAAATTATTAAACTCCCACATGTTTGGAACTGTCATTCAGGTTTCCCATTTAAAAGGGAAAAGTTTGATCTACCATATAAAAAAAATAAATTCATTACTTTTGGTTCATTTAATAATTTTCTGAAAATATCTGATGAAGTAATTAGAACTTGGAGCAAAATTTTAAATGAGGTTAAACATTCTAAGTTGATTTTAAAATCATCCTTTAGTTATCAAACAAAAAATATTATCTCAAAATTTAAAAAATATGGTGTTGATAAACAGTTAGAATTCTTTGACCGTCAAAATTATTCAGAAGTTGAGGATCATTTAAAATTATATAATAATGTTGATATTGGCCTAGATACTTTTCCTTATAATGGAGTAACTACTACCTTTGAGGCTTTATGGGCTGGTGTCCCAGTCCTGGTAATGAAAGGTTATAACTTCAACTCTAGGTGTGGAGAAAGTATAGTAAAAAATGGTAATTTAGAATACTTTTTGGCAGAAAATGAAGACCAATATATTCAAAAAGCAACCCACTTAGCTAATAACATAGATGAATTAACTTATATAAGGGAAAAAATATTTAGTAATATTCTTAGTACACCTCTTTACGACTCACAGAGGTTTGCCGAGGGTTTTAAAAATGAACTTTTAAAAGTTTATAAGAGAAATTTATAAATAACCCAATTCTTTCATTTCCTTTTTAAATTCTGTCTCTATAATTGTTTTAATTTTTGGGTCTAATATATTTTCCCATTTATTTTCAGGACCTAAATTAAAAAATCTTTTAAGTTTTCCTGTTGATTTATCCTTAACCGTTTCATTAAATCCCTTACTGTTCTCCAATTTTTTAAGATTTTCAAAATTATTTTCTTTTATTGCAGTAAAAATTTTTTCATCATCAAATTTAATGTTTATTTTATCAGTCAAGTAATTACATATCTTACGAAATTCTTTATTTGGTCCGTACACTAAGTTTTCATATTTTATCAATAAATAATTCCCTTTAAAACTTTTCCATGAATTATAATTATTTTTCCATGATGAAATTATTGTAAACATATCTCTGTTTACAGTTGGACTTTTTTCATCAAATTTTTTACCTAAAGCTTTATTTTCATCTAACATGAATTCAAGAGCTTTGTTGTAATTCTCTTTCGAATAATGATAAAGTACTGAAGAGATTATATTTCTTGGATCACGCACGATGTGTATAACACCTAAAGTGTTTTCTAAATTAGTAAAGTTATTTCCTTGGTAATTACAAAGAGCATGATGAGTTTTAAAAAATTTAATTTTTTTATCATTATTAATTAAACTTTGAGATTTTACCCAGTTAGATGAAATTTCTTTAATATCATCAATATTATCCACAAGATCTTTAAAATGCGATCTTAAGGGATACTGAGGTATATATGAAATACCATCTAAATCAGCTTTATTATTTTTATTAAATAATAATGAGGCCAAAAAAGATCTAATCCATGTATTTCCACTCTTGGGATAAGAGGCAAGCCATATTATCATTTAGAAAATTATATTATTATGATTAATATAAAACTATAATAATTATATGACTATATATGCACTATCATCAGGACCAGGCATATCTGGAATAGCTGTAATTAGAATATCTGGGTCTCAGGCATCAAATGTAGTCAAACTTATTACAGGTGAAGATCCTCCTGAACCAAGAGTATCAAATTTAAAAAAGTTCAATAAAATCAGTACTTCTGAACTAATAGATGAAGGTTTATTACTATGGTTTCCTGGCCCTGAGAGCTACACAGGTGAAGATATGGCAGAAATGCACGTTCATGGAAGTATAGCAGTTGTTAGAGCAATGTTACATCAACTTTCTAAGGTTGAAAATTGTCGATTAGCTGAACCTGGAGAATTTACAAAACTTGCATTTCAAAATGGAAAAATAAATCTTCTTAAAGCAGAAAGTATTTCAGATTTAATCTCTGCTGAAACAGAAATTCAAAGACAACAGGCTTTAAAAATAATGAGTGGAAAAAGCTCAGATAAGTTTAATTCCCTCCGAGAAAAACTTTTAAAAATTTTATCAAATGTTGAGGCTAAAATTGATTTTCCCGAAGATGATCTTCCAGAAGATATGATTAAAAATATTAAATTAGATTCCGAAAAAATAAGAAATCAAATTGAAAAAATTTTGGACGATCAAAAAGTTGGAGAAAGAATTAGAGAAGGTTTTAAAATTGCAATCATCGGACCTACGAACGCTGGAAAATCTTCCTTGCTTAATTATCTTTCAAATCGTGATATAGCAATCGTTTCAGAAATTGCTGGAACAACAAGAGATGTTATCGAAGCTCACTTAAATTTGGATGGTTACCCTGTTGTGATCTCAGATACTGCTGGGATAAGGGAGTCTCAAGACGAGATAGAAAAAAAAGGAATTAAACTGGCTCTTAAAAGAGCTGAGGATGCTGATTTAAATATAATAGTGATTGAACCAAAAAGTGTTGATTTTACTGGATTTTTGAACGATTTGGTGAGTGAAAAATCAATAATAGTTATTAATAAAATAGATCTTGGTTTTAAAAATATAAGTCAACAAATTTCAAAATTTAATCCAATTTTTTTATCAATTAAGAATGAAACAAACTTTGATGAGTTAATAAATAGAATTAAAGATAAACTAAAAAATAAATTTGTAAGTTCAAACGAAACTTTAATTACAAGAGAAAGACATAGACAAAGTTTAGAAGCCTGTGTTAAAAATTTAAAAAATTTTGAGGAAAAAAATTCACAAGAAGATTTTGATAAAGCTGCAGAGGATTTAAGGTTAGCAACTAGAAACCTAGGGATGATTGTCGGGAAAGTAGATGTTGAAGAAATACTAGGTTCCATTTTTAGCGATTTCTGTATAGGTAAATAAGCATTGAATTTGCTTACTTTTTAAACATTTATAAGTGTTTTCTTGTAAATTTTAAGATCAATAATAAATTACAGCTATGAAAAATGAGATATCATTTGATGTAGTTGTAGTTGGTGGAGGTCACGCAGGCTGTGAAGCTGCAGCAGCATCTGCTAGACTGGGTATAAATACTGCGTTATTCACTCATAAATTTGATACTATTGGTGAGATGTCATGTAATCCAGCCATAGGGGGATTGGGTAAAGGTCATCTTGTTAGAGAGATAGATGCACTAGATGGTGTAATGGGTGAAGTTGCAGATAAATCAGGAATACAATTTCGATTATTGAATAGAAGCAGAGGCCCTGCAGTGCGAGGACCCCGTACACAAAGTGATAGATCATTATATAAGAAATATATGCAAGAAAAACTTGTAAATTATTGTAATTTAAGCATTTTTTCTGATCCTGTAATAGAGTTTATATTTGAAAAAAACAATATAATTGGTTTTACTACACAAGAAGGTAAAAAAGTACTATCATCTAAAGTAATTTTAACAACCGGAACTTTTTTGAATGGTTTAATTCATATTGGTGAAGAAAAAACTCCTGCAGGAAGATATAATGAAAAACCTTCAACAGGTTTAAGTGAACAATTAGAAAAATATAATTTTAAAATTGGAAGATTAAAAACAGGGACACCACCAAGATTGGATGCAACGACAATTAATTTCGAAAAACTCGAAGAGCAGCACGCAGATGAAGATCCATATTTTTTTTCTTTCCTTACAAAAAAAAATATCAATAGACAAATTTCATGTAGGATGACTTATACCAATCGAGCAGTTCATGAGATCATATCTAAAAACATAAAAAGTAGTGCTATGTACTCAGGAAGTATCCAAGGTGTCGGTCCTAGATATTGTCCTTCTATAGAAGATAAAATTGTAAAGTTTGCTGATAAGAAAAAACATCAAATATTTTTAGAGCCAGAGGGTCTAAATGATAAAACAATCTACCCTAATGGAATTTCAACTTCTTTGCCTGCTAGAATTCAGCAAGAAATATGCAACAATATCAATGGTTTAGAAAACGTTAAGATTTTAAGGCCTGGATACGCTATAGAATATGATTTTGTGGACCCACGGGAGTTATTTTTAACTTTAGAGACAAAAAAAATTAAAAATCTTTACCTCGCTGGACAAATAAATGGAACAACAGGCTATGAAGAAGCTGCAGCACAAGGATTGATAGCTGGAATAAATGCTGCACTCTCTATTAAAGGTAAAGAACCATTTATCCTTGATAGATCTGAGGCATACATAGGTGTTATGATAGATGATTTAGTTACAAAAGGAGTAGCAGAACCCTATAGAATGTTCACCTCAAGAGCAGAATACAGACTATCTTTGAGATCTGATAATGCAGATATAAGACTTACCCAAAAAGGAATTGATATTGGTTTAATATTAGATGAAAGGAAAATCATATTTAAAGATAAAGCATCTAAACTAGAAGAAAGCCTTAAAAATATGAAAAATTCTCTAATTTCTCCATCAAAAGTATCAAAATTTGGTGTTAAAATTGCGAAAGATGGGATTAAAAGAAATGCATTAGAAATACTGAGCCAAAAGTCAGTAGATATGGGTAAAATTAGAGAAATTTGGCCAGAAATTAAATATTTTTCACGTGAAATCGATGAGCAAATTGAAATAAAAGCTCATTATAAAGGATATTTGAAGAAACAAGATGCAGACATTTTAGCATTTAAAAGAGATGAAAATCTTAAAATTCCAGAAAATCTTGATTATGACCAATTTTCTGGACTTTCAAATGAAGTAAAGTCAAAATTTAAGGAAATAATGCCAAAAACGCTAGGGCAAGCTCTCAGAATAGATGGAATTACTCCAGCCGCAGTATATATTTTGTTGTCTCATGTCAAAAGAAAGTCTATTAAGCATATAGCTTGATTGATTCGAAAATAATAAAAAAAGATAAAATCTATCTCCCAAATGTTTCACGTGAAACTTTGAGAGAGTTGGAGGACTATTCACAATCAATCTTGGATACAAATAAGAAAATAAACTTGATAAGTTCAAGTACAGAAAAGTCAATAAATACAAGACATATTTACGATAGTGCACAAACCATTGAATTTATTGATAAAAATGATATTAAAATATGTACTGATCTTGGATCAGGTGCAGGGCTTCCTAGTATAGTTTTAGGTATTTTGATGAAATCCAAAAAGCAAGGTTTTAAGCTAATTTTTTATGAAAAGAGTTATCGAAAGAGTAATTTCTTAAAAGTGATGGTAAAAAAGTTTAAATTAGAAGCAAAAATTTATCAAAAAAATATATTTAAAGAGAAAAATTTAGTGACAGACGTAATAATTTGTCGAGCATTCAAACCTTTGCCAGTGATTTTTGAAATAGCAACAAAGAATTTTAAAAATTTTAAATATATAATCATGTATTTAGGAAAGAGCGGAAAAAAAATTTTGAATGATGTGTCCACAAAATGGAAATTTGACTTAGAAGAAATGAAAAGCTTAACAAGTGATGAGTCATCAGTAGTAAAAATATCAAATTTAAAAAAAAAAAATGAATAGAAAAATTATTTCAGTTATAAATCAAAAAGGCGGAGTGGGTAAGACCACCACTGTAATTAATCTTGCTGCCGGTTTGACAACTAAAGGAAAAAAAATTCTTGTTATTGATCTTGATCCTCAAGGAAATGCTACAACTGGACTTGGATTATCTAACACAACAAGTTCTGATCAAACAATTTATAATGTGTTGAATGGAAATAAAAAAATTTCGGAGGTAATCCAGTCCACAAGCTTTGAAAATTTAGATTTGATATCGTCAAATGTTGATTTGTCTGGACTTGAGGTTGAAACAGCAGGTGATAGTCGCAGAGCCTTTAAATTGAAAGATGAATTAAGCGCCATTTTAAACAATTCTGGATCATTCTATGACTACATCATAATTGACTGTCCACCATCTTTAAGCCTTCTCACAATCATGGCATTGGTAGCCTCTGATGCTCTTGTGGTACCACTACAGACAGAATTCTTTGCTTTAGAGGGTCTCACTCAGCTTATGAAAACAATTGAAAGGATAAAGTCAAACCTAAATCCATCTTTAGATATAAGAGGAATACTTCTGACTATGTATGACAAAAGAAATAAATTATCAAGCGAGGTAGAAACAGAGGCAAGGAACTATTTTAAGGATAAAGTTTACAGCACAGCAGTACCAAGAAATGTTAGATTATCAGAGGCTCCCTCTCATGGGGTTCCAGTTCTTATTTATGATAAAACTTGTCCAGGCAGTAAAGCATATTTTAGTTTTACAGAAGAATTTTTAAACCAAGATAAACCAGTGGAGAGTGCAGCATGATCAATCCGTTTAAATCAAAAAAAGGGCTAGGACGAGGATTATCTTCTTTGATAGGTGATAGTGAACAAATTGATGACAAAAAAAATGTTTCAATAAGTTCTTTAATTAGAAATAAGTATCAACCTAGAAAAAAATTTGATGAAATTAGTTTAGAGGAATTAACTAACTCTATTAGAGAACGAGGAATTATCCAACCTATCATTGTAAGACCAGCTTCTGATGAAGACGGTAAATTTGAGATAATAGCTGGAGAGAGAAGATGGCAGGCAGCCCAATATGCAGGGCTTCATGATGTACCGGTAATAATAATTAATGTAGATAATCTTAAATCATTAGAATTTGCAATTGTTGAAAATGTACAAAGAAAAGATTTAAATCCAATTGAGGAGGCTGAAGGTTATAAAAGATTAATAGATGAATTCAACTACGATCAGGATAAAGTATCAAAATTTATAGGTAAAAGTCGAGCCCATATATCAAACTGTTTAAGACTTCTAACTCTTCCACAAGAGATTATAGAATTAATAATTGAAGAAAAATTATCACAAGGACATGCAAAAATTTTGGTGGGATTAGATAATGCTATTCTTTTAGCAAAGAAAATTATTTCAAAAAAGTTATCAGTTAGGCAAGCCGAAAGTTTGGTTCGCATTTTGAAATCTAGTTCTAATGGTACTACTAAGAAAAAAAATCCAAATATTGTAAACCTTGAAGAGGAGTTAACAAATAAAATTGGAATGAGAGTTTTTGTTAGGAATAAGAAAAACAATTCTGGTACTATTAGCTTGGAGTATAAGGGCGCTGATCAGCTAGATAGGTTGGTAGAGATCATTAAGCAAAATTACTAATAGTTACTTACAAAATTAGACACAAAAAGCATTGAATTTGTTGAATTTTTTTTAACTAAAGCCTCTAAGTTATTCACTTTATATATAATTTCTTTTATCTCATCGGTAGTCCAAGATTGTGCCTGTTTTTTTACGATATCTTTTTCTTTCCAAAATATAGGAGGTTTGTATCCTGATATAACTTGATCAATATTGGTTTTATTATCAATTTCATTTCTTATTTTTAAAAGCCTTTTTGATTTACTAAGAATTGTTCTTATTATTAATATACAATCTTCGTCTGAATAATTATTTTCATTAAGTATTGTAGAAACTTTCTTGGAATTTTTTGTGAGATAATTATCTCCTAATTCGAATACACTATAATTTTCTGCTAAGTTTGATAAGTTTAATACATCTTCAATATTTAATTTTTTTCTACTAATTGATAAATTTTTCAACTTTGACAACTCATTTTTTAGATTAATTCTATCTCCCCCTGATCTTTCAATAAGTATATTTTTAATTTCTTGAGATAAATTTAATTGATTTTCTCTTAAAAAATTTTGAATCACATAGCTTAAAGACTTTGTGTCATCTTCATAAACAGGTGTACATATAAGTCTCTTCTCTTTCTCAAAAATACTCCTAAGTTTTGATTTTTTCTCTAAGTTTTTAGATTTTATTATAATTTTTATTTCTGATATTTCTCTCTCTAAAATATCAACTATTAAGTCATATAATTTTTCTGTAGCTCTTGAAATAATTATTATTTTTTTACTTTCAAATAATGATTTTGTTAACAGACTTGAAATAAATTCATCTTTATTGCCCAAGATATCTTGTTCATCATATTTCAATAAATCACCATTAAAGTTTTTAAGGTAATAATTATTTAAAATATCTTCTTTTAAACCTTCATTATTTCCATAAATTAAATGTATTCTTAAATTAAGTGATTTTAATTTATCTGCCTCAAAGCTTTTAATTATCATCTAAATTTATCATTGATGAAATAATTATTTCACTAATCTTTTCAGACAAATTTTCAATTATAATTTTTTCATTTTGTTCAAGTTTAAACTTATCTACAACATTATTATAAATATTATTTTTTGTAATTTTTTTTACTAACAATAAATTATCATTATGTGCTACCTCATAATTTATTGTAACTATTAGTTCAAATTTTAAAGGATCTCCTTTGGAGTCTTTTGATACTATAAATCTTTCTTTATAACTGTTAATTGTAAGATTGTATTTTTTATCACTCTGTCCTTCATTATTTTTTATTAAATTTAGTTTATTTTTAATAATGTTATTTATTTGTTTTTCACCTGAATATTTAATTTTATCTATTTCAAAATTATAACTTTTCTGAGAAAAAATAGGTTGATAAGAACATGAAGTGAGTATGAAAAGTAAAATTACTGATACATATTTGATATAAAATTTATTCATCTATTAGCAAATTAATTAATCTATTTTTTACAAAGATTATCTTTTTTATATGTTTATCTTTTAAATATTTTTCTAACAATGTATTAGATTTTATTATTTCTAAAAGTCTTTCTTCGCTAATGTCCCTATTTTCATTTAAAATAGACCTTTTTCTTCCATTAATTTGTACAACATAATCAATTTTTTCTTCATTTAAAAATTTTAAATTAGAAACTGGCCAATTTATTTCATCACTATTATCTAAATCCTCAAAACATTCAGATGTAAAATGAGGTATGGCTGGTGAAAAGATTGTCAAGATTTTTTTATAATTATCTTCGAGGCTTTTACAATTTATTTTTTTTTCTATTTCTTTACTAAGAAAATTATATGTTTCATAAATATTCGCAATGATAACGTTATAACTAAAATTTTCTAAATTGTTTGTTACTTTATTTATCATCTGATTAGTAAATTTATCTATTTCACTATCATCATTAGAAATTTCTAATTTATTATTTATTTTATCTTTAATTTTTTTATGCAAGGTCCACAATTTTTGTAAAAATTTATATGAAGCAATCATTCCTTGCTCCGACCATTGTACATCTTTTTCTGGAGGACTATCTGATAAAATAAACAATCTTACAGCATCGGCACCATAATTATTTATTATATTTTCTGGATCAACTACATTTTTTTTTGACTTTGACATGGACTCTGATGGACCAACTTTAACGATATTTTTTGGTTCTCCTTTTTTATGATATTTGTCTCCTTGAAATATTATTTCTTCAGGACTTAGCCAATTATTATTTTCATCTTTGTATGTTTCATGACAAACCATTCCTTGAGTAAACAGTCCCTCAAATGGTTCTTTAAATTTAAAATCTTCATTCTTATATCCGATAGCTTTCATAAAAAATCTTGAATATAGTAAATGTAAAATTGCATGCTCAACTCCTCCTATGTATTGGTCAACCGGCATCCAGTAATTAATATCTTCTTTATTGAAACCATATTTACTTTCATTTGGTGAACAAAATCTTAAATAATACCAAGAAGAGCACACAAACGTATCTAGTGTATCTGTTTCTCTAGTGTATTTTTTACCATCTATTTTTACTTTCCTCCAATTATCTTTTGAGTTTAATGGATTACCTTTTAAATTAAGATCCACATCCTCAGGAAGTTTAATTGGTAAATTTTCTTTTGATACAGGAGTTATATTTCCTTCTTCATCATATAGCATTGGTATTGGGCACCCCCAATATCTTTGTCTGGATACACCCCAATCTTTTAATCTAAAATTAACCTGTTTTTTTCCAATTCCCTTTTCTTCCAAAATATTAATTGTATTTATTACAGATTCCTCTGGTACTTTAAGTCCATTTAGAAATTCTGAATTAATTATCACACCCGATCCAGAATATGCTTCATTTCCAATAACGTATTCATCATTTTCTTCATTGGGTCTTACTACTGTTTTAATTTCAAGATTATATTTTTTTGCAAAATCAAAATCTCTTTGGTCATGAGCTGGACATCCAAATACAGCACCAAATCCGTAGTCCATAAGTACGAAATTAGCAAAGAAAACGGGGACTTTCTGGCTAGGATTTAATGGATTTATAGCCATTAAATTAGTTTTGAAACCTATCTTTTCACCAATAGCAATTGCCTCTTCAGTTGTTCCAGTTTTTGAACATTCTTTTTTAAATTCCTGAAATTTTGCATCTTCTTCAAAATATTTGGAAATTTCATGATCTACTGACAAAGCTAAAAATGAAAATCCGAATAATGTATCGGGTCTTGTAGTAAAACATTTGATTTCTTTTACAGGAAGGTCTCCTTCTGTTTTAAATGCAATTTCACAACCAAAGGATTTTCCAATCCAATTTTTTTGCATTGTTTTCACCTTGTTTGGCCAAAGCTTTAGATTATCCAAACCATCTAGTAGTTCTTGTGAAAATTTTGAGATATTAAAAAACCATTGATTTAATTTTTTTCTTTCGACTGTGGCTCCAGATCTCCAACCTTTTCCATCAATTACCTGCTCATTTGCAAGAACGGTTTGATCTATTGGATCCCAATTTACATAGTTTTCTTTTCTATAAACCAGACCTTTTTCATAAAGTTCTAAAAAAAATAACTGTTGATGTTTATAGTATTCCTCTGAACAAGTTGAAATTTCTCTGTCCCAATCAATTGAAAGTCCAAGCCTTTTTAATTGAGCTTTCATTGTTGAAATATTTTTATTTGTCCACTTTCTTGGGTCTAAATTATTTTCTCTTGCTGCATTTTCAGCAGGCATACCAAAAGCATCCCATCCCATCGGGTGTAATACATTAAAACCCTTCAGTGTTTTGTATCTTGATAATACATCTCCTATTGTGTAATTTCTTACATGCCCCATGTGTATCTTTCCTGATGGATAAGGAAACATTTCTAAACAATAAAATTTTTTCTTAGACCTATCTATTTTAGATTCAAAAACTTTTTTATTTAGCCAGTGTTTTTGCCATTTTTCCTCAACAGTCTTAAAATTATATCTTTCAGGAGTCACTAATTATGTCTGTTGTTAAGTTTATTCTACTTTTCCCAGGCCTTTATACTCTTTAAAGTTCTTTTCTTTTTTTTGTTTTTTATAAACCGCAGCTTTTGTCAAAATTTCTTTTTTTAATTCAGCTACAAGGGAACCAGTTTTTTGCGATATTTTACAATTCAATTCTTGATTACATTTTTTATAGAATACTTTTATATCCAACGCATCAGTTCTTACTTCATTTGTCAGAAACCGTATAGAAATTTTAACTGACTCATTCAAACTCTCTCCGTCTGAATACCAATCAGTTACAATAATACCCCCGCTGTAATTAACTGATGAGAGTGGCATAAAATCAATTGTATCAAGTGAGGCTCTCCAAAGTTCATTTGCGCTCGCAAACATAAAATCACCTCCTTTTTTTTTGCCTAAATTGTCTAATCTAAAACCTCTTCCTTCTTCTAGATTTTTTTTAACTCTTGCATCTGGATTTGGTGGATATTTTCTTGCATCTCCAGGAGGACCGCATGAACTTAAGGCAAAAATAGCGATTCCTAAAAAGACAAATATTGCTGAATTTTTAAAATTAAACATAAATTTTCAAAATTAAGTTGTAGAGGAAAAAATACCAAAATTAAAAGTTTTTTTTCAATTTGGTTAAAAAATAGCATAAATTCACACTTATTAGTGGTGCATAAATGCAACAGTACAGCATTAATTGTTATAAAAAATCAATAAAAAGGCCAATAATTCTAAATTATTGATAAGGATGACCTGTTTAATATTAAACAATTAACGAAAGGTAATAATATGAACAATCTAAAAAAACTTGGATTGACAGCATTAGGTACTGCATTGGTAGCAACTTCAGCAACAGCTGCTGACTACTCAATTTCAGGTACTAGTTCTGTTACATTCAATGGTCGTGATAATGACGATACTGGTAACGGTTGGTCAATGTCAGACTCAGTTACATTCACAGCATCAGGTGAAATGGATAACGGTATGTCTGTTACTCATACATATGAAATTGACGCTGGAGCACAAGGTTTTCATGCTGTAGCAGTAGATACAGGTGATTTCGGAACATTAACGTTTGTTGGTGGATCTTCAACAACTGTAATCGGTTCTTGGGATGACTTAACACCTACAGCTAACGAAGAAGCTCATGGTGTAACAGTTGGTGGAACTATTGCAGGTGCTGCAAATGGAACTGCTAACACAACTAAAATCTTTACTTACAGTTATAACATAGCTGATGGTATTGACTTTCAAGCTGGATATTCACCATCTGAAGGTACTGCTGTAGTCGACGGTTCTATGGATTATGGTATTAAATATACAGGAATGGAAGGTTTAACTGTTTACGCTGCAATGGGTGAAAATAATGACTCATCTAACGGTGTTGATAACTCTGCACTTGCTGTAATTTATGCAACGGGTGGATTAACAGTTGGATACCAAGTTAACGAAAGTGATTACTCAACAGGAACTGCAGACGAAGATTTCTCAGCTATTGGTGTATCATACGCTGTATCTGATGATCTTTCAGTATCACTAAACTCATCTACAATTGATTTCGAAAGTTCTACTTTAGATGATCAAGAAGCAACAGGTGTAAGTTTCTCTTATACTTCAGGCGGAATGACTATCTCAGGTACTCACTCGAATGTTGATAACGTAGGTGGTACATCAACTACTGACAACAGTGGTTATGAAATAAACTTTAAATTTGCATTCTAATTTAAAAGTTTAAATACGTTTTAAAAAAGGCCTCTTTTTAGGGGCCTTTTTTTTATTGAAAATAAGAAATCCCAGCAAAACCAACTGATTTAGTAAGCTGAATTAAATTTATATTTTTTTTTGAAATACCACCTAAAGCTATTATATTTTTTTTTGATAAATCAGAAATTAATCTGAATTTATTAATACCCAAAAAATTATTATTTTTCTTAAAAATAGAAGAGATAAATATTTCCCTAACACCTTGCCTTTCTTTAATTCTGATCTCTTCCAAGTTGTGAGCAGATCCTATTATTAAGAAATTTTTTCTTAAACTATAACTTAAATGTGTAAAACTATTATTGAATGATGGTAAATATACACCATCTAATCTCAATTTTATTGATAGTTTGATGTGATTGGACAAAAGAAATTTCAAACCTTTATTTTTACAGTACTCTTTAAAATTTAATATTTCTTCAGTATTAATTTTTGTTTTATAGTTCCTATAAATTATAGTTGTATTTTTAGCTTGTTTATCAATGTTACTTTTATGAAATTTTTCTATAAAGTAATATTTTTTAAATAAAAATTTATGCATAAAACAGTTCAAAATTTAATATCTATTCAAAGTTCAATCAAATCTAAATTATTAAGTTTAAAAGAAAAAACAAGAATACCTAAAATTATTGCAGTTTCCAAAACATTTAAATTAGATCACATTCAGCCATTAATTGATTATGGCCACCTAGATTATGGTGAAAATAAAGTTCAAGAGGCAATTGAAAAATGGACTGAAGTTAAAAAAAAAAACGATAAACTTAAATTACATTTAATTGGTAAACTTCAAACAAATAAAGTTAAATTTGCAATTAAAATATTTGATTATATCCATTCATTAGACAGTGAAAAATTAGCCAAAAAAATATCTGTGGAGCAAAAAAAAAATAATGTTAAACCTAAAATTTTTATCCAGATAAATCTAGGATTGGAATCTCAAAAATCAGGAATCGAAAAAGAAAATTTAACTAATTTTTACAATTTATGTATAAAATTAGATCTGAATATTATTGGAATAATGTGTATTCCTCCCTTCAACGAAGACTCTTCAAAATACTTCTCTGTAATGTCAAGTCTTATTAATTCCATAGATAACAAAGAATTAAGTATGGGAATGTCATCAGATTATTTAAATGCTATTGAATATAAATCAACATTTGTAAGAATTGGGTCAAATATTTTTGGCCAGAGAGACTAAACTATTTTAATTTTAGTTTTTTTATTAATTAACTTTATTAATATTAAAAAATCCTTTTTATTTAGTGCTACACATCCCAACGTAGGCTTTAGTTTATTACTTAAATGTAAAAAAATAGCACTTCCATTTCCTAACTCTATCTTTTTAGTATTGTAGTTAATTGGTATCATAAAATCATATTTATAATCTCTTCGAAATAATTTTTCATGTTTGATTTTTTTATTAATTTTTATCAATTTATTATAATATTTTTTATTTTTTATATCATTACACCAGCCCATACTTTTTCTAATTGATATACATCTAAGCTTTGTTAAGGGTTTGGGATTTCTGTCTTTTCTATAATATAAATTACCCAAAGAAAAAGTACCTTTTGGTGTTTTTTTATCTCCTTCAATCTTATTTTTTGCTAATCCTTTTTTTCCTATAGAACAATTAAAAGTAAAATCGTCGTAGACAAGTGTCGCTTTATTTTTAATAATAATTGTCATATCTTATTTATATATGAATAATCAGACATTAGTAATTTATGATTTTAAAATTTTATATGAAATTTTAAAAGAAGTAGAGGAACATTTAAATTTTAATTTAATAAATACTAAAAAGTTGATTGATAAAGATCACAAAACAAAAAAAAATCAAAATTCTTTAATTATTTCAAATAAAAAAATAAAAGACTTCGATGAATATATCTTAATTAATAATCTACCAATTAATTTAACGAAACTTATTGAGAGTATAAACATAAGATTTTTAAAAAAAAAATATAATCTTCAATCAGATATAGATTTAGGTAAATATAAATTAAATTTAAATTCAAGAAAAATGTATAATGGAGATGTAAGTTTAGCGTTAACAGAGCGGGAAGCTAATATTATAATCTATCTAAAAAACTCACTAGAGCCAGTGAAAATAAGCAAATTACAAACAGAAGTTTGGGGTCATAATTCTAAATTAGATACCCATACAGTTGAAACTCATATTTATAGGTTAAGAAAAAAAATAAACGATTTTTTTAAAGACAATCAATTTATAAAAAGCTCAAAAATAGGTTACACAATTTAGTGAACTCATTTGGTGCATCAATTGGAGAAAAACTTAGTAATGCGATTTATAATCATAAAAATAGAAAATTTGAAGCTGCTGAAAAACTATATAAAGAAATTTTAAGTTTGGACCAAAATCATGCAGAAGCAATTTTCCATCTGGGAACTTTATATTCCCAAATTAATAAATTTAGTCAAGCAAAGCACTTATTGTTAAAGGCTGATGAATTAAATCCGAATAATCTAAATATAAACCTTAATATTGGATCTTTATTCTTTAGCACTGGTGAAGCTGATCTTGCATTAAAATATTTTGATAAAGTAATCAAAATCAAACCAGATTATGTTTTAGCACATTTTAACAAAGGAATTATTCTTAACAGTCAAAGAAAATATCAAGATGCTATAATTTGTTTTGAAAAAATAATTGAAATTGAACCAGATAATATAAATGCTCATAATGTCCTAGGAATTATTTTACAAGAAATTGGTGATTTTAAAAAATCTCTATTCTACCTGAAAAAATCTATAAAAAAATCGCCCAACGACTTACGAGTGGTAAATACATTATTAAATTTACTTAGGTCAGTTCAGTTGTCTAACTTGTCTGAGAGCAATAGTTCTGGATTAATAGAATTATTTATTTTTCTATTAAATAAAAATTCAATAGATCATAATGAAATATTTCACAATGTGAAAAATTTAATATTTTTTGAGGATAATAAAATAAGAATTGAAAAACTTTTAAAATCTGAAATTTCATTATTGAATGATTCAATAGTTAAAATAATATTAAATAAAACACTATTTCATCTTATCCTGCAAAAGTCGCTAGTCAGAGATAAGTTTTTAGAAAAATTTTTATGCAAAATAAGAGAAGAAATTCTTTTTCAATTACAAATAAAAAAAAAAGATATAATTAAACAATTTTATGATTTTATAGTTTCTAATGCTCAGCAATCATTCTTGAATGAATATGTGGTTTTTCAATCTGAAAAGGAAATTAAAATAGTTAATGAATTAAAAAGGAAAGTTGAAAATGATAGTACAGTCAATGAGCTAGAAATATCAGTGCTTGCTTGTTATTTTCCTTTAAATTCCTCAAAAATTATTAATGATAAGTTGAAAAACTATGTCTCTCGGAACGTTTTATTTAACGACTTAATAAAAATGCAAATAAAAGATCCTTTAAAAGAAGTAGAACTTAAAAAAAGTATAAATTCTTTTGGCAATATTTCTGACAATACATCTAAAAAAGTTAGGGACCAGTATGAAGAAAATCCTTATCCTAGATGGCGTTATACCAACATAACTCCTAAAAATAATTTCTACTCATTATTAAATAATACAATTAAACCTAACAAAATTAGTTCAGATAAAATAAATACTAGTCAAAATATACTGATTGCTGGATGTGGCACAGGTCAACAACTGGTCTATAAAACTTCTTATGAAAACTCAAATATTGTTGCAATAGATCTTAGCTTATCAAGCTTAGCTTTCGCTAAACGTAAAATGCAAGAATTAAAACATCATAATATAGAATATTTGCAAGGAGATATACTTAGTTTAAATACTTTAAATAAAAAATTTGATGTGATCGAATGTGTAGGTGTTCTTCATCATTTAAAAAATCCAGAAGATGGTCTTAGAATATTACTAGATAATTTAGAACCTAAAGGCTATTTAAAGCTTGGTTTGTATAGTGAATATGCAAGAAAACATATAGTTGCATTAAGAGAATTTGTAAAATCTAATAATTTTAAAAGTAATATTAATGATATTAGAAAATTTAGAGAGTTAGCAAAAAGTAATAAAGAAGATATATTTCAGAAAATAAATTTCAATTTTGACTTTTACTCAACTTCGAGTGTTAGAGATTTAATTTTTCATGTACAAGAACATCGATATACTTTATCTAAAATATCCAATTTACTAAATAAATTTGACTTAGAATTCCTTGGTTTTACCAACTCGACAATAAAGAAGGAGTACTCAAAAATTTATCCTCAGGATCTAAAAAATACTTCTCTTGAAAATTGGAATGATTTTGAGATAAATAATCAAGATATATTTAGAGAAATGTACCAATTTTGGGTAAGAAAAAATAAATGATTAAAAAAAAAAATTATATTGCTAAAGATTTATTAACACCAAAATATAAAACTAGAGTAATAAAACCTAAAAAGGGTAAAGGGAGTTTTAAAAGAAAAAAAAAATAATCTTTAAAGTCTTGCACCAATCTGTTGGATAACTTTAGAAGACATCTCTGTACCTTTATCCAGACTTTCTTTAAGTGACATATTATTTACATGGCCATGAAGAAATCCACCAGCAAAAAGGTCACCAGCACCTGTTAAATCAACAATTTTAAGACCTTGCTTTATTCCACATTCAACAACTTCATCCCCATTAATAGCAACTGCACCTTTTTCGCCCCTTGTTAAAACGATAATTTTACCAAGAGATTTAGAGAAATTTATTACCTCATCAAAAGATTTTGCATCAATCAAAGACATTATCTCTTGTTCGTTTGCAAAGGTTATATCTAATTTATTTTTAACTAATTCTAAAAAGTGGGGTTTGTGTCTATCAACGCAGAATTGGTCGGATAATGACATTGCGACTTTGTTTGCGTTTTGAATAGCTTTTTCAAAAGCTTTTTTAGGTTCACCCTCATCCCAAAGATAACCCTCTAAAAGTATAATTTCGCTTCGCTTAATAGCTTCAGAACTAACATCATTTTCGTTAATTTTTCCTGCAGTTCCTAAAAATGTACACATAGTCCTTTCAGAGTCAGGTGTAACTAATATTAAACAAGTTCCAGTAGGTAAATCTTCTTTCTTTTTTGAGTAAATATATTTTACGTTTTCTTGATTCAAACCATCTTCGTATTTACCACCAAGATCATCATCATTAACTTTACCTATAAAACCTACTTCATTGCCAAGTTGAGATAGTCCAACAATTGAATTAGCAACTGATCCACCTGAAACAGTTTTTTCTATTTTAAGATTAGATAATAATTCCTTGAATTCATTATCATCAAAAATTAATTTCATTGTACTTTTAGTTAAATTATTTTTTATTATAAAATCATCTTCTACTTTGCAAATCACATCTACAATTGCGTTTCCAATACCTAATATTTTCATTTTTTATGCTTTCTTAGTTATAAGTGGTTTTTTTCTCTTAGGATAACAAGTAGTACAGATTTTACAAGATAAACCATAACACTCTCTTGCCTTGCAAAATTCTCTTCCATAATAAATTATTTGAAGATGTAATTTATTCCAATATTTTTTAGGGAAAAGTCTTTTAAGATCTTCTTCTGTTTGAACAACATTCTTTCCGTTTGTTAAGCCCCATCTTTGTGCAAGCCTATGTATATGGGTGTCTACTGGAAAGGCTGCATATCCAAATCCTTGAGACATAACAACACTGGCTGTTTTATGTCCAACCCCCGGCAATTCCTCAAGTTGTTCAAATGTTTTTGGAACCTTACCATTATACTTTTCAACTAAAGTTTTTGATAAATTATAAACACTTTTTGCTTTAATTCTAAAAATACCAATACTTCGTATTAGTTTTTCAATTTTTTTTCTTCCCAACTTAACAAAGTGTTCAGGCTTATTATATTTTGGATATATATTTTTAGTAACATTATTTACGTTTACGTCTGTACACTGTGCAGATAAAAGAACAGAAACTAATAAAGTAAAAATATTTTTATGCTTAAGAGGAATTGGTGTCTTTGGATATATTTTGTTTAAAGTTCGAAGAACAATTTTTGCCCTTTGCTTCTCACTCATTTAAAATTTAAAACATCACGCATCGAATATAAACCTGGTTTTTTTTTCATTAACCATTTTCCAGCTGCCAAAGCTCCTTCACTGTATAAAGCCCTATCAAATGCTTCGTGATTTAATGTAATAATTTCTTTTCCACTTGAAAATTTAACTTCATGTTCACCAACTGTTTTGCCTTTTCGTATTGAGTTAAAATTTATTTTTTTTCCATAAGGAAAACTTTTTTTATTAAGATATTTTTTTCCAAGTATATTATAAAAATCTTTATTTTTGCCGATAGCAATTCCTTTACCCAACATTAACGCTGTTCCAGATGGATGGTCTATTTTATGTTTATGATGAACTTCGTACACTTTACTTAAAAAATTATTTCCTAACGATTTGGATGCTATTTCAGTTAAATACATTAATAAATTTATGCCTAAGCTCATGTTTCCAGCTTTCAGTATTGGAATTTTCTTTGAAAATTTTTTAATAAGACTTTCTTCTTTTTTGGTAAATCCAGTTGTACCAATAACAATTCTTTTTTTAAGCTTTGATGCAATTTTAAGAATTTCAAAAGTACAATTAGGGACAGTAAAATCGATAATTAAATCAACATTTTTGAAGGAATCTTCATTATTTAAACTAGGTTTAATTCCAGAAATTTTTTTTTTTATTAATCTATTTTCTGTAAGTGTTCTTAGCTTAAAATTTTTATCAATTCTTGAAGATTTTATTAGTTGTTGGCCCATTCGTCCCATGCAACCAGATATCGCTAAATTTACTTTGCTCATTAAATTTTTTTAATATATTTTTTTAACAATATACAACAATTATGGTTATTAAATACATTTTAAAATTATTTTTGATTTTTATTTTTTTCGTGTCTATCAATCCATCTAAAGCTGACTTTTTTAAAGATATTACATCTTTGATTGAAAATAATGATTTTAGACTGAGTTACGGTGTTTCTGTTACAGACGTAAACCAAGATGATAAATATGAATTTATCATTACTGGGTTTGGTTTTTCAAACTTAGCGTTATCTTACCAAAATGGGAAACTTATAAATATAAATAAAAATGAAATCTTTGATGACGCTAATAGAAAAACAATTGGAGTCGCCGCTTGCGATATTGACCAAGATGGATTTGAAGAAATATATTTTTTAAATACCGACACCTACAGTGGAGAAAAAAAATATTCAGATAGATTGATTGATAGCAGTAGTGATGGTTTTATTGATCTATTTGAAAAAGATAATAATAAAAAAAATTTAAACTTAACCGCTGGAAGGTCTGTTGTTTGTGTTGATAGAAATGGTGACGGAAAATATGGCATATATGTTGCCAATTATGGGGGTCCGACTAGGTTTTATGAACAAAGTTACGGGCAAATACTAGATTTAGCAGAGCAGCTGAAAATTGATAAAATAACTGGTGGAAGAGCTGTAGTTGCAGGAAATATTTTATCAGGAAAAACTGACATATTTGCAGCAAACGAAAAAGGAAAAAATTTTTTATATTATAATTCTGATGGTTTCTTTCAGGATATAGCTAAGGATTATAAAATTGATGATCAATATGAAAATGGAAGAGGCACAACTTTATCAGACATACTTTATAGAGGAAGATTAGATATAATCACATCCAATTGGAACGGTTATCATAGGGCTTTTGTATTAGAAGATAACAGATTTAAAGATATTGCTACTCCAACTTACAATATTCCTACTAGAATTAGAACTGTGATATCAGCAGATTTTGATAATGACGGCTATGATGAAATATTTATGAATAATATTGGTGAACCAAATAAATTATTTAAAATAAAAGAAAATGGATTTTTTGAAGAGATAAAAATTCAAAACGCTTACGAGTCTAACGGATTGGGAACAGGAGCAGCAGTTGCGGATATAGATGATGATGGAATTTTAGAATTATTAGTTTCTCATGGAGAATCTGGCATGCAACCACTAACAATGTATAAGGCAGATATTAAAAAAGACTTTAATTATATAAGAATTAAGCCTCAAAATAAATTTGGTGCACCTGCAAGAGGAGCAACAGTTATACTCAACTCAAACCTAAGAAATCATGCTAAAACCATCGATGCTGGTTCTGGATATTTGTGTCAAATGGAACCCGTAGCTCATTACGGTATTAGAGAAAGTGAAAAAAATATTTCAGTAAAAATAGTTTGGACTGATGGTTCTTCACAGTCAATAAAAATAAATGAATTTAATAAAACAATAGAAGTAAATCAAAAAAAATAGGACAATAACACTCAATTTAATAATTAAACTAATTAAAGTATTCTAAACATAAACAATGAGAAAATTAAAATACTTTACAATTTTTTTTCTATTAATAACTTTTAGTTCAATAAAACCAACATATTCAAATCAATTTAATTATTATGCTGATCTAGTAAAAGATTGGCCAAAAATTTTCCCTGACCAAAATAGAAATGCAGCAGGTCCAAAATTTTTTAAACATATTTTAACAAAAGAAATTACCTACCAAGATTTTATAGAGTATAATAAATTATATTGTGCTGTGTCTGGGTCATTGATTGATCCAAATAGCAAACCAGAATTTGTTTATCTTAAAAATGCTGAAAATGACGAGAAAATATGTGGATTTTATCATAAGTGTTGTTATCCATGCTCATGTGATTTGATGAAATACTCTAAAGTAAAAAAAATGAAATATACTTTTACAGACGGTGAAAAAGAATTTTTTGTTCTCACAATAAAAAATCCCTGTGGTAAAAAAGATTTTCCAAGAGAAGTAAATAAGGATTATTTTTGTGATGGAAATAAACTCGATAATAATCAAGTATTTGTATTAAATGAGAGACTAGTAATAGGTTTATTTCATAACGCCAAAAAATGTAATTCTCAAAGTATTGCTGCTATTGAAAGTCATGAGGTTACCGGACAATATTGTGAGCTAAGAAATAATGCTCCTATCGAGGAAGTACAAGGTGGTATGGGAGATATATTTATAAGATTAGCAAAAGATAATTAAATTATTCCAATTCCTTCTTTATAAAAATAGGCACCTAGAATTAGAATTGCTAAAATATAAATAATTCCAAAAATTGTATATTTGATTTTTTTCTTCATCTAATTTTTCCAAAAACTTTTTGCTTTTTTAAAGAATTTTTTAATACTGGGATTTGATTTTTCATTTTCAATTTCTCTAAATTTCTCAAGTAATTCTTTTTGTTCTTTATTTAAAGATACAGGTACCTCAGTGTTTACTTGTACATAAAGATCTCCATAGTCATTTCCTCTCATTAAGGGCATTCCTTTTTCTCTTAATCTAAATTGTTTACCACTTTGTGTTCCAGCTGGGATTTTTATTTTAGCTTTACCACCATCTATTGTTGGTATTTTTAATTCAGTTCCAAGTGCTGCATCTGCTATCGAAATTGGACATTCAAAAAATAAATTTTCTTCAGATCTTTTGAAAAGTTCATGAGAATTTACATTTATAAATAAATAAAGATCACCATTACTAGCTCCCCTAGAACCTGCTTCTCCTTTGCCAGATAATCTAATTCTAGTTCCATCGTCTACTCCTTTAGGAATAGTCACAGAAAGCCTTTTACTTGCTTGTTTTTTTCCTTGACCACCACAACTTGTGCAAGGATCGGTTATTTGTTCACCTGAACCAGCACACTGAGGGCATGTTTGTTGAACAGTAAAGAAACCTTGGCTAGAACGAACTTGTCCGTGGCCGCCACACATAGAGCATGTGCTTGCGCTTTGTCCAGGTTTTGAGCCTGAACCACTGCAAGTATCGCATCTATCTGATGTTGAGAATTTAATGTCCTGTTTTTTTCCAGCATAAGCCTCTTCTAAACTTATAGAGAGGTCATATCTTAAATCAGAGCCACGGTTGTTAGATCTTCTCGATCTTCTTCCACCGCCACCAAAACCTTCACCAAAAAAATCCTCAAAAATATCTGAAAATGATCCTGAAAAGTCAAAGTTTCCAAAGCCTCCTCTGCCACCTCCGCCACCATTTTCAAATGCAGCATGCCCAAAGTTGTCGTAATTTTGCTTTCTCTCTGAATTTGATAAAACATGATAAGCTTCAGAAGCTTCTTTGAATTTTTCTTCCGCTCCTTTATCGCCTTTATTTTTATCAGGGTGGTATTTTACAGCTTGTTTTCTATAAGCTGCTTTTATTTGGTCTGGACTTGCACTTTTTTGAACACCCAAGACATCATAGTAATCTCTTTTTGCCATAACTAGTTATAGACAAATGGTTGATAGTTTAGGCGCTTTTTTCTTTATCGTCTTTTACTTCTTCAAAGTCTGCATCAACAACATTATCGTCTTTTTTCCCTTCATCTTTTGCATCTTTAGGTGCATCACCAGGTTTTGTACTTTGTTGTGATTTGTAAATAGCTTCTCCTAGTTTCATTGAAGCTTGAACCAAATCTTGAGTTTTCTTTTTAATTTCTTCTACATCAGTTCCTTTTAGAGCATTTCTTACATTGGCAGATGCATCTTCAATAGCTTTTTTATCAGCATCAGAAACTTTACTACCATGCTCTTTTAAATTCTTTTCTGTGGAATGAAGAAGAGTATCAGCTTGATTTCTTGCATCTACAGCTTCTCTTTTCTTTTTGTCAGCTTCTTTATTTGTTTCAGCATCTTTAACCATTTGATTTATTTCTTCGTCACTTAAACCACCCGATGCCTGAATTTGAATTTTTTGTTCTTTACCAGTTCCCTTATCTTTTGCAGAAACATTTACTATACCGTTAGCGTCAATATCGAATGTAACTTCAATTTGAGGAACGCCTCTGGGAGCTGGTGCTATACCTACTAGTTCAAAATTACCTAAAATCTTGTTATCAGAAGCCATATCTCTTTCACCTTGTAAAACTCTAATTGAAACTGCAGGTTGGTTATCTTCTGCTGTTGAGAAAACCTGGCTTTTTTTAGTTGGTATTGTTGTATTTTTTTCTATCAACTTAGTTGAAACTCCACCTAAAGTTTCTATCCCTAGTGAAAGTGGTGTAACATCTAAAAGTAATACGTCTTTTACATCTCCCTGCAAAACACCTGCTTGAATAGCAGCACCCATTGCAACAACCTCATCAGGGTTTACAGATTTGTTTGGTTCTTTTCCAAAGAAATTTTTGACTTCTTCTATTACCTTTGGCATTCTAGTCATTCCACCAACAAGTATTATTTCATCAATTTCGCTTGCACTTAAACCAGCATCTTTAAGAGCTGTTTCACAAGGTGGAATAGTTCTAGAAATAAGATCTTCAACAAGAGCCTCAAGTTTTGCCCTAGTCATCTTCATGTTTATGTGTTTTGGACCAGTTTTATCTGCTGTAATAAAAGGTAAATTAATCTCAGTTTGAGCAGCAGATGATAATTCAATTTTTGCTTTTTCTGCAGCTTCTTTAAGTCTTTGTAAGGCTAATTTATCTGATTTTAAATCAATTCCATTTTCTTTTTTGAATTCGGTTAATAAGTAATCAACAATTGTGTTATCAAAATCCTCACCACCTAGAAAAGTATCTCCATTTGTTGATTTAACTTCAAATACTCCATCTCCTAACTCAAGAATTGATACATCAAAAGTACCACCACCTAAATCATAAACAGCAATTTTATTGTTTGTTTTTTTATCTAAACCATATGCAAGTGAGGCTGCTGTTGGTTCGTTAATAATTCTTAAAACTTCTAAGCCTGCTATTTTACCAGCATCTTTAGTCGCTTGTCTTTGTGCATCATTAAAATAAGCTGGAACAGTTATTACAGCTTGAGAAACTTCTTGACCTAAATATTTTTCAGCAGTCTCTTTCATTTTTTGAAGCGTAAAAGCTGAAATTTGAGATGGGGAATATTTATTACCCTTAGCTTCTATCCAAGCATCTCCTTTATCAGAGTTAACAATCTTAAAAGGAGCAGTCTCAACATCTTTTTTAACAGAAGGATCATCAAAATTTCTTCCGATTAATCTTTTAACAGCAAATATTGTATTTTCTGGATTAGTTACTGCTTGTCTTTTTGCAGGTTGTCCAATTAATTTTTCATCATTATCAGAAAACGCAACCACAGAAGGTGTTGTTCTTGCACCCTCAGCATTTTCTAAAACTTTAGCTTGTGTACCCTCCATTACAGCTACACAAGAGTTTGTTGTTCCTAAATCTATTCCTATTACTTTGCTCATAATTTAATTCCTTACCGACATATAAGTGCTAATTGTTAGACTACAACCGTCTACAAAATTTAAATTTTGGTTGATTTTATTAGTTTTTTTCATCTTTTTGGTCCCCTTTATGAACTTCTTTTGCTTTTTTCTTTGAAACACCAACTAAAGAAGGTCTCAATAATCTGTCTTTCATCATAAATCCTTTTTGTATTTCTTGAACGATAGTTCCAGGTTCTTTTGTGTTATCCTCAATTTCCATCATTGCTTGATGTAGATTTGGGTCGAGTTTTTCATTAATCGATTTTACAGGTTCAATATTATTTTTTTTAAATATTGAAAGCATATCATTATTTATAATATTCAGATGCTCTAAGATTTTTTTAAGTGCCTCTGTATCTTTTAATTTTTCATCATTCTCTAAGGCAGCTTTAGATCTTTCGAGATTGTCCAATAAGTTTAGTGCTTCTTTTGCAAATGAGTATCCACCATATTCATATGCATCTTCTTTTTCTTTTTCAAATCTCCGTCTCTGATTTTCCATCTCAGCAAATGTTCTAGCTAACTTATCGTTGATTTGTTTTAATTCTTCTTCTGGTGAAAGTTTTTCTTCCTCTTCTTTTTCAGATTCTGAATTCTTATCTTCAATTTCTTGATCTGCATTACTATTTTCTGCTTCCTCAGTATTTAACTCCTCCTCAGGAATACTGTCATTTATATTCTCTTTTAATTCTTCATTGTCCATATTGTTTATATGGTAAGAAAAAGTATAATTTCCAGATGGTTAAAAAAAAAATTAAAGAAATATTCATTGGCTCAAATAACAAAGGAAAACTTAAGGAAATTGCAGATCTGCTACCTAAAAGTTTAAAAATTTACTCAAATTTAGACTTTAAAATACCCAGTCCAATAGAAAATGGAACTACTTTTAATCAAAACTCTCTTTTAAAAGCAAAATATTTTTCCAAAAAAACTAACAAAATTTGTATGTCAGATGACTCAGGAATTGAGATTGATATTTTAAATAAGGCACCAGGAGTTTATTCAGCAGATTGGTCAGGAAAAAAAAGAAATTTCAATTTGGCTATTAAAAAAGTTTACAGAGAAATTTCAAAAAAAGATAAGAATTGGAAAAAAAAAAAATTGAGTGCAAGGTTTATATGTGTACTTACTATATTTTGGCCAAACGGCAGATTTATAAGTAAAATTGGTAAAATTGAGGGGCGAATATCAAATTTTAAGAGGGGAAATAATGGTTTTGGATATGATCCAATTTTTATTCCTAAAGGAAAAAGATTAACCTTTGGTGAAATGGACCCTAACAAAAAATATGCAATAGACCATCGTTCTATTGCATTTAAAAAAATTAAAAAATTTTTTTAAATTTATTATCCTCAATGCCATAGAAGTTAAGTTGATGTGTAATAGTATTTTTATTTATTTCAAAAATTCCTATTTTTCCCTTAAATTTATTTTTTTTATAAAATATTTTTTTTGAGATTCTAAAATTATTTTCATAAATAAGAAAATATACTAATCCAATTAAATCGTAGCTTAAAAACGAAAGTTGATCTCCATCTAAACCATAAGCATATTTAAAATCATTCATAAACAATTCATAATTACTTTTGTTTACTGAAGGAAAGTATATTGGATGAAGAGAATTTTCTTTTAAAAGACTTTCATCAAACCATTGATTTAAGGTTATATATTTAATTTTTTTTGGTGAGACATCCGTATAAAGAAGAGATGTTGCCACACTTTTCAAATTTTCGTCAAAATCAGCTATGATAATCGAGTCAAAGTTAATTTTACCAAGCGTATCCTTTTTCTTTAAATTTTGTATTTTTTTTTCTTTGTCTTTAAATGATAAGCTTTCTATTCTTTTTATTTCATATTTTAGATTATCTTTTCTTATTTGATACTTTGTTAAATCTTCAATTTGTTTAGTAAGTTTAGTTGGTTCTCTGTCATAATAAAATACTTCTTTGTGTTTAATCTTTGTTTTATAGATTGCTTCCTCTATCTCTTTTTTAAACTGTGATCTCGGAATTAAAAAAACACTTTCCGATAAACTATTTTTTTCATTAAATTTTTTTATTGTTTGTAACTGTGATACAGCATTAACTCCCGCACTGATTACATTTTTTGGATTATCAATTAATTTATTTGTAAAAGAAATAAACGTTACCTCTTTAAGATCATCTAGATATTTAGTGCTTTCATTAAAAACTGGACCTATGATTATTCTTACATTATTTTCATATAATTCTTTAGATACTTTTAAAGCATCAATCGGATTTGATTTTGTATCTCTAGGAATTATCTCAATTCTGTTGTCGTTTATTTTATTTATGGCCATTCTTGTTGACTTTATGATTCTTTCACCAATAAAGGAATTTTCACCACTTAATGGAATAATTAATCCAATCTTAATTTTTTCAGATGCTAGTATATTTTCATTAAAAATGCAGACACCTAAAGTGGAAAATATCAATAATTTAATTAAAGTTTTCATTTAAGTTTTAATAATATATTTAATTAAATAATTCATATGAATTTAAACAATAATAAATTTAAACCTGGGCTATATTGTGTTGCAACACCAATTGGAAATATGGGTGATATTTCATTCAGAGCAGTTAAAATCCTTCAAGAATCTAATTTAATTTTATGTGAAGATACGAGAGTTACAAAAAAAATACTTCAGAAATTTGAAATTAATAATAAACTTATTCCAAACCATAAGTTCAATGAAAATAAAAATTTAGAAAAAGTTATAGAAACTCTTAAAGATAATAAAATAGTATCAATTGTTTCAGATGCAGGAACACCTGCCATTTCTGATCCAGGAAGAATTTTAGTAAAGGAGTGTGTTAAAAATAATGTAGAAATTTTTCCTATACCAGGCGCTTCCGCTGTTAGTGCTGCAATATCAATAAGTGGTTTTTCAGATAATTTTTATTTCTGTGGTTTTCTTCCAGAAAAGCAAAATCAAATTACAAAATTATTTAAAAATTTATCAACACTAGAAAGTTCAATTATATTTTTTATATCTCCAAATAAACTTGATAAAAGAATTGGTGATATAAAAGAATTTTTTATTAACAGAGACATTTTAATTTGTAGAGAAATTACAAAATACCACGAAGAATATATCAGAACTCCAGTAAATGAATTGTCAAAAGTAAATTTTTCACGAAAAGGAGAATTAACTATTGTGATTTCTGAAATAAAAAAAGAAAAAATAAGTTTTAAAGAGCTTGAAGAATCAGATAAAAAAAAAATAAATAAATTAATTAAAAAAATGTCTATAAAAGATATTGTAATGAAAGTTTCACAAGATAGAGAAATTTCAAAAAAACTTATTTATAATTACTGTCTTCAGATAAAGAATGAAAATTAAAAAAATTATTATATTATTTAGTTTTATAATATTTACAGGTTGTGTTGGCTACTCTTCTACCGGAGTATTGGGAACTGGAGTATCTATTGCTATAGATCCAAGAAGTCTTGGTACTCAAATAGATGACTCGATTATGCAACAAAATTTAAGAGCAAAGTTAATAAGTGCAGATAAAAGTTATATTATTTCAGTAAAAACAAAAATACTCGATGGAAGAATATTTCTTACAGGGAAAGTAAATTCTGTTGAAGATAAATTGAATATTACAAAATTAGCCTGGGAAATTAAAGGTGCTAGATCAGTTAACAATGATTTACAGATAAAAGAAAAATTTAATTTCAAAAGGTCTGCAAAAGATCTACTTATAACATCACAACTTAGAGCAGCTATAATAGGTAATAAAAAAATTAAATCAGTTAATTATAATATCGATACTTACAAAAAGAAAATTTATGTATATGGAATAGCACAAAATAAAACTGAGAGAGATGAAGTCATTAAAGAAGCTAAACAAATTTTAGATGTTGAGGATGTGGTTACAAGTATTTTTTTAGTTGATGATTTAAGAGTTGTTAAAAAATAACAAGTATTTTATTTTGTTTTTCGATATTTAATTACCCCAGCTGAGTAAGCTGCAACAGATGCTAAATCTAATATATCGGAAGTTGAAGATCTTAACGGGGCAATCTCTATTGGTTGAGCTAGACCTATTAACAATGGACCAATAACTTTAGCACCACCTAATGTTTTCATAATTTTATTTGAAATTGCTGCACTATGTTGACCAGGCATTATTAAAATATTAGCATTTCCAACTATCTCTGAAAAAGGATATAAATCAGAATATTCTGCATTAAGAGCAACATCTGGTTGCATATCTCCATCAAATTTAAAATCTACTTTTCTTTCTTTTAATATTTCTACAGCATCCCTTATATGTTTTGTTCTACTAGTTATTGGTTGTCCAAATGTTGAATGAGATAAAAATGCTACCTTGGGATTAAATCCAAATAATCTCGCAACTCTTGCTGACGAAATTGCTATATCAGCCAATTCTTCAGAGGAAGGATATTCATTTACTGATGTGTCTCCAATAAATACAGTCCTTCCTTTACTTACTACCATGTTTAATCCAAACATGATTTCACCTTTTCTAGCAGGAATTACTTTTTTAATTTTTTCTAACGATTGCGAATATCTTCTTGTATTGCCCGTAACCATTGCATCTGCATCTCCACATTCAACCATACAAGATGCCCAAATAACTCTATCATTTCTGATCATTCTGTCGCAATCTCTTTCGAGTAAACCTTGATCTCTGTGCATTTTCTTAAAGAGAAATTTTACATATTTATCTCTCATTTTTTTATCAGTAGAATTAACAATTTTAATATCTAAATTTTCTCCATATCCAATTTCTTTTAATCTTTGTTTAACAACATTCTCTTTTGCAACAATAATAGGAGTTCCTAATCCGCTATTTTTAAAAGCAATTGCAGCTTTTAAAGTATTTTCGTCCTCCCCATCAGCGAATACAACAGTTTTTTGATTTTTTTTAACTTTAGAATTTATTCCCTGTAGAATAGTTACCGATGGGTCTAATCTTTGTTTCAATTGTTCAGAGTAAAAATTAAAATCTTCAATTTTTTTTCTGGCAACTCCACTTTTTATTGCTGCTTTTGCTACTGCTACTGGAATCACACTTATTAATCTTGGATCAAATGTAGAAGGTATAATATAATCTTTACCATATTTAGGTCTATCTCCTCCCATTGCTGCTGCAACTTCATCTGGAACTCTTTCTCTAGCTAATTTTGCAATTGCATTGGCTGCAGAAATTTTCATTTCCTCATTTATTGTTTTTGCCCTAACATCAAGTGCCCCTCTAAATATATAAGGAAAACCAATTAAATTATTAACTTGGTTTGCATAATCTGATCTACCTGTTGCTATTATTGCATCTTTTCTAATTTTATACGCATCTTCTGGTAAAATTTCTGGATCAGGATTAGCACATGCAAATATAATTGGATTTCTTGCCATGGTTTTAATCATTTCTTTCTTTAGAATACCGGCTGACGACAATCCTAAAAAAACATCTGCATTTTTTAAAGCATCACTCAGAGTTTTATCTTTTGTTTCTTTTGCATATTTTAATTTCCATTTATTTAATCCTTTTCTATCAAAACTAATAACCCCTTTACTATCTATCATCGTTAAATTATTTTTTTTTACTCCTAATTTTAAAAATAGATCTGAGCATGCCATTGCAGATGCACCTGCACCATTTACAACTACTTTTATTTTAGAAATTTTTTTTTTTGTAATATTTATTGAATTAATCAGTGCTGCTGATGTAATTATTGCTGTTCCATGTTGATCATCATGAAATACTGGAATATCAAGTATTTTTTTTAAATTTTCCTCAATTATAAAACATTCTGGAGCAGCAAAATCTTCAAGATTAATTCCTCCAAAACTAACAGCAAAGTTTTTTATACTATTAACTATTTCTTTGGGATTTTTGCTATCAATTTCTAAATCAATTGCATCTATATCTGCAAATCTTTTAAATAATACTGCTTTACCCTCCATTACAGGTTTTGAGGCAATTGCTCCTAAATTTCCCAATCCTAAAATTGCGGATCCATTACTTATTACTGCAACTAAATTTCCCTTAGTTGTGTAATCGTATGCTTTTTCGGGATTTTTATAAATTTCTTTAACTGGTGCTGCTACCCCTGGAGAGTAAGCTAAAGCCAAGTCTCTTTTTGATGTCATCGGTTTTGACGAATTTATCTCAATCTTGCCAGATTTATTTGAATTGTGAAATTCAAGAGCCTCTTTATCTGAATAATGTTCAATTTTATTTTTTTTCATTAGTTAAATTAAATATACTATTAAGGTAAATTTAGGACTAATATGGTTTATGAACCTCATTAAGTCAACAAGCACCTTTAGTCTATTTGTATTATTAAGTAGAGTCCTTGGTTACTTAAGAGATTTTTTTATAGCTATATATCTTGGATCAGGACCTCTAGCAGACGCTTTTTTTGTTGCTTTTAGAATTCCAAATACTTTCAGAAGATTATTTTCAGAAGGAACCTTTAATGCAGCTTTTGTTCCTTCTTATTCTTCAGAACTTATAAAAGGAAAAATAAACGCAAATTCATTCGCTAACACAATTTTTAATTTATTGTTACTAGGATTATTCTTTACAATCTTAATAATTGAAATATTTATGCCATCATTTATTAAAATTATTGCACCAGGATTTACAAATGACACAGAAAAATTAAATGTTGCGATTGATTTAACTAGAATTACGTTTCCATTTTTGTTTTTTATTTGCTTAGCATCCTTTTTTTCAGCAATTTTAAACTCACATAATAAATTTGCTGCTGCAGCAGCAGCACCAATTATTCTAAATATATTACTAATAGTTTGTTTGTTATATGCTGAAAAATTAAATGATAATCTGGTTTATTACTTATCTTATGCCATCACCCTTGCTGGAATTATTCAATTTATTTTCTTATTAATATTTGTTAAGAAATATTTTGTTATAAACATAGGTTTTAATTTAAGAATAAACGAGAAAGTTAAAAACTTTTTTAGTAAACTTTTACCTAGTATTTTTTCATCAGGTGTCACTCAAATAAACATACTAGTTGGGACAATTATCGCATCTTTTCAGGCAAGTGCTGTTTCCTATTTATATTATGCAGACAGAATTTATCAGATAAACCTAGCAATAGCTGGTATTGCTATAGGGACAGTAATACTTCCTAATCTAAGTAGACATATTAAAAATAATAACTCTATAAAAACAAAAGAACTACAAAATAAAGCTTTAGAGCTAAGTTTATTTTTAAGTTTGCCAGCATCATTTGCTTTAATGATTGGTTCAGAGCAAATAACATCTGCCTTATTTGGTTATGGCTCCTTTGACCAGTCGACTGTTAGTAATTCTGCAAAAGCTCTGTTCTATTTTTCTTTTGGACTTCCTGCATTTTCTTTAATCAAAATTTTTTCCACTTTTTTATTTGCAAGAAATGATACAAAAACACCATTTAAGTATTCTTTAATTTCAGTAATTTTAAATACAATTATTAGTTTAACTTTTTTTTCACAAATTGGTTTTATTATAATACCAATCGCAACAACAATCTCCTCGTGGTTTAATGGGTTAATTTTATTGGTTTTTGTGAATAACAAAAATTACTTTAAATTTAGTTCTAGTTTTATAAAGCAAATAACAAAAATTATTTTCTCAAATATAATTGCGATATTTATATTTTATATTTTAATAAATATTCTTGGAACTTACTTAGATTATGAAAATAATTATAAATTTATTTTTATTTTATTGATTGTTTCATTTACTTTCGTTTCATACATCGGATTTTCTATTATTATAAAAGCCTTTAAAATTTCAGATATTAATTTAAAGTATTGATAGATGTCCAAAAAAATATTTTCTGGTGTTCAGCCTACAGGTAATCTTCATTTAGGTAATTACCTTGGTGCCATTAAAAATTTTGTTGAATTAAGTAATGATAATCAAAATGAATGTATTTTTTGTGTTGTAGATTTACATGCAATTACTGTTAAGCAAGATAAAGATCAATTAAAGAATAATATTCGTGAAACAACTGCAACATTTATAGCGAGTGGTATTGATCCAAGTAAAAGTATTATTTTTAACCAATCAAAAGTTCATGCACATGCGGAAGCTTCATGGGTTCTAAGTTGTATGGCACCAATGGGTTGGTTAAATAGAATGACACAATTTAAAGAAAAAGCTGGTAAAGATAAGGAAAAGGCCTCTGTTGGTTTATATATTTATCCTATATTAATGGCTAGTGATATATTGCTTTATGATGCAACCCATGTCCCTGTTGGAGAAGATCAGAAACAACATTTGGAATTAACAAGAGACATTGCCCAAAAATTTAACAAAGATTTTAATTGTGATGATTTTTTAAAAGCCCCAGAACCTTTAATAAAAAAAAGTTTTTCAAGAATAATGAGTTTAAAAGATGGTTTAAAAAAAATGAGCAAATCGGATCCATCAGATCTTAGTAGGATTAATTTAACTGATACAAAAGAAGAAATTATAAATAAAATTAAAAAAGCCAAAACAGATTCTTTTCCAATTCCTAGTGAAGAACAAAAATTAAAAGATAGACCTGAAGCTGAAAATCTTCTTGGAATTTATTCTAGTATTTTAGATCAAACTTTAGATAAAACTTTAGCAGAATTCGGAGGTAAAAATTTTTCAGATCTAAAAAGTCAATTAGCTCAAATTTTATCTGATAAAATTTCACCAATATCTGATGAAATAAAAAAATTAATGAATGATCAAGAATATCTTGATAAAATTCTTACACAAGGAGCCCATAGAGCTGAAGAAATTGCAGGAAAAAAGATAAAAGAAATGAAGAAAATAATAGGTTTTTAAAATTCTTTAAATTTAAGAATTTATAGTTATATAAATATTATGTTCATACAAACACAAGAAACACCAAACCCAAATTCTTTAAAATTTCTCCCAGGAAAAGGGGTTTCAAATGATGGACCTTATGAATTCTTAAATAAGGATCAAACAGAAATCCCTATATTAAAAAATATTTTATCAATAAATGGTGTTACAGGAATATTTTTGAGTAGTGATTTTTTATCAATCAATAAAACTCAAGATGAAAAATGGGAAAATATAAAGCATTTAGTAATTTCATATCTCAATGAATACTATGATGATGGTAATAAATTTATAATTAATAAAAATTTAGAATTAGATGATCATACAAAGTATGGGGAAATTGAAAATAAAATAATTAAAATATTAGAAACTAAAATTAGACCAGCTGTTGCTAGAGATGGAGGGGATATAACATTTAAAGAATTTAAAGATGGAAAAGTGACAGTTATATTAAAAGGAAGCTGCTCAGGCTGTCCATCTTCAACCTTAACTCTAAAACAAGGTGTTCAGAACCTTCTTTGCCATTATATTCCTGAAGTAAAAGAAGTTTTAGCTGTTTAATACCTTAACTATCAATTATAAGAAATCAATAAAGATATGAAAAAAAAAAAATTAAAAAAAGAAAAGAATAATAGTAATCTTAATTTTTTTAAAACATTATTAACAAGTTTGATTATTATATTTGTATTTTCAGTTTTACCAAATTCATTAAACTTTTTAAAAAATAATTTAAAATCAAATCAAGTTGTTTTAAATTCCTCAAAACAAAGTTTTAATGAAATATTAGATAAGCAGAATAAAAAAAATAAAATAATAAAAAAATCAATTAAAGATAGATTTTCGTGGAATATTTTTGAGGATATAGATGTTTTTGGAAAGGATGAAGATGATGAAGATCCTCAAAGACTAAGTGCTTCAACAATAGAAGAACTATTTAAAGATAATGGATATAATCTAGAAACTGTTAAAAAAACTAAACTAGTAAACGCAGGAAACCAATTAACAAAACTCCCTAAAGAACTTAAAAATATTGAAAGCCCAAAAAAAAGAAAAAAACTATTTATTAAAATTGTATTACCATTGATTATTGAGGAAAATCTTAAAATAAGATTTGATCGAAAAAAACTTTTTGAAATTTTAAATAAGAACAATACTTCAACACGAGATAAAGCATGGCTTGAACTTAAATTTAAACAATACGGTATAAAAAATAATGATTTAGCCAAACTTAAAATAAGAATGGATGAAGTTCCTGTTTCGTTAGCAATAGCGCAAGCAGCAAAAGAAACTGGCTGGGGAAGCTCGAGGTTTGCACAAGAAGGTAATGCATTATTTGGACAATGGACATGGTCTGGTGAAGGCATAAGACCTTTAGAAGTCGAAAAAGATAAAAAACATAAAGTTGCGAAGTTTAAAATTTTGAAAGCTTCAGTAAGAGCTTATCAAAGAAATTTGAATACTCATCCTAGTTACAAAGAATTTAGAATCGAAAGGGCAATCCAAAGAGATAATGATGAAAAATTAGATAGTTTAAAACTAGTTAATTTTCTTGAAAAATATGCAGCAACAGGGAAAAAATATACCGAAGTCCTAAAAAAAATTATTAATCAGAATTCATTAACAGATTTTGATGATGTAGATATTTTACCAACGAGTTTAAAAATGAAAAATTTAATTTAGAGTAAACTGAGTTCCAAACCATCTCCATCCATCTTTATCTTTCATTGAACAATTAACTCTTCCTCTTCTTGGTAAAAATTTCTCTGTAAAAATAACCTCTATTTTATCGTTTGTATAGTTTAGCTCAGAATTTTTCCACTCGCCGCCCTCATTTGAGAAGCAATTTATTTTATCAATTTTAGGTTGATCATTAAAAAATTCTATTACAAGTTCTGGTGGATTATTAGCATCTAATAAAAATTTTTCCTCGGGAGTTATAGCTTTATATTGGATTGGGAGAAGATTTATTAAAAATTTAAATCTTTCTAAATCCCCATATTTTTCGTTTATGGGAAATCTAGGTAATTCATACTTATCTTTATTTAAATCTATTACTCCAGAATGTTGACCAAAAGCATAATCGAAATTTTTTGAAATATATTTTTTTTGTTCTAAACTATACTCGCCAAATGGGTAAGAAAAAAACTTAGAGTTGTAACCAAGATTTTCTTTGAAAATTTTTATCGACTTGGCAATATCTTTTTTAAATTTTTCAAATTTATATTTTACTAAGTATTCATGTGAATGTGAGTGGTTTCCAATATAAACAAAATCCTCTTTTGATATTTCTGCGATTTCACCCCAATTCATATATCCTTTTTTACCTACTGTTTCGGTCGAAACAAATAAAATAAATGGAATTTTATTTTTTTTTAGAATTGGCCATGCATTAATATAAAATGAGGAAAAAGCATCATCAATCGTAAGTAAAATTTTTTTTTGTTTGCTTATTTTATTAAACTCAAAATCAAAATTTTTTGGATTTAAAAAAGAAAAATTATTTTGCTTAATAATGTTTAAATGTTTTTGGAATATATCAATTCTTATATTTGTTGATGGGTACTGATTTTCCTCAAATCTATGATACATTAAAGCTAAAATTCCCTTTTCGTCTGGTTCAAATTTTTTGTTTACAGTTTCAGCATAAGCATTTAAAAAAAAAAAATATAAAATGACAAATTTAATAATTGATGCAGCTAATGAAAAAATTATTTTTGTGATCATCACAGATAAGCAATTATATACCACAAGCTATTTAAACAGTAGGGAAAATTTTGATAATTTTATGAAACTACTTTTAACTTTTATTCAGAAAAAAAAAAAAAGAATAAATGACATTAATACAATTTTTGTCAACTTGGGGCCCGGTAAATTTACAGGTTTAAGAATTTCATTATCGATAGCAAAAGCTATATCTTTTGCCAATAAAGCTAATTTGATTGGTTTTAAATCTGAGGATATAAAAAATAAGAATTATAAAAACTTAGTTAAATTACATCAAAAAAAATTAATTATTAAAGGTTTGATAAAACCTGTATATTCGAGTTAAAATAAATTATGTCCGAAACTATAGAACAGATTTGTCAAAAGAAAGGGGTCAAACTTACTGATCAAAGAAAAATAATAGCTAAAGTTTTATCCGAGTCCAAGGAAGTTTATGGTGAATCTGATCATCCAGATGTCGATGAGTTATATAAAAGGGTTTCCAAAATTGATTCAAGAATAAGTATTGCTACCATCTATAGAACAGTCAAACTGTTTGAGGAGTCAGGCATATTAGCTAAACATGATTTCAAAGGCGGAAAAGCAAGATATGAAACCTTAGTTGAAAGTCATCATGATCATCTTATAGATATAAAATCTGGTGAAATTATTGAGTTCGTAGACGAGGAAATTGAAAAACTTCAAAAAAAGGTAGCTGAAAAATATGGCTATAAGCTAGTAGATCATAAACTCGAGCTTTATGGCATAAAAAAAAAATAAATGGAAAATTTCAAAGTATTAAAACCATTTGGTCCATCAATTGTAAAAATAAAAATGTCAAATGAAATGATTGAAGAAATAAATCATTATATTGATACAGTTATTCTTGATGATCAAAAAATAAAAAAATTAGATGAAGGAGATAAACTTATTGGAAAAGTTCAGCAAGAGTTTTTGATGGAGGTAGATTTTATGAAAAAAATAAAATGGGCTGAATTTTTAGCTTCTAATGTTTCTAGTTGGGCAAAAGAAGATTTAAAAAAAGAAATTAAAAATTTTCAACTAATAAAATCTTGGGTGGTAAGACAATTTAAAAACGATTATAATCCTGTTCATTGGCATACTGGGGATATATCTGGTGTAGGATATCTTAAGGTTCCATCTCATCTAGGCAATACATCACAACCTAATAAAAAAACAAATGAAAATGGAAAACTTCAATTAATATTTGGATCTCCAAATTTATTCTCAAAATCTACATTTTTAGTAAAACCCGAACTAGGTGATTTTTACTTATTTCCAAATTATTTAATGCACACCGTTTATCCCTTTACCGGAACAGACGAAGAAAGAAGATCTGTATCATTTAATGCAAAAGTTCAATTTGCAAATTAATTTATGAAAAAAAAAAATATATTTATTAAAACATTTGGCTGTCAAATGAATGAATACGATTCAAATAGAATATATGATAATGTTAGTAAGTTAGGCTTTATAAAGACTGAAGACCAAGAAAATGCTGAATGTTATATTCTAAATACATGTCACATTAGAGATAAAGCGAAAGAAAAAGTTTATCATGAAATTGGAAGAGTAAAAAAATTATATAGAAATAAAAAAAAACCAATCATGGTTGTGGCTGGATGTGTAGCTCAGGCAGAAAATGAGGAAATGTTAAAAAGGGAACCATATATAGATATTATCATAGGTCCTCAAGCCTATCACAAAATAAATGACTTATTAATAGAACACGAATTTAACTTAAAACAAGAAGAAACAGAATTTGATACAATCTCAAAATTTGGATACTTTGATAACATTAAAAATAATAATAATAAAATATCGGCTTTTTTAACTATACAGGAGGGATGCGATAAATTTTGTAGTTTTTGTGTCGTCCCTTACACAAGAGGACCAGAATATTCAAGACCTTTTAATAAAATAATTAATGAGGCGGAACAACTGATTGAAAATGGGGCGAGAGAAATAACATTGCTTGGTCAGAATGTTAACGCCTACTCATATAAACAAAACTCTAAAGAATTTAGAATCTCTGATTTAATCAATCATTTAAACAAATATTCAGAATTAAAGAGAATAAGATATACGACTTCACATCCAAGAGACATGACTGACGATTTAATAGATTGTTACTCCACTAGTCAAAAATTGATGCCATTTGTCCATTTACCAATTCAAAGTGGTTCTAATAGAATGTTAGAATTAATGAACAGAAAACACACGGTGGATGACTACATTAAAGTTTACGAAAAATTAAAAAACATAAACAAAGAGATAGAATTTTCAAGTGATTTTATTATTGGTTATCCTGGAGAAACTAAAAAAGATTTTGAAGATACATATAATTTAATAAAAAAAATAAAATTTATAAATTCTTTTTCCTTTATTTTTAGTCCAAGACCTGGAACTATTGCATCAAAATTAAAAATGATCGATGAAAATACTTCTAAAGCAAGGCTCAATTTAATTCAAAAGGAGCTATTTAACAATCAAATAGAAAAGAATAAATCAATGCGAAATAATATAATTGATGTACTTGTGGAAAATAAAATGAAAAACCAAAACAAATTTTTTGGGAGAAATAAATATATTTCACCTGTAATTTGTGACGGAACTGAAAATAATATTGGTAAAATCGTAAGAGTAAAAATTCAAACTAGTAACCAGAATACACTGTTTGGATCAGTATATAATAATATGAAAGCAGCCTGAATTGAGTAATTTAAATAAAAAAAATATTATTTCAGAGCTAAAGTTTGTATATTCTGAAAATAATACTTTAAATATAATATTTCAAAATAACGATTTGTTACTAGGAGTTACAGGAGAGTTTAATAATAATTTAAAAGAACTAGAAAAATTAACAAACACTAGTTTGTATTCTAGAGGAAACTCCATACTAGTAAAAAGTGATCCAGAAAAAAATAATATAGTTAAAAATGCTATTCAATTTTTAACTGAACAATTTTTAAATAATGGATCAATTGAAAAAAAAGATATAATTTCTTCTATAAATAAATTTATGATTGATGAAAAAAATAATTTCGAAAAAAAAGTAGAATATATAATTAAAACTCCAAAAAAGTCTGTAATTCCAAGGTCTGAAAAACAGAAAGATTACGTTAGAGCTTTAAAAAAGTCAGATATTATTATTTCAGCAGGGCCGGCTGGAACTGGTAAAACCTTTTTAGCAGTTGCTGTAGCACTTACTATGTTACTAGACAAAAAAATAGAAAAAATAATTTTATCTAGACCAGCTGTTGAAGCTGGTGAAAGACTTGGATTTTTACCAGGTGATATGAGAGAGAAGGTAGATCCATATCTTAGACCATTGTATGATTCATTGTATGATTTATTAGACTTTGAAAAGATACAAAAAAAAATTGAAGTTGGAGATATAGAAATAGCTCCCCTAGCTTTTATGAGGGGAAGAACTTTAAAAAATTCATTTGCCATTTTGGATGAAGCACAAAATGCAACAGATACACAAATTAAAATGTTTTTAACTAGAATAGGAGAGAATTCTAAAATAGTAATCAATGGTGATCCTTCACAAATAGATTTACCGAATAAATCACTTTCGGGTCTACATAGATCAAAAAAATTACTTGGTCACCTAAAAGAAATCTCGGTAGTTGATTTTGATCACAGAGATGTGGTTAGACATCCACTAGTATCTAAAATTGTAAAGGCTTATTCAGATCAAAGCTCTGAGGTATGATAAAGGCTAATGTTATATCTAGTAATTCAAACTGGAAAAGAGTATTGAAAAAACCAGATAATTATTTGAAAAAAAGACTTAAAATATTATCTAAGACATCCTCATTTAAAAGTAAAAAACATGAATTCTCGATACTACTTACTAATAATAAAGAGATGAAAAATTTAAATTATAAATTTAGAAAGAAAAATAAAACTACGGATGTTTTGTCTTTTCCAATTAAAATTAAAAATAAAAAAATATTATATGTAGGAGATATAGCAATCAGTTATGAAATAATAAAAGAAAGATCAAAAAAAACAAATTTTTCGTTAGAATTTGATAAAGTATGGATTCATGGGTATTTACATTTGATAGGCTATGACCATAAGAAATTAAATGAGTTTAAAAAAATGTTTAAAAAAGAAAAATCAATTTTGAGATATTTTCATAAAGTAAATTGACTTTATTATATAAAAATAAAATATTATTATACATTTTCATTTTTTTAATAGGTTCATTATCTTCTTTCGCGCTTCCACCATATAATTTGTTTTATGTAAACTTTTTTTCATATCCAGTTCTTTTGTGGGTTCTTTTATTTTATTCAAAAGATAAAATTATCTCTTTTAATCTTGGATGTATATTTGGCTTTGGTTATTTTATTTCAAATTTATATTGGATAACAAATTCACTAACTTTTGAGGACATATTTAAACCTCTAATACCATTTGCTTTGATTTTAATACCATTATTTTTAGGATTGTTTTATGGTTTTTCAACTTTAGCTTTCTCACTTTTAAACCCAAAAAAAAATTTATTATCAATTTTAATGTTGGCAACTTCTTTATCTGTATCTGAATATATTCGAAGTTTTTTATTTGGTGGGTTTCCATGGAATTTAATTGCGTTCAGTTTTACTGATTACTTAGAATTTATCCAATTACTTTCTATAACTGGAACTTATGCTTTCAATTCATTAATTATTTTATTATTTTTATTACCGATTTCTTTATTTTTTAGATTAAAAAAAAATATAAAAGGAATTATATGTATTATTTCTCTACTAGTTATTTTTTCTAATTATTTTTGGGGTAAATCAAGTTTAAAAAAATATGAGTTAAAACCAAAAATAGATTTAGATTTTACAATAAAAATTATTTCCCCAAAAATTAATATTAATAGATATTTTCAAAATGAGAGTCCAAGTCAATTTATCTCAGAGTTGATTAATATATCTGAACCAGACATATCAAGTGAAACAGTTTTTATTTTACCGGAGGGGATTCTCTCAAGTATATATTTTGAAGATCTCAAAAAATTTAAAACTCTTTTTTCAAACAATTTTTCAAAAAAACATAAAATTATTTTAGGTATGAATATATATGAAGACCAAAATATTTATAATTCTCTTTTAGTTCTTGATAACAATCTTAATATTTTGGAAAGATATTATAAAAATAAATTAGTACCTTTTGGAGAATTTTTGCCATTAGAAAAAATATTATTAAAATTAGGATTTAAAAAAATTACACAAGGTTACCAGTCCTTTTCTGCTGATAATCGAAGAGATCCTATTCGACTGAATAATATTAATATTATTCCACTAATTTGTTATGAAATTATTTACTCTGGCAAAATTAATAAAAGTAAAAAAAATTATGAATTTATTTTAAATATATCTGAGGATGGATGGTTTGGAAATTCTATTGGACCATATCAGCATTACTCTCACTCTATTTTTAGGTCAATTGAGGAAGGCAAATCTGTCATTCGTTCCTCAAATAATGGCATTTCAGCATATATAAATGCAAAAGGTCAGGTTATTGAAAAGATTTTAACAACTGATAAGGGATTTATTGAACTAAATTCTTTTAAAAAGTCCGATAAAACAATTTTTAGTTCTCAAGGCAATAAGATCTTCTTTTATTTTCTATCTATTTATATTAGTTTAATTTTTTTTTTTAAAAAACGGGGGAATTAATGAAGAAAAACTTTTTATTTACAAGTGAATCAGTGTCTGAAGGACACCCAGACAAAGTTTGTGACAGAATATCAGATATGGTTGTGGATAGCTTTTTAGCATCCGAACCCCAAGCAAGGGTTGCGTGTGAAACTTTAACAACAACAAATAAAGTTGTATTAGCAGGCGAAGTAAGAGGTCCAGAACTCAAAAATGATGAATTAATTTCGAAAGTTAGAGAATGTATAAAAGATATAGGGTATGACCAGGATGGTTTTTCTTGGAGAGAACAAACTAAAATTGAAACTCATTTACACTCCCAATCAGCTGATATTGCAATGGGAGTAGACTCTGCTGGAAATAAAGATGAAGGTGCTGGAGATCAGGGAATTATGTTTGGTTATGCTTGTAACGAAACAGATGTATTAATGCCAGCTCCAATTCATTATTCACATAAAATTCTTAGATTGATGGCTGAAGATAGAAAATCAGGAAAGTTAAATGGAATAGAACCAGATTCAAAAAGTCAAATTACTATAGAATATAAAGATGGTATGCCATCTGCAGTAACTTCAGTTGTTATTTCTACACAACATTCTAAAGATGTTAACTTGGCTAAAGTTAAAGAACTCTGTATACCTTATATAGAGAGATCTATACCTAAAAACTTATTGGGAAGTCTTGATGAAAAAGAGATTTATATTAATCCTACTGGAAACTTTGTGATTGGAGGGCCAGATGGAGATAGTGGCTTAACTGGTAGGAAAATAATTGTGGATACATATGGTGGAGCTGCACCTCATGGAGGAGGTGCATTTTCAGGTAAAGATCCAACAAAGGTAGACAGATCTGCTGCATATGCATCTAGATATTTAGCTAAAAATGTTGTTGCATCAAAAATTGCAGATAAATGTTTAATTCAATTAGCTTACGCAATTGGGGTATCTAAGCCTTTATCAATTTATGTAGACTTATTTGATAATGATGAAGAAAAAAATATGCACGTAGAAAAACTTATAAAAGAAAATTTTGATTTAAGTCCAAGAGGTATTAGAGAAATGCTTGGTCTGAATAAACCAATATATGAAAAAACCGCAGCTTATGGTCACTTTGGAAGAATACCTGAAGGCGATGGATCATTTTCATGGGAAAAAACTGATAAATCAGTGGTTTTTGCTAAGTAAATATTGTTGAAAACATATTAAAAATAACTATATTTCGATAACATTGATGAATTTCAAAAATGGGCTTAGGCCCATTTTTTTTTGGCTGAAAAAAAATGTTAAATAAAATATATGTTAAATAGAAGAGCAGATAAATTAGAGCTGTTGAGAATTGCTGAAGCTGTAGCTTTAGAAAAATCAATCGACAAAGAATTGATTATAGAGTCTATGGAGACCGGCATTGCAAAAGCAGCTAAATCTAAATTTGGGGCTGACAACGAAATTAAAGTAGAAATTAACAGAGATAATGGTGATATAGGAATTTTTAGAAAATTATTAATAGTTGATAAACCTGAAAATTTAAACGTTGAAATAACTCTTGATGATGCAATAAAACTAAATCAGTCTAATAAAGATAAACAAGTTGGAGATGAGGTTCTTCAACCTCTTCCATCATTTGATTTTGGTAGAATAGCAGCACAAACCGCAAAACAAGTAATTAGTTTTAATGTAAGAGAAGCTGAAAGAG